>CABUVF010000025.1 GCA_902494945.1 uncultured Collinsella sp.
CAAGAGCATCCTTGAGCGGGGCGAATACCTTCTCGATCATGTACGGTTTGACCGCAGCGACCACGATATCGGATGCGGCGACAACCTCGGCGGCATCGTGGCAGGCGACCATGCCGCGCGCCTCGCAGCGCTCAACCAGTGCGTCGTAGCGACCCGCGCAGGCGCACATGTCGCCCGCAGCTACACCGGCAGCGATCCAGCCATCGGCCATAGCGCTCGCCATATTGCCAAAACCGACAAATCCAATCTTCATATCACATAGTCCTCTCAGGCACGTTCCTCAAAACGGAAGCTATTGTCCCATGCCATTGTTTCGTATTGCCGACCTATTTGTGATACGGCTCGCCGCGGCTGATCTTGCAGGCGCGGTAAATCTGCTCTAGCAGCACCACGCGCGCCAGGTTGTGCGGTAAGGTGATGCGTCCAAAGCTGAGCATCTCATCGGCGCGGGCGCGCACGGCATCGCTCACGCCGTCCGATCCGCCGATTACAAAAGCGATGTCGCTGTTGCCTCGCAGCATGAGGTCATCGAGACGGGTCGAGAGCTCCTCACTCGAACGCTCCTTGCCCTCGATAGCCAGCAGAATCACATGTGCTCGCGGCGGCAAGGCGGCAAGAATTGCCGCCCCTTCCTTATCGCGCGCAGCGTCAACGCCACCCGCCTTAGCCGGATCGATATCGGCCACCTCGCGCATATCCACCTTGGCATAAGCGCCCAAGCGCTTGGTGTACTCAGCGCAGGCATCCTTCCAAAAGCGCTCCTTGAGCTTGCCGACGCAAACGACGGTGTATTTCACGCGCGCCTACTCCTTCGACTCGTTCTGGACCTTGCCCGCTGCCAGCATCTGTTCGAACATCGAGGCCGACTGAGAAAAGTCGCTCGGCAGCACGACCGTCGAGTTTTTACCCGTACGAGCGAACTCCGTCATCATCTCGGCCCACTGCGTAAACATGAACAGTTGGTTGGCCTCGTCGTTGCCAACGCCCGTCTCCTGGATAATCTCGAGCGAGTCCTTGATGCCCAGCGCGATGGCCTTGCGCTGATTGGCGATGCCCTCACCGGCCTTTTCCATAGCCTCGGCCTCGGCGGTCGCCTCGGTGACGCGCTTGATGCGGTCAGCCTCGGCAAGCTCCTGTGCCGCGGCGCGCTTGCGCTGGGCAGCGTTGATGTCGTTCATAGAATTCTCGACCTCGGTCGGCAGCGCGATCTTGGTGATGAGCGTCGACACGAGGGTGAAGCCGTAGGCGGCCATCTGCTCGGACACGGTGGCGTTGACGTCCTTGGCAATGTCGTCCTTCTTGGCAAAGACCTCGTCGAGCGTGTAAACGGGAATCGAGGAGCGCAGGGCATCGGTGATGAAGTCGCGCATCTGGTCGACGGGCTCCTGCAGCATGTAGTAGCTCTTGTAGATGCCCGAATCCGCCGGGCCGGCACCCATGTCGTAGCTCACGTGATACTGAGCGGAGACCTCGAGGCCGATGGTCACGTTGTCCTGGGTCTTAACGTCGATGCCAAAACCGTTTTTCATGGTGCGCAGGCTCACCGTGGCGGCCTTTCGGTCGATTACGGGCACCTTCAGGTGGAAACCCGCGTTGACGATGCGGTTGAACTTGCCCAAGCGCTCGATAATCACGGCATGTTGCTGCTCGACGACATAGCAGGCGTTGGGAAGCAGCAGCAACAGGATGATAATAGGGATCAAAAGACTGGTAAGGGCGGCGATGATACCGGAAAACAGCATGGCTTCTCCTCTGATAGGCACACGTTGCCATTAGGATACCCGTCCAAGGAGATCGTGCATAACAAAAAAGCCCCCATTGCTGGGAGCTCTTTCATTTAATGGTGCGGGCGAAAGGACGTCCGCGTATCCGCTTCGCGGATCCGCACCGGCTTCGCCCGCCTGCCGGCGGACTCGCCAGCTCGCTAAAAACGCTCCGCGTTTTCTTGACGCTCGCTCCTTCGCTGGTTCTTGTCCCCGCGGTGGGCCCATAACAAAAAAGCCCCCATTGCTGGGAGCTCTTTCAATCAATGGTGCGGGCGAAAGGACTTGAACCTTCATGGGGTTGCCCCCATACGGACCTGAACCGTACGCGTCTGCCAATTCCGCCACGCCCGCGTGCAGGAATTAGAATAACGGAGCGCCACTGCGAACGCAAGAACTATTTTTGAAAAAGTTTGCAGGCATTTTCCCAAGCGGCATGCGCGATTGTTTCGGCGTCCTCACCAGTGCGATCGACACGGTCGTTAACCAGCGCGTTTGCCGTAATGGAGATCATTGCGGGCTCGCATTCAAGACCGCGGATGGGCTCCGGAGCCATATACGGGCAATCCGTCTCGAACAAAATTCGATCGAGTGGGGTTGCCGCAAATGCCTCGCGCACGTCGTCGTTGCGCTTAAAGGTGGCCGCACCACCATAGGCGATATAGCAGCCCAGCTCCACAAAGCGCTCCATCGTGGCGCGGTCCTCGCCAAAACAGTGCAGCACACAACCGGTCTGGGGCACGCCCACCCCACGAAGCACGTTGTAGGCGTCCACGTGCGAGGTACGCTCCTGGTCCATGTCCTCGTGACGCAGATGCAGCTCCACCGGCACGTTACGACACACGGCAAGCTCGAGCTGGCGCGCCATGCAATCAATCTGCACGCTGTGGGGCGCCGGCGTGATGTCGTCGTCGTAATCCATGTGGTAGTCCAGACCGATTTCGCCAATACCGGCGCACAAAGGGTCATCAAGCGCAGCAACAACCTGTGCGTGAACGTCGTCGGTATAGTCCGGCGCGCCATACGGATGCACGCCGGCAAGATACTTGATCTGCGGGATATCCTGCATCGGCAGAATCTCGCGCGTCAGCCAGTCGCTATAGTCCGTCACGCTGCGCTTATCGGCGATGGGGTCGAAGACCGTCACCAACAGGTCGATGCCTGCCGCCTTGGCACGCACGAGTGTCTCGGGCACATCCTTGCCCCAGAACGAAAGCAGATGCGCATGTGTGTCGGCAAGCGGTGCCAAGGGCACGGGACAAGCAACCGTCTTCTTTTTTTTGGTAAACGTCACGCGTTCGGCATTAAGCGTCATGGGAAAGCTCCCGGGCCAGACGGACAAAGTCGGCAACATCGAGCGTCTCGGCGCGCGTGGTGGGTGCGATACCGCAAGCCTCAAAGGCGGCATCGAGCACGTCCTTGGCAAAGCCGTTGGCGCTCATGGAATTGCGGATGGTCTTGCGACGCTGAGCAAATGCAGCGTCAATCACGCGGGCCACAAATTCGCGATCGAGTCCTTCGGGCACCACACCGTCAACACGGTCGATACGCACGACGGCCGAGTCCACGTGTGGCGCCGGCATAAAGCAACGCGGCGGCACCTCAAAGCGACCCGTTACCTGCGCATACAGGCCAAGCTTTGCCGTATAGCCGCCATAGGTCTTGTTGCCCGGCACTGCGGCAATGCGATCGGCAACCTCCTTTTGCACCATGACGACGGCGCGCTTTAGCGCCGGCATCGTCTGGAAAAATTGCAAAATGATCGTCGCCGCCACGTTATAGGGCAAGTTCGCGACAAATACCGTCGGCTCACCGCCCGCAGCCTGCTCAATCTGCTCCGGGCCCACCTTAAGCGCGTCGCCCATGATAAAGCGGAAGTTGGCATAGTCGGCGGCGTGGGCATCGAGCACCGGCTCAAGCTCGGGATCGGCCTCAATGGACGTAACGCACGCCGCTTCCTGCAGCAACGCAAGTGTCAACGTACCGCAACCTGGACCCACCTCGAGTACGCGCTCGTCACCTGCAAGCTCGGCAAGCTCGCAGATACGTTCGATCACATGATTGTCGATTAGAAAGTTCTGGCCCAGGCGATGCTTGGTCGCAAGGCCAAACTCCTCCAGCAGCTCCCTGGTGGCCGTGGGGTTTGCCAAAGGCGAAGTTGTCATGGTTGCCTCCTTAGCATGATGGCGGCGTCTTGAAACAAAAGGGCATGGACCGTGGCGGCCATGCCCTTACAGCTAAACAGCAAATTGCCGATATGGCGCTCGCGCGGTCTCTACGCCAGACGCGGGAACAGCGGATCGCCCTTCTCGACGGGCTGACCGCCGGCAAGCAGGCCCCAAGTGCAAATGCCCTTGAGGTCGTCGCTCGCGGCCTCGCCCTCACAGGACAGGCGGCGCAGGGCCTCGGCAGAGGTCTGAGGCATGAGCGGCATCAGCAGGTGAGCGGCAATGCGGATGGCCTCGAGCAGGTTGTAGATCACAAACGCCAGCTCGTCAGCCTTGGCCTCGTCCTTGGCAAGTGCCCAAGGCTCGGAGTCCTCAATGTAGTGGTTGGCGGCGCGGATGAGCTCCATGACCTCGTCCTTGGCTCCGCCGTAATCGAGCACGTCCATCTTGGCCATGTAGCGCTCGACCAGACCATCGGCGATCTTTGCCAGCGGGTTATCGAACGCGTCGGCAGACGCCGGTTTAGCCGGGGCGCAGCCGTCAAAGTACTTTGCGCTCATGTTGAGCGAGCGCGAAATGAGGTTGCCCCAGCTGTTGGCCAGATCGGCGTTGTAGACCTGCTCCATACGATCGA
This sequence comes from uncultured Collinsella sp., assembly GCA_902494945.1. GTDB lineage: Bacteria > Actinomycetota > Coriobacteriia > Coriobacteriales > Coriobacteriaceae > Collinsella. The sequence goes on from CABUVF010000025.1 coordinate 4,566, forward strand.
AGCTGATGGCGCCGTCGGTGCCGGGGACCACGTCGGTCATAAAGTAATAGCGGTAGCCCTCGACGCCCAGCATGTCGATAACATCCTGCGGAGCGATGGCGTTGCCGCGGCTCTTGGACATCTTCTCGGCCTTACCGGTCTCGGCATTGCGCACGGTCAGGAAGCCGTGGGCAAAGACGTGCTCGGGCAGGGCCTCGCCGATGGCCATGAGCATCGCGGGCCAAATGACGCAGTGGAAGCGGATGATGTCCTTACCCACGATGTGGAACTGCGCGGGCCAGCGATAGGCCAGCTCGGCACGCGCCTCATCGGTGTCGACACCGTAGCCGACGGCCGTCATATAGTTGAGCAGCGCATCGAACCACACGTAGGTCACGTGACCCTCGTCAAACGGGACCTGAATGCCCCAGTCAAAGCTCGTGCGGCTCACGGAAAGGTCGTTAAGGCCGCCCTCGACAAAGCTACGTACCTCGTTCATGCGGAACGCAGGCTCGACAAAGTCGGGGTGCTCGTCATAGAGCTTGAGAAGCTTGTCCTGGAAGGCGGAAAGCTTAAAGAAGTAGGACTCCTCCTGCACGCGTTCAAGCGGACGGTGGCAGTCGGGGCATAGATGCTGGCCGACGCTGCCGTACTCCTCGTCGCCCTTCTGGACCTGCGTATCAGTGAAGTAGGTCTCGTCAGGCACGCAATACCAACCGTCGTAGCTGCCCTTATACAGGTAACCGGACTCCTTCATGCGCTCCCACAGGTACTGCACGGCATGATGCTGGCGCGGCTCGGTGGTGCGGATGAAGTCGTCGTTGGAAATCTCGAGCTTGCTCCAAAGCTCCTTGAAGTGCGGGGCCTGGCTATCGGTCCACTCCTGCGGCGTCATGCCATGCTTGGCTGCGGCCTCGGCGACCTTCTCGCCGTGCTCGTCCATGCCGGTCAGGAACTTGACGTTATAGCCGGCGGAGCGGCGATAGCGAGCCTGGACGTCGGCGATGATGGTGGAATAAGCCGTGCCCAGGTGCGGATCGGCGTTGACGTAGTAGATGGGCGTCGTGATAAAGAACGAAGGCTTGCTTTGATCCATGGGGTTTGTCCTCCAGAAAAACGTTGCATACAGGGGATGATTCTAGCGCAAGGGCTGGATATCCTCCATCTATTGCATATCGAGCACCATGGCATAGACATCGCGCTTGCGGCGCGAATACTTCTGAGACAGGCGCTTGGCCACCGCAGACGCGGGCTCCCCCTCCTCGAGCGCGGCGCGGATATCCTCGCGCAGGGCCTCGTCGGGATCCGCTGCCGCGGCGCCAACCGGCACGATACCGGCCTCCTCATCCTCGCTCGGCGGCGCGATGACCAGCGCAATCTCGCCCTTTACCTCGCCGCGAGCACGCAGCTCCTCGGCAAGCTGGTCAGCGGGCCCGCGCAAGACCTCCTCGTGCAGCTTGGTGAGTTCGCGGCAGACGGCGACCTCACGCTGGGGAAAGACCTCCGCCACGGCCTCGAGCGTCGCCACGATACGATGTGGAGACTCGTAGAAGATGAGTGCGCCAGGCACCACGGCAAGGCGCTGCAAACGGCGCACACGGTCGCCGTGCTTTCGGCCCAAAAAGCCCTCGAAGAAAAAATGCTCGCAGGGAATGCCGGACGAAACAAGCGCCGTGACGCAAGCAGAGGGCCCAGGAATAACTTCGACGGGCACATCGGCCTCACGCGCCGCCTCGATCAGCGCCTGGCCGGGATCGGACACGCTCGGCATGCCGGCGTCCGAGGCAAAGGCGAGGGTCTCCCCCGCCAGCAGACGGTCGACCAGGCCGGCAGCGCGGCTAGCGATCACATTCTCGTCGCAACGGACAAGCGGCTTGGAAATGCCCAGGTGCATCAGCAGCTTTGACGTCACACGCGTGTCTTCGCAGCAGATGACATCGGCAGCGGCAAAGGCCTCGCCAACGCGCGGGGACAGGTCACCCAGGTTGCCGATGGGCGTGCCGACCACATAGAGTTTGCCCGTATGGGCGCTGTTTTGCGTCATATCAACCTATTCAATCATGCCGCGCTCGAGCGTACCGAGCGCCGCGCGGGCGTCCCATGCTGCAATGCGCTTCTCGGTCTTCCACGTTTGGAAGAACCAACCGGCAGCCGGCGCAAACGAAGCCAGCTGGTTGGCGATAAACACGCGCTCGTAGGCATTGCGGCCCTCGGGCGTAACCGACGAGTTGGCAAAGATCGCCGCGCCCGACCATTCGCCCACCAGCACGGGGAACCCAGTCGAAATCGCTTCTTTAAGCTCGCGCTTGTTACGCGAAATCGCCGTCGTCAGCCCGCGAGGGCTCGTGATGTCGAGCGCATACTCGTCGCGGTAATGGTACAGGTGAAGGTCCATGTAGACGTTCTTGTACTTGGCGCCGCGCATAAAATGCTTCCACTCGCTGGGATGCCCCGACGACGAGAAGACGACGATTTTATCCTCGGGCATATACGAACGGACGAGCTCGTAGGCATCGCGATAGAAATTGCGCAGGTAGTGAGCAGGAATGCCATCCGTCATGGTGAAGAGGCTCTTGCGAACGCTCATCTGCGGCGTGTCCAGCAGCTCAATGCCCAGCAGGCTCTCGGCCTCGCCATAGCGATCGGCCAAGCGCTCGAGCACGTCGAGTGCGACATGACGGCCGTTGGTGGACGAATGCCACTCGGCGACAGCCTCCGGCGTGGTGGGCGAATCGTTGGAATCGCCCTGGCCACCGGGCACGGTTGCCAGATCGAGCAGCACGCGGATATCGTACTTGGCAGCCCACTCAATCGCGCGGTCGATGTAATCGACAACCGATATGTAGGAGGCATCGGACTCCTGTGAGCCAAAGGCATACCAGGGCACCGGCAGACGCACGGCATTGAGACCGATCTGCGCCATGCGACGAAAATCGTCCTCGCTCACAAACGTCTCGTAATGGCGGCGCATGCGCTCGTTATAGGCGGCGGTACCCATGGCCTCCTGTAGCTCGGCCGCGTTGGATGCACCGGTCGCCGCGTACAGCGACGGGGTCACCCAAGGCTCGGGAATAAACCAGCCAGAGAGATTAACGCCGAGTATCCTCTCCATCACTGCCCCCTTCGGATCATGCAGGTCGAACCCGCATCGTATTGCATAGGATAAGTATTGTTTTGAGTATACCCGCGTGTGCGGACAGGCGACCGAACGGTCTGTAAAGTGACGCGAAAGTGGGAGGAATGTCTGGGAGCAGACGGGCTCGGAATGGTGCGACGAGGTGTGTACGCGCGCCGGAGGCAGGCACCGGAAAGCGCGTCCCGTTCTATCGCTCAATAATGGCGCGCATTTTTCCGCAGAACCCTACGCAAAAGAAAAGGACCCCTTTGCAGGGGCCCTAGTCAATTCAAGGTGGCGGGGAAGGGAATCGCGTCCGCGCGCTGCGCGGACGGACCGCTGCGGCGCTTACGCGCCTTGCGAGCTGCGCTGGCAAACGCTTACGCGTTTACTCAGCTCCGCGCCCTCACGGGGTTCGATTCCGTGCGAGGGCTACATAAAAGAAAAGGACCCCTTTGCAGAGGTCCTAGTCAATTCAAGGTGGCGGGGAAGGGAATCGAACCCCTGACACGAGGATTTTCAGTCCTCTGCTCTACCAACTGAGCTACCCAGCCATTTGAGGTGTGCCTTGTTTCAAGGCTTGATTAGTATAACCAAGGACGCGTTCCGGTCAACCGAGAATTTTAAAAAAGTTTTTGAGTACAGCCTCGGTTCTTTAAATCGGCACGTCAGAGGCATCAGCCGGCAGCAAGAAGTTTTTCGCTCAGAGCCGCACGGGCAAACTCACTTGGCGTCATCCCCTCGGCAGCCGCCCGTCGACGAATGGCCTCCTTCATTCCCAGAGGAATCTTGACCGACAGCGTTGCCGTCCCCTCACCTGAGAGTGGGGGCCGTCCATGCACGATCCCACCAACGGTGTGTTCGCCATCCGGAAACTCTCCGCGCTCGTACGACTCACACCACGCGTCAATCATTTCATCCGTTACAACCTGACCATTAGCGGCCGTATACGTCTTGCCCATCATCGACCCCTTTGCCGAGCCCGTTCAATCTCCTGCCAAAATTTCTTCTGGACTGGAGACAAGGCATGAATGATAAGCCACCCACGGACAAGCTCGACCGCGACAAGCTCCACGCTTCGTCCGTCTGGGAGCCATCCAATCGCAAGCCATCTCGGCGGCTCGTCCTTCGACTCGCGACGAATGCACTCAGTAACCGCAAGCCAAGCGCTAAGCACCTGCTTTTCTGTCAGGTGCTTTTTAGCGTTGGGATGGATCTCAACATCCATGCATCTTCTCCTCCATCTTACCCAATTTCGTATGACGAAAGTCCGCTGTCGCCAATTCTTAAGCCGGCACGCGTTGGAGAGCAGGGATCGAAACAATGATTGAAGGACGCTCTAGTACGGCCCAGGCGCCGGGGCAGGAGCACGTGCGCCAAGGACGAACGTTTTCGTAGCGCGCGAGGATATTGCCGTCGCGATCGATGAAGGCGATGTCGATGGGATAGGCCATAAAACACGTGTGGACCGAAGAGCAGCGTGGAAACGCCATGACGAGCGGCGGGCCGTTGGCGGCAACCGGACGCCGTCCCAGCATGCCGCGCAGGCGCACGGCAAACGACTCCGCCACCGCAAACTCGGCCGGCGTCCAACCCAGCCTGTTGAGCGCCCGCGCGTACGCGATGTAGGACGAGACCGCGGTCACATGACCACCCCCGGACGCCATGGATCGACCGTCACCGCGCGCTCGTGCGACAACGTTGTCGGCGCCCCCAGCGGAACGCCAGCGATGCTGAGAGAAGTCGGCCACGGCTCATAGTGCATGGTGCAGGTGTAGGTCCTAAACGTACCGGATAGGGAGAGCAGGCCACCATCCGATGCCTCCGCGCCTTGCTCGCTCGACACTTCGATCTGCAAGTCATAGCCCTCCATGGCATTCAGAATTTGAGTCTGAACCGTCGCCGAGGCATCGGCAGAGCTTTCGTCGCCCTCCCCCTCCGACGCCACGGCGTGCGCCAACACGATGTCGGGCACCACGCGGTCGAAGCGCGCGACAGCGCTGGCAAAGATCATGACGTTGTACACGATGAGTGCCAGCACCAGCAAAACGGGCGTAACCACTGCCATCTCCACCGTCGCTTGGGCGCGCTCCTCGCGCAGACGCATGCGGATACTCATTACGACCCACCGCCCAGAGCGCCAACCAGCGTGGCGACATCGACGGTGAGCGGGATGGAGCCGCCGCCGGGCAGAGGAATCTCCGCAAGCGTGAACACCGTGCCGCTAATGGTGCGTTCGACTTGATATTCCAACGCCTCGCAAAGCGCCTTGGGATCGGTCACGCCCAACGGAATACTTCGCAGCTTGTCTTGCGCTTGAGAGAAACCAGCAATGTCAGACCCCGGACTCTTAATGACGTTGGCGGAATCGGTCAGCACCGGCTTTCGCAGGCGCAAGTCGCACGGTTCCAGACCCAACGCCGCCACGGACGCCGAAACGGTATCGCCGAGCCACGATGCGATGGAGCCCAACGCGCCGCTGCCCCCTCCTAGGCCTTTAATCATCTCGCCCATAAGTTCGTCGGCCGAACCTTGGATATCACCGTATCCCACAAGCAGCCGTCCCCAAACATCCATGACGCCGTCGAGCACGCCGGCAACGCCGCCCGAGCGTTCCTTCAATGTCGAGAAAAATCGCGAAAGCACGTTGTTTTGCGCCGTCGCCCCATCGGGCGCCAGCACCGCGGCAGAGATGGCACCGCGATCGCCAAGCCTGACTGCCGTGTTAAACGAAGAGTTGAGTTCATCGGAGCTCGAGATGGCACCCGAAACCGCAAAGGCAACCACGCCGTTGCGACCGGGCGGCGCGATACGTGGACGCTCACCCGAAAGCGCTTTAATGGCCTGGTCAAACGCATTGCCTGCACGGTCGGCCTCGTCCTCGGTCTGACGCATGAGCTCAAGCTCTTTGTTGCGGCATTCGACGTAGTCTTCCAGGGCGTCTTTAAACTTGTCAAAGTGATACTCGAAGCCGTTTTCGATAGAGGTCGAAGGCGCCGCAACAGCACCAAGCGACGAAACGCCAAAATGGCAGTTGCTGCATTTATCTTGTCCATCGTGATCGGCAACCGAAGCAAATCCGCTCGGCGTTCCTTTCTTGTAGTTAGGGCAGGTCGTCCCGTAATGCAGATACGCCTTGTCATCGTTCACGCTAGTCGGCCACACCGCATCGGTATAGAGTTCCGTCGCCCGAACCTCATCAGAGTTGCGCGGCAGCAGCGGAATATAGGAGGAAACCCTGTCTCCGTTCTCGGTTATATATGCCCGATCGACCTCCGCACTCGCATAGGTATAAAACGCCCTACGCGCCGCAGACTCTGCCTTCATCTCGACACTCGAGCCCTGGGGCTTCTCATTTGTCAGACGCCAATGGTAGTAGTCCTTCGCGCGATCAAGGGCAACTTGAGGCTCCCACGTAACGCTCGATGAGTAATGCGGATTTTGAACACCGGAAAGATCCGTTAGGCTTTTCGCGCGCTCCCACATGCAAGAACAGCTGCCGACCGAGCCCTTGTCAGACCCACCACAATCCGCCAGCCAAGCGCGCTCCTTTGCCTTCGCCGTCTCCTCCGAGGCCTTCCGCAGCTCCTCGGCCGCACGCTCTAAATCATCTGATGTGTCTTTAATGGTATCGGTCGAGATCTCTGACCCTTTGAGCGCAGCGAAGTCCGACTCGGATGTCCTGGGCACGGCAAGCGCCGTACCGGTATAGGTCACACTATCGGTATCCTGCGCCGACACCGCCTGCGTGGCACGCGCGGCGATCAGATACGGCAGAGCCGTCTCGATTTTCTGTAAGCCTTCCGATGCGCTTTTGGCAAACTTGTTGCGCGTTTTAATGATCTCGATCCCGGTGTCGACCATATTGCCGGCAACCGGCTCGGCACCCGGGATGAGGATGGCGACCAGGCCCGTCCCGATCGTGGCAAACCCCGCCAGCCCCAGACTCAAGATACTCGCATCAACCACCGTGGCAGCCGTGTGATAGGACGACACTACGTTGGCACCCGCCAGCGCGCCGCTATCGGCCGCCACCTGGGTGTCCCCGGCACGCGACATGCTCCATATCGCCGCCGTCGACGAAAACAGCAGCGTGAGCACCACCAAGATGACCACCGCAGAGGTGAGCGTGGTGTAGGCACCGTCTTCGATAAACAAGTCGATACCGGCTCGACCCATAAAGCCGCCTCGTTTGCGGAGAGCGCCTGGTCGACGGCGGGCCGCAAACCCTTGCGTCACCCGCAACAGGCAGCGCCTAATCCCATGCAGCAATCCACGAATCATAATCTCCCTCCAGCCATTTGGGACGCGATTGATACGAGACATCGACCTTGAGCTCAACGTAGCCGCCCTCGCCTGCACCACCCATAGCCTGCGCAAACGCACCGATCACAGGCAACGGCTTGACCTCGCCGGAAACGGACACGGACGAGACGCCACCCGCACCGGCCCGGCCAAGCTCGATATCCCACGACAACGGCCCGCCGGCATGAAAGATCGAAACGTTGGGCACTGCGGCAAGCCGGCGGCGGGTGAACTCCTTAAGATCGTCGTCCTCCGCCGTCGTCGTGGTCATGAGCCGCGCAGTCTCGGCGGCGGCAGACTCCATGACCGCGCGCGTATAGAGCAGGCACACCGGTTGCAGTGCGAGAAGGATGAGCGTCAGAAACGTCGGCAGCAAAAAAGCGGCCTCGACCGTAGACTGCGCCCGGTCCTCGCGCGCGATATCAATACAACGCGATGTCCTTAGCGCCCGCAGCGGCGTCGATAACCGACGTCGAGGCAACGCCATGGGATGCCGCCCGCTCAACCAGCGCCGCCAAGCGCCCATCGGTGCCAGCACGCCAAAGCCCCGCGATCGCCAGCACGATCGATAACAGCGCCACCGTGACGATGGCGTATTCGACCGTTGCCTGGGCAGACTCCTCGCGCAGGACGTCATGCATTTCACGATCCCTCCTTTGAGCTTATTGTTTGCGGGACCAGGCGCACGGCGCACAGACGACACGAAGCATCGCCAGTATCCGCGGCAACCGTCACCATATCGACCCAGCCGCGTCCGTCACGCACGATAGCGCCCCACACGTTGCCCTTGATGTCGAGATAGCCGCTCAGAGCAAGTTGTGCCGTGGGTACCTCGCGATAGGCACGCAGCATATCCTCCGCCGCTTCGGTCATCGGTCGGTCCTCGGACCATGCAAGCCGGACCGCAATCGCGTTGCCCTCGGGCGAATCCGTCGCAGTGCCAGACCGCTTGTCGAGCGTCCGCAGAAAGGTTTGCGCCGTGACAGCGACATCCGAATCGTCCGCATCTCGCGTCTCATCTTCTTGAGACGCCACCGCCGAATCTGAGCCCAAATCGGAGGCGGTCCCAGGACGCTGCTGCCGCGCGGCGTTAAGCCCCCAAAGCACCGCCGCTATCGCCACGGTCAGGCAAGCAAACACCAGCAGCACCCCGATGGGGCGCTCGCCCTCTACAAGCTGTTGATGCCCTCGCTGATAGCGTTCCATAGATCTTGGACCTTGCCTTTAAATGCAACGATGGCAATAATCGCGATCACCACGAGCACGCCGACCAAAATGGCGTACTCGGTGGTACCCTGCGCGCTCTCCTCCTGCAACAGCTCCTTGGCATGCTGGCGAGTGTGGATCGCCCGGCAAAAAGCCCAGTTCCAAACCTTGTCAGCAACTTCGACTATCGTGTTCATGTATTCCTCCCTACATCATCCCGCCTGCTCCCAGCAGCGGGCCCAATATGGATAGAAGCAACGCCGGCAAGATGAGCGTGCCGGTGGGAATCAGCAACTTGACGGGCGCACGCTCGATCTCGCGCTCGACCGCGGCGCGATGAGCCGCACGGATCTCGCGACTTTGAGCGGCCAGCGTCTCGGCAAGTGGGGCACCCAGGGCGAGCGCCTGCCCCACCGTGATGGCAAAGGTCTCGAGCGCTCGCACGTCCAGGTCGCGCGCGGCGGCCAACAACTCGTCCTCACGCGTGCCCACGCCCACCTGCCACGCCATGCAGGCCCGCTCCAGGCGAAGAGCCAGCACTGACCGGCGGTTGGCGCAGAAAATCTCAAGCGCCGCATCAAACGAAAGACCGGCCGAAAGACCCAAGCGCACAACATCGATCATCTCGGACACTTCGCCGAGCGACACTCGCGCCGGGCCGCCCGCCCCAACCGCGCCCTTCACTCGCGCGGTCAGGGCATCGACCACCGAGCGACCCGCGGCAGCGACCAGCACCGCCTCGCGCTTGCAGGCCCCCGCGATCTTGCGTGCATCCGCCCGATCCAAACCCGTCGCGACAAATACACTCAGGGCGCACAGGCAAGCCGCAACTGCAACCGTGGCGCTCATAGCTCCACCCGCATAATGCGCCGGATAACCACCAGGGCAACAGCGTTGAGGGCAAGACCCAGCACCACAGCGCCCGCGCCGGCAGGCGTCGCAAGACCGCGACGAAAATCTGCCGAAAGCAGCGCCAACACCGCGCACATGCCCGCCGGCATCGCCGCGACCATATGCGCAGACATGCGAGCCTGCGACGTCTTAACATCCAGGCGGCGCTTGAGCTCAATGCGCTCCCCCACCATGCTCGACGCCTCGGACAGTAAGTCGGCAAGCGGAGCGCCGGTGCGCTGAGACACCTTAAGCGCCAAGGTCACAAGCGAAAGACCGGGGGCGTCGATACGCACGAGCAAGTCATCGAGCGCGTCGGTCGCCGAGATGCCGCAATCAATCGCCGCCGCCACCCGCAAAAACTCGGTATGCACTGGCTCTTGCGCATGAGCGCCCACAAAGCGCATGCCCTGGGCCAGCGAATGTCCCGAGGCAAGCGACATGGAAAGTGCGGTAAACGCCTCGGGCATTGCCTCTTCTGCATCGTGTTGCTCGCGCCGGCTCTCAAAGCCATCCCGAGCGGCACCAACGGCAAACGGAGCAACAAGTCCCAAGGCAAATCCGAGGGGCGATAACGACACCATCGTTAGTAAAACGCAGCAGACACCGCTCGATAGCAGCAGAAACGCCAAACGTCCCGAAGCATCTTCGATCACGAGGCCAAGGCGATGCGCCGGAGCCAGCGATGCCCACGAACGGGCGATCTTTTTCAGCAGATCGTTTTCCACCAGCTCACGCGGCAGCTTCTCTGCCACCGTCTCGAGCGCCCGACGTGCCAGCTCTGCCGGCAATACCTGCGGCACACGAGGTTCCGCCCCGCACGCCGTCGCGACAGAAAGCCCCGCCAAGCCCCCTACGACGAGGGGCACAGCGATCTCCATTCGTCCACCTCCTCTTGTGTGAGCGTTCCCGACCGCAAGCCCTCCGCAATAAACGGCGGCTCGCGGTCGAGCGTCCAGGTGCGTTCGGCGGCATCGAACGTCACGTAGCGTTCGAGCTCAACACCGCCCGACGCGCCGCGGTGAACCCCCGAATACGATGAGACGAAGCGCCTGCCATCGGCATGGCGCTCGGACATCACGATACCGTCGAGCGCCATGGCAATCTGCTCCTCGATGAGCTCGCTCGGCAGATCGATGCCATAACGTGCAAGCAACGTCAGACGCACCACGGTCTCCTGTTCTGAACCCGCATGAAGTGTGGTGAGCGACCCGTCGTGGCCCGTGTTCATGGCCTGCAACATGTCGCAGCACTCGGCACCGCGCACCTCGCCCACCACGATGCGGTCGGGGCGCATGCGCAGGGCATTAGTTACCAGGTCGCGGATCGTCACCGCGCCCTCACCCTCAATTGAGGCCTCGCGCGCCTCTAGGCGCACCACGTGCGGATGATGTGCAAACTTGAGCTCAGCAGAGTCCTCGATCGTCACGATGCGCTCGCCGGTGGAAATCTCACATGACAACGCGTTGAGCAGGGTGGTCTTACCAGATCCCGTGCCTCCCGCAACCGCCAGGTCCTGTCGCAGCGACACCGCACACGACAGCAGCTGCGCATACCAAAGCGGCAGCGATCCCAACCCCACGAGCTCGTCCAGCGAGCAGATACGGTCCGAGAACTTTCGGATGGTGAGAATCGGTCCGTCAATCGCCACAGGCGGAATCACCGCGTTGACGCGATAGCCCGTTTTGAGGCGGGCGTTGACGATGGGGCTGCGCTCGTCGATACGGCGGCCAAGTGGCGAGATAATGCGGTCGATAAGCACACGGATCTGCTCATCATCCTCAAACGCATGCTCGATGGGGTACAAGACGCCGCCGCGTTCAAAGAAAGCCGAGCGGCAGCCGTTGATCATGATCTCGGTAACGGTGTCGTCCTCGATGAGCGGCTGCAACGGCCCCAAGCCCACCACGTCATCCAAAATCTCGTCGATGATGGTCTCGCGCTCGGGCGTCGCGAGATCGGTCGGCTCCTCAACATTGAGCGCCGCCTCCACCGCAGGACGCAATTCCGAGCGAGCAAGTGCCGGGTCGATATAGGCGCTGATACGCGCCACTTCGTCGTAACCCATGCGGTCCATCACGGCGCGCTTGGTGCGTCGTTTCACCGCGCGGCGACGCCCCGCATCTACAGGCGCTGCCGCCGCCGCAGCGCCGGCAGCCTTAATCCTCGTTTGCAGGCTCATCGCTGATCACCCTCGCGCGACCAGGGAAGGCGGATACGCGGGCGTTCGGTGCGCGTTGCACGGTCGGCGACCATATCGCTCCAAGGGCCGACGGCGCACCCCAGCTCCACGAGCATCTCGCGCGTGGCCTCGCGCACGCTAGTCGCAAAAGCGCTGGTCTGCCCCACCGCCTCGTCAGCGCGCCCAAACGCCATGAGCGCGGCGAGATCCTGCCCGCCATCGGCGATACGAATCTTGGAGCTCAACGCACAGGCAATCTCAAAGCGCATGGCGACGTCCTCGTCTGCCCCGCGCGCACCGAACCGGTTGAACACGGCGCTCATGCGCGTGCGCGGCACACCTACTCGACTTGCCAGTTCAATGACGCGCGACGCCGATGTCGCGGACGACACCGCCGCATCGCCAACGACCAGGCAACGGTCGCTCGCCGCCACCGCAGCCGCCACGGCGTCGCCCCAAAAGACCGAGGTATCGATAAAGACCACGTCGGATTCGCGACGCAGGACATCAAGCAGTAGCTCCACCGGACGCGCCATGAGCTCGGCTTGCTCGGGCGCCGCGACGGGACCCCAGAGCGTAACGCCCGGTGCCACGCGCATCGATGTGGCTACGATATCCGGCTCGGTAAGCGTGCCCGCCGCCGACGGCTCGATAAGTGCCGCCATATCGCGCGGAGCATCGACGCCTAACACGTCGTAAAGGTTTCCAAACATCAGGTCCAGGTCGAGCACGGCGGCACGCAAGCCCAACAGCGACGATGTGTGTGCCATGGTGGCAACGATCGTCGACTTGCCGCAACCGCCCGAACCCGAAATAGCGCAGATGACCGGAGCTCGATGCGGCGGAGCGGCAGCGTCTGCCGGCGGCATCGGAGGCGGCGGGGCGGGCGTCGGTGGCAGCGCCCCCGTCTCCCCCGCCGCAACCACACGCTGCGTCCAAGCCGGCATGGCAGCTTGTTCGGTCTGCGAGGCAGGCTCGTTCTGTGCAATCTGCTCATGCTGCATCAGCGACAACTCGCCGCACCCGGCAAAGCCCTCAACTTCGTCGAGTTCATCCGCCAGATTCACGCCGTGCACGTATCCCATATCTACTGCCGGGGAGTCGCCAGCATGCTGCGCCGGCCCTCCAGCGTCATCGTCTACAAGGGGGTTCCGGGGGCGCCGACCATGCTCGGCTTCCGCTTTTCCATAATCATCAACACGCGGGCCTCTTGTAGCGCGAGGCGCCCCGGGTTCCCTATCAACAAAAGCATCGGGCTCAATCGTCATGTGCCGATCGGAATCAACCGCTCCCTCGCCCGCGCGCCCGTTGCCGCATACACTGTGCGCAGCGATGACCTCGGTCGCCCCCGCGCGAAACAGCCCCTCGATATCTGACGGATCGAGCGCTTCTATCAACACGACCACGCGACTCACGCGGCCTTCGGCCGTCAGGCGCGCAACAGTCTTGCGCACATCTTCGGTATCGAACAGAGACGCCGCGATGATGGCAGCCCCGCGGCGCGACGGAAACGCCCGCGCCATGGAAACCAGCCCGTCCAGGTCACCCACGCGAAGCACCTGTGCGCCCACATCACGGCCCTCGACTTCCCGCTGCAACAGCCCGTAATCGCCGCACGCGCAGCACGCAAGCCAGATCGCCTTCATCACTCGTCGCCTCCGCTCTTTTTGCCGCGCGCCGTGGCGGGAATCGTCAAGCTAACCGTTCCCTTGCCCGAGGCTCCCAGCAGTTCCTTGACGTCTTCGGGGTCAGCCGCCAGCGTCACCCATTCGATCTTGCCCTCGCGCGTGGCACCGGAATCCTCGCTGGTATCGATCACGTACGCGCCGCACAGTCGATCGGTTACGCCGTCTTTTTGCACATACACATCCACGTAGCTGCCCACGCCCGTAGCACCGCCGACCGAGTGCTCGGCATCGACCGCCACCGAAACGGCAACCTTGCCCTTAGGCACCTCGAGCTTGTGGCTCTCGGCCTTGGTGTAGACATTGCAGATCACGGCGTTTTTGGGAATACGCGAAGTTGTCACGTCGCCGCGCACCTGGCGCAGCTCGGTCGCCGCGTCACGCGGCAGCAGACTCGTCAGCCATTCCTGGGTTATGACATTGGTCTCATCGAGGGTCTCGCCCACATCGATATCGCGCGCCGCGACGCATACCTCGACGCGATCGCCACCGTACTTGGCCAAGGTCTCAGCCTGGACCTGTTCGGCTTGTGAGCGGATCGATGAGCCGTAAACCATGCAGAGCAGAGCAGCGAGCACGCCCGCGACCAGACTGATGGCGATGCGCTTGCTCTTGTTCACAGCCGCTCCTCTCATGGCAGTGCCGGGCGAATGCCCGTACCACCATTGTCTGGGCGGTCAGAGTGCAAAGCG
>CABUVF010000026.1 GCA_902494945.1 uncultured Collinsella sp.
ACATTGCTGGAATCCTTTCTGTAAAAGGCCTACAACCCATTAATAACCCGCGTCCGTGCGATACGCGAGTTTATTAAGGTTTATATTCTCTTTATCGCTCATTTTATTCATTTTGAAAACAGTTGAACGGTGAACGGTCGTTTTTACCCGCTCAGCGTAAGGAATCCCAGCTCACGCATGTTTACGTCATCTACGTGCGACTTTATTTAATTAGAGCAGAGATTAGGCTGGATTATGCAAACTATATCTTTGCTAAACACATAACGGACACTGCAATTATTTACTCGCACTATACGAGATTCTATGCACTTGCAAGACAAGTATGCACCCCTGCAATAACACGGGGCTTTTCATCCAACAAAAGGGATAGCCAATCGCGCTTCACTTTGCGGCAAGCGACTGTGAGTTTGCAGTATAGAACTTTACCGTCGGGTATTGCATGAACGCCGTCGACGCCCTCTCGCTCCTGCGCGCCCAGGCAATCGAGAACATCAGCGGCGTCCCCAGTCTTTTTGCATGGCACCGCGCCGGCTCGATGGCTCTGGGACCTAAGCGAATCTTTGCTATCTGCCAATTTTTGTACGATTTGGGTCAAATCTATTTGCCAATTTTTGTATGATTAGGGGCAAATCTATTTGCCAATTTTTGTCATTGAGGGGTTTTATGCTACGCCGTAAGGTCACTGACAGGCTTTTGAGCTGGAAGAACAACTCCAATAAAGCGTTGCTTGTTACCGGTGCGCGTCAAATTGGCAAGAGCTATGCGATTCGCGCGTTTGGTAAAGACAACTACGCGTCGTATTTTGAGGCCAATTTGCTGCTCGATGCCGAGGCAAGAGATGTGCTCATTGGCGCTAAGAACGCCGTTGACTTTATCAACCGCGTTGCCCTTCTTGCGGATGCACCGCTTGTTGAGGGAGATACGCTTATCTTTGTCGATGAAATACAGGAGTATCCGCAGATCGTCACGCTCATGAAGGCGTTGGTCGAGGACGGGCGCTTTAGCTATGTCTTCTCGGGGTCTATGCTTGGGACTGAGTTTAAGGGGATCTCTTCTTTCCCGGTGGGGTATGTCGAGCACATTGTTATGCGGCCAATGGATTTTGAAGAGTTTTGTTGGGCAAACAGCATCAGCGAGAATGTGCTTGCAGACATCCGCAGCTGCCTTGTCGAGAGGCGTCCCGTCGAAAACTATATTCATGAGGCGATGCTCAAAAACTTTAGAGCTTATATCGTTTGCGGCGGCATGCCGGAGGTCGTACAGAACTATATCGATTCGGGTTATTCACTCGTGAGGACGCGTGAGCTTCAAATTCAGCTGGTCGATCAGTACAAAAGTGATATCTCTAAATATGCATCGACTCGAGCGTTTAACGTTCGCGCGATTTTCGAACAAATTCCCGTTCAGCTTGAGGCGGAGTCCCATCGCTTTGTTGTTTCATCCCTGGGCGAGGGGGCTCGCCTTCAAAAATACGAGCAGGATTTCCTATGGCTGGTGAACGCGGGCGTCGGTTTGATGGTCGCCCAGGTGACGGAGGCCCGGAGTCCTCTTAAGAGGACAGAGAAGGCGACCGCCTTTAAGCTATACGAGTCTGATACAGGCATGCTCGCATCACGGTATCCCGGCAGCACGGCACGCGCCGTCTACCTTGACATGAAAACCCCCAACCTCGGCGGCCTCTATGAGAACGTGGTCGCACAGGAACTCGTTGCCCTCGGAGCAGATACGTGGTACTACCAAACGCGTGAGGTCGGTGAAGTCGACTTTGTAATCGAAGGTGCCCGCGGGCATGTTGTCCCAATCGAAGTCAAATCGGGCAAGAAAGTTCGAGCCCATGCAGCCCTCGACCGTTTGATGAGTGTGGGCGAGTACAAAATTCCCGAGGCCGTTGTGCTGAGCCACGAAAACCTTTGCAAAGAGGGCAAGATCCTTTACGTTCCAATCTATATGACATTCTGTCTCGATGAGTTTATGGAAAAGGACGACCCCAACAACGATTTCTCGTTTGCACCCATATCTCTCTAGGTCATCTGAGTCCGCAAGCCAGCCCCCACGCCCAAAGTACTGCGCCTTTCGCGCCAAAGGCGCGAAACAGCAAGGGGATAGAAGGCAGCGACAACCAACTCCCCCACTATGCCCAAAGTGCTGCGATGTTTCGCGCAAAGCGCGAAACAGCACTGAGGCAGCAGAAGGCCACAATCAGCTAGCCCTCCATGCCCAAAGTGGCGCGTGGTTTCGCGGCCACGCCGCGAAACAGCGACCGGGACAAGGCACCCCCACAGCCACGTCCTTCATTCAGCCCCACAATCCGAGGACGTAGTCGTAGCAGGATCTGAGGGCTAACCTTCGCGGACACTCCGCAGGACGAAAGAACCCCCGCCGCACGCAGTGCGCAGCGGGGGTTCTTTCATGTCCGAGGACGTCCGCGAAGGTTAGCCCTCAGATCCTGCGGTGGGAGACCTAGGCCTCGTTGTACACCGTCTTGAGCTTCAACAGGTGAGCGTAGCGGTCCATAGCGGCCTGCTCGTTCTCCTTGAAGAGCTCCTCGGCGCGCTCGGGGAAGGAACGCGTCAGCGAAGCGTAACGGGCCTCGTTCATCAGGAACTCCTGATAACCGCCCGCGGGCTCCTTGGAATCGAGCGAGAACTTCTTGCCGGCAGCAGCCTCGGGATTGAAGCGGAAGAGGTTCCAGTAACCGCACTCGACAGCCTTCTTCATCTCGGCCTGGCAGTTCTGCATGCCGCCCTTCTTGATGGAGTGCATCTCGCAGGGGCTGTAGCCGATGATGAGGGACGGGCCGTCGTAGGCCTCGGCCTCGTGGATGGCCTTGAGGGTCTGAGCCGGGTTGGCGCCCATGGCGACCTGTGCCACGTAAACGTAGCCGTAGCTCATGGCAATCTCGGCCAGAGACTTCTTCTTGGTCACCTTACCGGCAGCGGCGAACTGAGCGACCTGGCCCAGGTTCGAGGCCTTGGAGGCCTGACCGCCGGTGTTGGAGTAA
This sequence comes from uncultured Collinsella sp., assembly GCA_902494945.1. Classification (GTDB taxonomy): domain Bacteria; phylum Actinomycetota; class Coriobacteriia; order Coriobacteriales; family Coriobacteriaceae; genus Collinsella. The sequence goes on from CABUVF010000026.1 coordinate 3,002, forward strand.
ACCTCGGTGTCGAAGACGAAGACGTTGACGTTGTGGCCGGAAGCCAGGACGTGGTCCAGGCCACCGAAGCCGATGTCGTAGGCCCAACCGTCGCCGCCGAAGATCCAGAAGGACTTCTTGGTGAGGTAAGCCTTGTCGGCGAGGATCGCCTTGGAAGCATCGCAGCCGCACTTCTCGAGCTCGGCAACGTAGGCAGCGGCAGCGGCCTTGGAAGCCTCGGCATCGTTGATGGAGTCGAGCCAAGCCTGGCCGGCGGCCTTGAGCTCATCGGACGGACCATCGGCAGCGATGATGTCCTGGGTGGCGGCGATCAGCTTGTTCTGAACGGCCTCGTAACCGACGGCCATGCCCAGACCATGCTCGGCATTGTCCTCGAACAGGGAGTTGTTCCACGCCGGGCCGTGACCGTCCTTGTCCTTGCAGTAAGGAGCGGTGGCAGCGGGGTTGCCCCAAATGGAGGAGCAGCCGGTGGCGTTGGAGATGAACATGCGGTCGCCGGCAACCTGGGTCACCAGACGTGCATAGGCGGTCTCGGCGCAGCCGGCGCAGGAGCCGGAGAACTCCAGGTAGGGCTGCTTAAACTGGCTGCCCTTGACGTTGGCCGCGATGAGCTCCTTCTTCTCGGAGACGTTCTCGACCATGTAGTCCCAAACAGGCTGCTGGTCCATCTCCTGCTCGGTGGGAACCATCTCGAGGGCACCCTTGGGGCAGACCTTGACGCAGTTGGTGCAGCCCATGCAGTCGAGCGGGGACACGGCCATGGTGAACTTCATGCCCTTGGCCTTGGGGCCCATGGCGTCGAGCGTGCGGGTAGCCTCGGGCGCGGCGGCAGCCTCGTCCTCGGTCATCGCGAACGGACGGATGGTGGCATGCGGGCACACATAGGCGCACTGGTTGCACTGGATGCACTTGGTCTCGTCCCAGTGGGGAACGACCACGGCGACGCCGCGCTTCTCGTATGCGGAGGCGCCCAGCTCAAACTGGCCGTCGGCGCAATCGACAAAGGCGGAAACGGGCAGGCTGTCGCCATCCATGCGATCGATGGGCTCGAGCAGGTTCTTGACCTGCTGGGCGATGGCAGACTTGGTCTCCTCGGAGAGCTCGACGGGAGCGGCATCCTCGGCAGTTGCCCAGTCGGCCGGAACCTCGAACTTACGGAAGGCGGTAGCGCCGGCATCGATAGCCTTGTGGTTGGCGTCGACGATGGCCTGGCCCTTCTTCATGTAGGACTTGGTAGCCGCGTCCTTCATGTACTGCAGGGCGTCCTCGGCGGGCAGGACCTTGGCCAGCGCGAAGAAGGCGGACTGGAGCACCGTGTTGGTGCGTTTGCCCATGCCGACCTTAGCGGCCAGGTCGATAGCGTCGATCAGGTAGACGTTGACGTTGTTGTTCGCGATGTAGCGCTTGGCCACAGCGGGCATGTGCTCGGCGAACTCCTCGTCGCTCCACTGGCAGTTGACCAGGAAGGTACCGCCCGGCTTGACGTCGCGGACCATCTTGAAGCCCTTGACGATATAGCTGGGGTTGTGGCAAGCGACAAAGTCGGCCTTGGTCACGTAGTACGGCGAACGGATCGGAGAATCACCAAAGCGCAGGTGCGAGACGGTGACGCCGCCGGTCTTCTTGGAGTCATACTGGAAGTAGGCCTGAACGTACTTGTCGGTGTGATCGCCGATGATCTTGATCGAGTTCTTGTTGGCGCCGACGGTACCGTCGCCACCCAGACCCCAGAACTTGCACTCGATGGTGCCGGGGGCTGCGGTGTTGGGCGCATCCTCGGCCTCGGGCAGGCTCAGGTTGGTCACGTCATCGACGATGCCGATGGTGAACTCGCGCTTGGGCTCGTCCTTCTTGAGCTCCTCGAAGACAGCGAACGCGGACGCGGGAGGCGTGTCCTTGCTGCCCAGGCCGTAACGGCCGCCGACGACCTTGATACCCGTCTTGCCGGCCTCGTAGAGAGCGGAGACGACGTCCTGGTAGAGCGGCTCGCCGATGGAACCCGGCTCCTTGGTGCGGTCCATGACGGCGATCTTTTTGACGGTCTCGGGGAGAACGTCGACGAAGTGCTTGATGGAGAACGGACGGAACAGACGAACCTTGACCAGGCCGACCTTCTCGCCGTGAGCGTTGAGGTAGTCGATGACTTCCTCGAGCACGTCGCAGAAAGAGCCCATGCACACGACGACGCGATCGGCATCGGGAGCGCCGTAGTAGTTGAACAGGCCGTAATCGGTGCCGAGCTTCTCGTTGATCTTCTTCATGTAGCCCTCGACGACGGCGGGAAGCTCGTCGTAGACCTTGTTGCAGGCCTCACGGTTCTGGAAGAAGATATCGCCGTTCTCGTGGCTGCCGCGGGTGTGCGGGTGCTCAGGGTTGAGCGCATGGTCGCGGAAAGCCTGGACGGCGTCCATGTCGCACATCTCGGCCAGATCCTTGTAGTCCCACATGGCGACCTTCTGGATCTCGTGGCTGGTGCGGAAGCCGTCGAAGAAGTTAAGGAACGGGGTCTTTCCCTCGATGGCGGCAAGGTGAGCCACCGGCGAAAGGTCCATGACCTCCTGGACGTTGCCCTCGGCGAGCATGGCGAAGCCGGTCTGGCGGCAGGCCATGACGTCGGAGTGATCGCCAAAAATGTTCAGGGCGTGGGAAGCGACGCAACGCGCGGAGACGTGGAAGACGCCCGGGAGCTGCTCGCCCGCGATCTTGTACATGTTCGGGATCATCAGGAGCAGACCCTGAGAAGCCGTGTAGGTGGTGGTCAGAGCACCGGCGCCCAGCGAACCGTGAACGGTACCGGCCGCACCTGCCTCGGACTCCATCTCGACGACCTTGACCGGGGTGCCGAAGATGTTCTTGCGACCCTGGGCCGCCCACTGGTCGACATGGTCGGCCATCGGGCTGGACGGCGTAATGGGATAGATTCCCGCTACCTCGGTGTACGCATACGAAACATATGCGGCCGCCTCGTTGCCGTCCATAGACTTAAACTTACGCGCCATATACCCCTCTCCTCTCATATAGGTATACAGGCCCCGGCGATCGCCGGGATGTTGGCGTGATGGGATTTTCGCTGTTGCTTCCAATCATCTGGCAGGCAGGCTCAGCAGCAGGTACGTGGCGTGGAGAGAAGACATGCCGAGGCGAGGGGCAACTGATGCGCCCCACAGACCCGACCGCCCGTCTTGCACATGACCGAGCGCCGCAAAGGCCGCATGCCGGATGCTCCCGGGCACGCCCCGGCGATGGGAAGCGCCCGCAACGGAAATCCGCGTGCGGGTTTATTGTACCCCGCCGTCAAGTGTAATTTCGGCAAATATAGGCGGGCGGTAAAGGTTTACCTCGGGTGACTGCCGGGAGCAAAATGATCCCTTGGGGACGGAGGGACCATTTGGCGGGACTGGCTAGAGGGCACCGAAGAGGATGGCGTAGGTAGTGGATTCGCCGAGCTTGAGCTCGTCGCCGGGATTGAGTTGGGCGGAACGGCCGGGCTCGACCTGAATGCAGACGCGCGTGGCCCCGTTTACCACCACGGTTCCGTTGGTGGACGACAAGTCCTCGACGTGCCAGATATTTTGAGCATCGCACCAGATATGGGCATGGCGGGCCGAGACATCGTCGCCGACGTCGGTAATATCGCCCTCACCAGTGGCCAGCGCGCCAATCTCAACACCCTGCTCACTCGGCTGAATCCAGCGCGGGGCGCTCACGACAAAACTGTTTTGCACGCGCAGCAAGCCCAAGGGGTGCGCCGGGGCGGGTTCGCGCTCGCCTGCGGTCATCGACATGCCAAGCGAACGCGGCGTGGAGGTGCCTCCGCCACAGGTCGCGTGCGCGTAGTCGATGGCATAGTTCACCGAGGACCGCACATCCGCTGAACAACCGACGGCGACAAACAGCACCAGCACGGCCTCGGCGCGCTCGGCGGGCATGAGTTCCGCCGCCTGGGACAGGCGATCGAGCGCGTTGCGATAGAGATTCGTGTCCTGGTGACACTCTTCGAGCGCGCGTACCATTGGTTCACCTGCAGGGCCGCACACCATATTGATCACAGCCGTGGAGTCCATGGGATTGCGCTGGCGCAGGGCCAGTTGCGACATAATACGCGCAGCCGAGGTACCGTATTCGGCAAAGTAGCGCTGCTGAAGCGTGCCGACCGGCGCGCGAACGATAAAGCGGGAAACCCAAGAGCGATCGGCGGCCCGGCTCTGCGGGCTGCGGCCGTCGGCGAGCGGACGGGACGAAAGCACCAAGCCGCACAGCTCGATATGGCTCAGATGCGCCGCGCGCTTAAAGATGTCAAACATGGCCCCGCATGGGGTGAGCTCAACTTGAGATGCCATGACCTAGGCCTCCTTGGTCGTAGAAATAGAATCGGACGATACTTCGACAGGTCCGCCAAAAGTACGGGCAGCTGCGGCTCCACCGGCAAGCGGAGTCGCCATCTGGACTTTTGTGCGTCGCGGTGCCGAAACGGGAAGTTCAAAGGCAAAGCCCATCGCAAGCAAAAACCACGTAAGCGTATAGGTTGCAACCAGAGCGGCAACAAGGCCGCCCATCACGGCGCGTTGGGAAAATACGCTACATGCAGCCACAACCAGCACCGGAACCTCGCAGGCAGAAAGCGCAAGCACACCCTGCAGGAAGCCCGAGCGCCGATTGCGCGCAAGTGCCCCCGCGACAACGCCGGCTATGCCTGGCAGCGCCAACGCCAGTGCGGCAATAATACCCGGTATCGACCCAGACCACACGAGCGATCCCAAAGTCGCCGTCACGCGAGCGCCCGACGCCAGCAGCGCGGCCGAAACCACGACCACAGCCCAAACCACGCCACAGACGACCGTCGCGCCGACCATCAGCGCGCGACGAACCGCGCGGCCAGACGCATCCATGGGGCACGGCGTGAGCGGCTCGCCGCGGAGCGAACGACCGACATTTTGCGCATAGTGTTCACAAAACGCCGAGAGCGCCGCCTCGACCGCCGCCGGCTCGGGACGATCTTTTTGATGGCTGGACAGACAGGCCATCACCACGTTGAACAGCTGGGCATCGACAAACGCCAGCGCATCGCGTAGCTCCTCGGAATCCGGCTCAAGCCCCAGCTGCTGGGCCTGCTCGGCCGCAGCGAGCGCCACATCGGGCTCACGACGAAGCAGCTGAGTCAAATCGCAACCGGGCGCATGGGCACCAATGGGATAGTCGGGCAGCGTGTCCATCTTGAGACGGTAGGGGCTGGCGATGTCGCGCGTCTTTTTGCGCGAACCCGAGGTGCCCGAAGTGCTCGGCGCGGCTTCGTATGGCGCGGCGCCGGCAATGAGCTCGTAAACCGTGCTTGCTGCGGCATAGACGTCGATCGCCGGCGACATACGCAAAGCGCGCAGGTCGGGAATATCGTCGGTGAGCATCTCGGGCGGAGCGTAGGCCACCGTCGCGCGACGCAGCGTGGCATAGCGCTCCGTAAACGACGCCTTGCCGCCGGTACCGGCCACGGCCGACGCAGGCTCGAGCGCCAGCGACGAGCCAAAGTCGATCAGGCACAGGTCAAAGGTGCCCTCGGCAAGCTGCCGGTCAAGCGGTAGACGCGCCGTACGCACCATAATATTAGCGGGCGAGATATCGCGATGGACAAAGCCCTCCCCCACCAGGCTCATGCGGCAGAGCAGGTCGAACAGGTCGCGCCCCAAGCGCGCCGCCACAAGCGGCGACAGGCGGCCGGCATCGTCCACGGCAAAGCGCGAGCGCAAGCGGGCGAGCGTCTCGCCCTCGACCCATTCCATGACAATTGCAGGCACACCGTCAACCTCGCCCCAGCCATAGAGGCGGGGAAAGCCCTTAAGGCCCGAAAGGGCACGATGGCATTCATATTCCTCGCGAAACGCCGCTTTGAACTTGGCGACCAGCGCCTCATGGGCGGCATCGTCGTCAAACTCATCGCGCGTCGGCAAGATGAGCTGTTTGAGTGCTACGGCCTCGCCTTGGGCGTTGACGGCACGCGTCACGCGGCCGATACCGCCACGGCGCATGGTGGCATCGTCGGCAAACAGCATCGTAAAACGACGCAGATAGGCAGGCAGTTCGTCCTGACCGAGCGCAATGGCCGGCTCAAACCCGTCGACACGCGCCAGGCGCAGGCCGACCATGGGATCGCGACCGAGCGATTGCGGTGTGGTGGATGCAAGATCGGTCATCATAGGGCAAGCGCCGCCACGTTATTGTTGAAGTTACCGAGCGCGACGTCATCATCGCCGTAATGGCCGACCCATTGACATAGGTTGGTGTAACAGCCCCACAGATTGGCATACTGCTGATACCACTTTGACCGGGGCGAGAATGTCTGACGACCGAACTCGGCTCGAATGACAAACATCTCCCCGACCAGGCTGTCGCACGGCCTGGGATCTCCCGTAGAGTTATAGGTCGAAACCACGTCATTGGCACGAGAAACATAGCCGTCGAGCATGTTGCACTTGGTCACAAGCCAACGGTGAATGCTCTCTTCCTCAGCAGCGGAAAGGCCACCGGAGTTTGCATCGTTGTCAGTGTTGCCGCCCGTCGAGCCGCCGTTTCCAGACCCTCCGGCAGAGGAACCCGACCCAGAGCCGCCGCCCGAACTCGACGAATCCGAGCCGGAGCCAGAAGTATCCGAGCTACCGGGCTTTCCGGACTGCTGGGCGTCCTGCTCCTTCTGCTGCTCGACCTTATTCACCGTTGCCGCCACGCTATTGTTGGACAACCGATCGATGATCTTGGTGTTGGTGAGCACGATGGTTTTGCCATTGGCAAGCGTGACTTCGTTGTCCGGGGCCTCGGCGCCGTCCGCGTCGTCGGCGCCAAACACAATATGCGCGACCACACTTGCCCAAGCATATCCAGTCGTGGTGCCCAGATCACTTTTGACCTCATGCCCCACGCGCGGTTCGCGTGCGGCATGTGCCTGCATCATGGACGGCACGGTCATGCCATAGGCAGAAACGCCAGCTATGACCAGCACCAGCGAGCAAGACAGCAGTGCGTACGCCCGCGGCGCCAAGCCCAGTCGGCGTCGCATGCGCACCGCGGTGCCGCGCTTTGTCTGAGTGCCACCGGGCCGCATGCGTTCTCCTCCAACAAAAACACGCCGCTCAGAAGCGGCGCATTCATTCAAATCCATATTTGAGTGTATCAGCGAACCCAAAAGGTTGCGCAACGAATGGGCAAATTAAGGATGCGAGCGGAAGCATCCATGCGATAAGCGGACACGAAGCATCTTTGTTGCACAACAAACTCACAGTCGCACGGGGAAATTATGACTACCCCGTGCGTCGCGAGGAAAACATACGGCAGGAGCAGGCTCGCCACCTAAATCGTGCGACGGGCCTCGATGGCGCGCCCGAGCGTAAGCTCGTCGGCATACTCCAGGTCGCCGCCCACGGGCAGACCGCTCGCCAGACGCGACACCTCGACGCCCAGCGGCTTGATAGTGCGGGCCAGGTAGCTCGCCGTGGTCTCGCCCTCAATATTGGGGTTGGTGGCGATGATGACCTCGTGGATGTCCTCGTGACCCAAGCGTGCCAGCAGCTCGCGAATGTGCAGCTGCTCGGGGCCAATCTTGTCCATGGGGCTGATCACGCCGCCCAATACGTGGTAGAGACCGTGGTAGCTGCCCGTGCGCTCGATCGCCTGGACGTCGCGCGGCTCGCCCACCACGCAAATGCGAGTGGTGTCGCGCATCGAATCCTGGCAGATGGAGCACTCGTCGGCCGTGGCGTAGTTAAAGCAGCGGCTGCAAAAGTGAACCTCCTGCTTAACCTCCAGGATGGCCTCGGCCAGGCGGCGCGCCTCCTCGGCGTCAGCCTCCAACAGGTAATAGGCGATGCGCTGAGCTGACTTGGGACCAATGCCCGGCAGGCGGCCCAGCTCATCGAGCAGTTTTTGCAGACTGTGATTCGCACTCATATATATGCGTGTCTTAGAACGGCATGCCCGGGATGTTGAGGCCGCCGGTGATGGCGCCCATCTGCTTGTTGGCGAGCTCGTTGACGCCGCGGACGGCCTCGTTGACGGCAGCCATGATCATGTCCTGCAGCATATCGACGTCCTCGGGATCGAGCGCATCGGGATCGATGGTGAGGTTGACGAGCTCCATCTCGCCGTTGACGGTCACCTTGACCATGCCGCCGCCGGCAGAGGCGTCGACGGTCTGAGACTTGAGGTTCTCCTGCGCGGCGGCAAGCTGCTCCTGCATCTTGCGGGCCTGCTTCATCATCTGCTGCATGTTCATACCGGCCATGATGGCTCCTTTACGTGCGGCCGCGCGCCGAGCTGCAAGGGCAGCCGGAGCACGGCGGGACTTTCAAACTCAAAAATCGTACCACGGCGCGGGGCAAGCAAGCGGGGCGGACACGCTACCTCAGTCGATATACATGTCCTGGAGTGCAAACCGCACCCAAAGATTATGCGAAGTTGAATAATTCGCATCTGCATAATATTGAAAGCTAAATCTTGTAGAGCCGGAATCCGACATTTTCTGCATCCAGCTAGATAACAAAATGCCGAACCGCTGCTCGAGGCGGCGCTCATGATGGCAGGGTATAATTTGATTGTCACAGACAGCAATTTGGAGGTGCCCCCATGAATGCCCCCGACGCGCTCCAAAACATCCGCTCAAAACACCCCGTTGCATATGTGGTTCTCTATCTCTTTGTCGGCTGGGCATTACTGGTTGTCATCACCCATGCTATAGCCTTTGGAGCAGAACTGCTGATAACCAGCTCGGACCAGCCCACCGTCAAATGGGAAGCGACCGATGAGTGCACCGATGGAACCCGAACCATTTACTACAACAGCCCGTCCCTCTACCAAGAGTTCAAGGTCAAGATAAAGGACTCCAAGATTGTCGGTGCCGAACTGGGCTCTTTATTTACAATCGGAGCAACCGTCAACGCCGAGCAAGTCGAGTACACGGACAGCCATGCGACGTATCGTATCGACCTCAGCATCCTAGGCCGACCGTCACGCGCCTGTCTGCTCGAATGCGATATACGCGGCACCACGTTGCACATGTCCGAAATACAGATGCGCCCGGGCAAGGGGTTCTCTTCTTGAGCAGTATACCCGCCTGCGCAGCTACTCCACCGGCTTGAAGATGGTGGACTGGCCGAAGACGCTGCGGATGAGGGCTTTGGCCTCGTCCTCGGTCTGCGGGATGCTCGGGGCTGCACCCTGATGGCCGAAGGGGCCGCCCGCACCGGAGTTGGACTCCCAGGGAGCTGCAGGAGCGTCCTCCTCTTTGGGGGCAGTTGCAGCGGACTTGGGCGCGGACGCCGCACCCGGCACGTCGAACGGAGGCAGATCGTCCCCACCAGCATCGGCAACAAAACCGCCAACCATGGCATCGTCGTAGGGAACCTGCTCGGATTCCCATGGCGCAGACGGCGCGGCGGGCTGAGCCTTGGGAGCGGACGCGCGCTCGGGCGCTCGGGGTGCGGGCTCGGTCGGGAGCTTGCCCGTGGCAGGAGCGCCGGCGGGGTTGTCGGAGCGCAGCCAGGGGGCTTTGCCCAGGTCAGACGACTTGGGCGCGGGCGAGGCAGGCTTGGGCGCGGGTGTCGGAGCAGCCGGTTTGGCCATGACGGGCTTAGGCGCCGACGGGGTCGGCGCCGCTATCGGTGCTGCTTTTGGCTGCGTCGCGCTGGCGCTCGAGGATGCAGGGGCCGCCGAGGACACGGGTTGCGGGTCCGCAGATACCGCAGCCCGTGCAGATGGAGAATGCTCCTCATGTTGAGGAGCCGGCGTGCCACCCCCATCCAGGACATAGTCGACGGTACGACGACCGAAGACCGCACTGACTGTCGGCAGGACCACCGACTGCGTGTCGGCGCGTCCAAGCATCTTGATGGCAAAGGTCGAGCCCGCGGGGAACGAGACCGTGAGCCTGGAGCCGTCGTCAGCCGTGGCGCGGGCATTGAGCAAAAGCCCCGCGTAGGAAGCCTGACGCGCCTTGACACGCTCGACAACCTCGGCCCATTTGCGCTGCAGCTCTCCGGCATCCTCGACCGCGGGCGTCTCGGCAGTACCGGCGGCGGCAACCTGGGCGGCATTGTTGGACTGGGGCTTAGGTGCCGGAGCGGTGGCAGGCGCGGGAGCCGCAACGGGCTGAGGCGTCGGAGTCGGCGCAGGCTGAGGTGCAGGCGCTGCAGGCTTGGAAGCTGACACGGACGCAGAACGGGACGCAGGCTGGGCAGCCGGAACAGCAGCACCACGGTCCCAAGGCATACCGCCCTGGCGCGCGGACGTAGCAGCGGGGGCAGCGGATGCCGCCGGAGCGGCAGCACGAGCGCCCGAAATGAGCGTCGGCTGTTGGGCAGCAGCGGGTACGGATGCTGCAGGCGCGGCGGCCTGAGCAGCAGCCACGCTCGCCGGCACGGCGCCGTTGGCAACCATGGCCTCCAAGCGAGCCACGCGCTCGGCCAATGCCTCAATCGTTAAATCGGCCTCGGGACGTGCCAGACGCGTGCAGGCAATCTCGAGCACCAGGCGCACGTCGCTCGCGCCCCTCATCTCCAGTGCGGCATCGTCGAGCACTGTCAGCACACGGGCCAGGCGGTCGGCAGGATGCTCGCCAAAGGCAGCGGCCTCGGCAGCAAGTGCCTCGGCCTGCTCGGAGCCACCCTCAAACAGCTCGGCACGGGCACCGGCAACGCAGGCAACGTACACGTCACGCACATGCGCCACCAGGTCACGCGTCAGCTCCAGCAGGTCGTTTCCTTCCTCGACCTGCGCGCGAATAAGCCCATACAGCTCGGCAACATCACGATCGGCAATGGCGCGGGAAAACTCGCCCAGAATCTGGTCCGAAACCTCGCCCAAAAGCGAGCGGGCATCGTCCGCATGCACAGCGCCGTTGCCAAAAACGCTCAGCTGCTCCAGCGTGGACAACGCGTCGCGCATGCCGCCCTTTGCATGGCGCGCCACGATGGCCAGCGCCTCGTCGTCGTAATCGAATCCCTCCTGCTCGCACACGTAGGACAGTCGATGCGCAATATCCTCGTTGCCGATGCGATGGAAATCGAAACGCTGGCAGCGTGAGAGGATGGTCTCCAGAATCTTTTGCGGGTCGGTGGTGCACAGCACAAAGATCACGTGTGCCGGCGGCTCCTCAAGCGTCTTGAGCAGCGCGTTGAACGCCGCCGTCGTGAGCAAGTGGCCCTCGTCGATGATATAGATCTTGTACTTGCCGCGCACCGGGGCAAAGTTGACGGAGTTGATGATTTCCTCGCGCACATTGTCCACGCCCGTGCGGGAGGCGGCATCGAGCTCGTAGACATCGAGGTGGTTACCCTCGGCAATGAGCTCGCACTCCTCGCAAGTACCGTCGGGCATGCAGCCGCTTGCACCCTCGGCGCGCGCCGCCTCGGCATTGCGGCACAGCAGCGCCTTGGCCAGAATGCGCGCCATGGTGGTCTTGCCCGTGCCGCGCGGTCCGCAGAACAGGTAGGCGTGGGACAGGCGCCCCTCGGTGATGGCGTGCTCGAGCGTCGAGACGATATGCTGCTGGCCCACCACGGAGTCAAAGGTGAGCGGGCGATACTTTCGGTACAACGATTCCATGGGTGCTCCCCCGGGTATACTGAGTCTTGTTGCCGCGGCGGCCATGCGGTCGCACGGCATACTGCATTCCATAATAACCCGTACGGCGAGCCCGCCGCGATAGGAGTCCAAAGAGCATGGCAGACGCAGAGAGCAACCTCGTTCCCTCCGAAGCAGCCGACCAGGTCGAGGTCGCGCTCGAGGAGCAGGCCGCAGCCGACGACGGCATCCTGTACCTCAACGAGTACCAATACGAAAACGACCTCGTCACCGACTTCGCCCGCCTGGTCGCCTCGCCCAGGCGTCGCGGCTCGCTGTATGTCGCCGCGGCAATTGCCGCGCTCATCGGCATCGGCATGCTGGTGGCCGGCGGCAACTGGATCAAGTTTGGCGTCGTCTTGATCGTATTCGGCGCCTTTTTGGCCTGGTGGAGCAAAAACCTGCACCACACCCTCGCCCGCGACTTTATCGACGCCGTTGAGGCCGACGAGTCCATGGGTGGCCGCTATCGCCGCGTCGCCGCCAACGAGGACGGCCTGATGGTTTGGGGCACGAGCGGCAAGTCGCAGTTCTTCCCGTTTGAAAAGCTCGACCACGTGCTCGACGGCGAGCGCATCTTTGTGGCCATGTTCGCCGACCAGGGCGTGACGATCCCTAAGGACACCTTTGTCCGCGGCGATGCCGAGCAGTTCGGTCCCTTCCTTAAGGCGCGCATCAACAAAAAACTCCGCATCGAGACCAAACGCAAGAAGATGAAGGCAGAAAAGGCCGCTGCCGAAGCAAAACAGGGCGACAAGCCCCAGGAGACCAAGGGCAAGCAGCGCAAGCAGAAGAAGAGCAAGAAGAAGCGGTAGGCCGGCCGACACCGAAGGCGCCTCGTCCCGCGCCCGATTCCGGGCCGGGGCGCCTGGAATCGGGCGCGCGTACCGCCAATGGACCCGTTTTGCCTTGCTCTCGAGCTATTTCACTTCAAACCTTAAGAGCCTCCGCTCCGGCAGATCGGTCATCTTCATCGTGTAAGTCCCGGGAAATGCTTTCTCAAAACGGACGGTCTCGTAACCTTCGAAATAGTCGTTGGTGTTCTGCATCATAAATGGGACGAGCAACTCGTTTTCTGCCCCAACCTCCACGGCAAACGCAGCAGAGCCGCCAAGGACCGGCATGGCTTGCGTTATCAGATCGGTATTGACTACAAAATCATAGTTTGGCGCAGACTCCGGAACCAGATGCCAAACATACGCTTTGATTCCACCGTCGATATTATCCCTATTTCTGACACGCATCTTTACGGCGATAACGCACGTGATGTCGGCATCCTTCAGTCTCGTTTTCGTATCCACGGTGCCATATTTTGAATAATCGTCATGTGCTCGTTTGAGATACTCGCGCGGCGTGAGCAACTCTGCCCCGTCTATGCAAAACGAATACCCATCAGTCACCACATCCTTCGACCCCAGAAACGCTCCATCCATCGAGAGCCATTCGCCCTCCGCGTAATATTTCTCAGGAATGACCGTCCGGTTCCCGTTAACGACGCTCACCCTCATGCCCGCAAGGCCGGCAGCAGCACAGCAAAAAAGCGCGAGCGCCGATCTTCTCGTCCACAGGGTCTTCTTCATCGCGCTCACGACCTTTCCCGAACTTTCACAACGGCACCGTCGCGCATGCAGTAAACCCGATCGGCCAGTTCCTCGAGCACCTCTCCGTCATGGCTGGACAGAATAACCTCGCGACCCGTTGAGGCCGCCATCGCCACAACGCGCTTGAGCATTTCAACGCCCGCTTCGTCGAGGGCATTTGTTGGCTCATCGAGAACAAGTAGCTTCGGCTTTTCCATAATTGCCGCAGCTATCCCCAGACGTTGCTTCATCCCAAGCGAATATGCTCGGAACTTCTTTTTTTCGTTTGCATCGAGCCCCACGAGCCGCAGGGCAGAGCGAATGTCCTCGGGGGTGGCAACGCCCTTGATCTGAGCGATGAGCTTCAGATTGTCGTAGCCAGACAGATATCCCAAAAAGGAAGGCGCCTCGATCAACATCCCCAGACTCGGCGGGAACGAGATGTCCGCCCCAAGCCTTTGGCCATCGATAGAGATTTCGCCTTCGGTAGGCTTGATCAACCCGCAAACCGCTCGCATGAGCATGGTCTTACCCGAACCGTTTATCCCCTGAAGCCCGACCACAGTCCCAGGGTCAACCTCGATGGACACGTTGCGCAGGACATCGTTTTTACCCATGCGCTTCGATACGCCCCTTACGATCACACTCATATCTTGTCCCCCTTTTCTATAAGGTCGGCCCTTCGAAACCACAGTCCACCCAACGATAGGCATAACGACATAATCACAATTGAAAACAAGCCACTCGAGCCCGCCGCGATTCCATCTTTGACAATTCCGCCCCAGCGCAACAGCATCAAGGCGTTACCCAATAGCGCCCAATGTCGTGCATATGCCGAGCAGATCAGGTAGCTCATTAAAACCACAAACGAGACTGACGACCCAAGCACAAACCCAACCGCTGCCTGCGCAAACGCAAGCGCCTCAAAAGCAAATAAGAGACCTATGAAAAACGGCAGCGCATCTGCCTCGGCAGCTTTGAGAAACCACGGCGCCAAATTAGCCAGTTGAAGCGACTCACCATGAATGACCGCGCTGAACGAGGAGCTCACCACCAAGCTCCAAATCACAACAGAGCAAACCACCACGAGCAGTGAAAATGCCGTTACTGCCGCCACCAAGATAAAACGCGAGACCCACCAAAGGGTTCTTGCCCGGCATCGAACAAGCGCTTGCAAACCAAACCCGTGCAACGATTCGGTCGGATAGTCGAGTGTTGTATAGAGAATAAGCAGAATGAGAAATAGCCATCCTAGCGGAGGCACAAACATGACCCCGGGCCTAGGCTCAAACGGAGCAGATCCGGCAAACACGAGCGCAAGATTATCCGCAAACCCCAAGGTATCCGTTCTAACCCCATACACAGAAGACAATCCGTAGGCGTACACCAAGTTCGCAACGGTCACTGCCGCAATTGCAATAAAAGTGATGATGTTCTTCTTCAAAACGGTCCTCAGGTCCGCGGCGACCAGCCTAAACAGCATCAGACCACCTCGCGTCTTTTCCACGCCCCAGAAAAAGCCAACGAAGCAAGGGTCAATAATATGATTTCCGCAAAACCGGCTCGAATGTCTGGCCAGTTATTCAGCGATTCCGACCTGATGCTGTTGAGGATATTGCAGTTAAACCCCACACAAGCCATTACGCCGAAGATCCAGCCATTTGCAAAATGCCACGCAACCATTAGCAGATACGGGACAATTATCGCTTTGATTCTGCTGCGAAACACAACCGACAGACCGGTCACGGCCATGGATAGAGCCCCCAGCGTCACCGCATCGAACAGTGTATAAACCAGCACGTACAACAGAGGCCGGGAATAAAACAGGCCAGAAAAATAGCTATGCAGATAGAGCCCGACGTAAGTCGATTCGTCGACCCGGGGGAGATACGCGGGAAACAGCATTGAGACAATCAGGAAGTTCACGAGTAGCGGAATAGCCGTGACCGCAAACGCAGAGAGGAAAGCAGACAGCATCTTCACGTTCACGTATGCATTTCTAGAAACACGTGTGCAGATCTGCGCCTCGTAACCGCTCAAACGCTCGGACAGGCATGACCACGACCCGGCCAGCATGGCAAGCAACGGCAGCACATAGAAAAACACTGATGCCGATAGCGGTGCATTTGCACTCACAACGATCCAGTTACCAAAGCTACTTTCACGCGTTTGGCCGAGGTATGCCTGGGCTTGCAAACCAACGCCATAGCCAAGCGATAACAGCTGCTTGCGCTCAGTCTCGAGCGTCCACCATGCCTCAATGGCAGCCGCCATCGAAATTGCAGTTGCAACCATAAGGGTCAACGCAAATATAGGATTGCCAAATATCTTGGACAACTCGTGCCGCATTAGATTTCTATTCAAGCGACATCACCCTCCC
>CABUVF010000027.1 GCA_902494945.1 uncultured Collinsella sp.
AGCCCATGTTCCACTTGAAGGTAAAGCCGAGGCCGCCTTCCTCCGGTGCCTTTGTGACGCCCGGCCACGCGGTGGACTCTTCGGCCATCATCATCACGTCGGGGTAGTGCGCCTCCACGGCGCAGTTGACTTGACGGATAAACGCGCTGGCGTCCAGGTCCTCCTCGGTACCGTACTTGTTGAACTTCTTTTGCCCCGGATCGACGATGCCAAAGTTGAGGTACAGCATGCTGGACACGCCGTCCATGCGGATGCCGTCCACGTGGAAGTTCTCGAGCCAGTACAGCACGTTGGAAACAAGGAAGGAGCGGACCTCGCCGCGGGCGAAGTCAAACTTGTGCGTGCCCCAGTTGGGGTGAATCTCGTGCTCAAACAGCATG
This sequence comes from uncultured Collinsella sp., assembly GCA_902494945.1. Lineage (GTDB taxonomy): Bacteria > Actinomycetota > Coriobacteriia > Coriobacteriales > Coriobacteriaceae > Collinsella. Next base: position 381 of record CABUVF010000027.1, read on the forward strand.
TGACCGTTAAAAGTGGCAAGGCCGTGGGAGTCGGCGCAAAAACCGCCGGGTACCCAGTCCATGATCACGCCGATGCCAGCCTCGTGGCACGCATCGATAAAGTGCATGAGCTGCTGCGGGTTGCCGTAGCGCGAGGTGGCGGCGTAGTAGCCGGTCGTCTGGTAGCCCCAGGAGCCATCGAAGGGATGCTCCATGAGCGGCATGACCTCGATATGCGTGTAGCCCATGTCGCGCACGTAGTCTACGAGCTCCACCGACAGGTCGTCGTAGGTGTAGAACTCGCCGCGCTGCGCGGGGAAGGGGTCCATGGGGCCGGGGTAGTTGCCGTACTCGTCCGGCTCGCCCTGCGGCGCGTCGCCGTGGCGCTTCCACGAGCCAATATGCACCTCGTAGATGTTGAGCGGCTGCGACATGTGGTTGTGGCCGGCGCGGCGCTTGAGCCACGCGGCATCGTTCCACTTGTAGCCATCGAGGGTCCACAGCACGCTCGCTGTTCCCGGAGGGCACTCGGCCTTAAAGGCATACGGATCGGCCTTGTAGAGCTTCTCGCCCTCGTTGGTCTCGATGAGATATTTATAGAGCTGGCCCTGCTCGGCACCAGGAATAAAGCCTTCCCAAATAGCGCTCGTATGCACGGGCACCAGCGGGTTGGCTTCCTCATTCCAGTCGTTAAATTCGCCAATGACATGGACGCTCTTTACGTCGGGCGCCCAAACGCAAAAGCGCCAACCGCGCGTACGGTTCTGCGTGTCGGGGTGCGCGCCCATCTTTTCCCAGCTGCGCTCCCACATGCCAATGCCAAACAGGTAGACATCGTCCTTGGAGAGTTCCGGCGCGTGCGGGGCGGCTTCACGGGTAGCAGGCTTTTTGGTTGCTGGCTTTAGCTTTGTATCGCTCACGTTTGATCCCATCATGACGCGGCAGCGTGTTGCCTTGGTGACTAAATGCGAAAGGTCCAAGGCTGCACGAATCGAGGGGACGGCGATAGTTCTATGATTCGTTCCACCTCGCGTGCTCGGTGGAACTTTCGGCACGAAATACGATAACACCTGTTCGTTACTTTTATGGAGAAAAGTGGATTTGCGGCGGCGTTTAATCGGCGAGCGCCATGTTTAGACCACTGGCAGAATTGCCGTGGTAAAACTCTTGACAGTTTTACCAATTAGGGTTTCAAGATTGTTAGTTTGACGTTTGGTAAAACGTTTTTAGCAGGATGTTTACCATTTGACATCGAAAGGTTCGTTTATGTCCCAGTCCGCCGCCCCCAACGTTGCTTTTATTTTCGATTGCGACGGCACACTGGTTAATAGTACCCCCGTTTGGGCCTATGCCCAGCCCGAGTTATTGCACCGCCACGGTGTTGAAGTGACGGTCGACGATTTTGCCCAGTTTGAGCATTTGTCGCTCGAGGACGAGTGCCAGGCCTACCACGACACCTGGGGCATTGGAGCGAATGGCGAGGAGCTGTATCGCGAGCTGGGCGAGATTTTGATTAATGGGTACTCCAAGGTGCCGCCGCGCGAGGGGCTCCTGGCATTTTTGGAGCGGGCGAAGGCGGCGGGCATTGCCATGTGCGTGGCTACGTCCACGCCGGCCGAGCTGGTGCAGTCTGCGCTCGCTGGTGCCGGGCTAGATGCCTACATGGAGTTTGTGACCACCACGGGTGAGGCAGGACGCTCCAAACAGTTCCCCGACGTATACGAGCTTGCGCTGCGCCGCCTTGAGGAGCGCCATGGGCACAAGTTTGAGCGCACTTGGGTGTTTGAGGACGCCGTCTTTGGCCTTAAGAGCTCTGGCACCGCCGGCTTTAAGCGTGTGGGTATTTATGACCCGCACGGCCGCATGAAGCGCGACGAGGTGCGTTCAAACTGCGATATCTTTATCGACAGCTATGAAGACCTGGATCTGGCCCGCGTGTTTTCGTTTGAGGGATAGGCGAGGGCTGTGGCTTGCAAGGTATTAGTGGTCTGCGGCTCGCCCGTGGTTGCGAGCGCGGATTTGTTGCGTAGGCTAGCAGGGGAGTGCGATTACATTGTAGCCGTGGACCGCGGACTCGACGCGCTGCTGAGCGCCGGTCTGGGCTGCGACGTATATGTGGGAGATGCCGACACAGTGAGCGACGCCGGCCGCGCGCTGGTCGATGCCGCTGAAGCCTTTGAGGTAGAGCGCCACGATCCGTACAAGGACTATACCGATCTGGCGCTAGCGCTCGATTCCGTCCGCCGTCGCTGGCCGGGTGCCGAGGTTGTGGCAACCTGTGCTACGGGCGGCCGTCCGGACATGGCGCTTTCCGTACTGGGCCTACTCGCGGGTTACAAGGGCGCCCCAGTCTGGATTGCCGAAGACGAGTCCACGGCCCGCATCCTGCACGGAGGCGAGTCGTGGACCATCGAGGGCGCCGAGGGCAAGACGTTTTCCATCATCGCCATTGCCCCTAACACCGAGGTAAGCGAACACGGCCTAGAATGGGAACTAGATCACGCCCCCCTGGGCCTGTTGGCCGACACCGGCATCAGCAACGTCGTTAGGTCAAAAGCCACGATCCAAGTCCACACCGGCACCGCCATCGCTTACCTATATCAAGAGACATTTAGAGTCTGACCCAAAAAAGTCCTTGCACCCCACGCCAACTTCCCCTATAGTATCTCCTCGTCACGGGGGCGTAGCTCAGCTGGGAGAGCGCTTGACTGGCAGTCAAGAGGTCAGGGGTTCGATCCCCCTCGTCTCCACCATCGTGAATGCAAAGGTCTTCGGTATTTCGAAGGCCTTTTTTCATATGAAACACCACACGCCACAAACCCCACCTACGCCAACAAAAAGTTGCACAATTTATTTCCCATGTCTGTACATAGTTTGTTATCCAAACGCAATTACCAGTGTAGCTCGCTGCTCCAGTTGGGCTTCAGGAACGCTCCCAATTATTGCCAACGCCCCAATAACCTGCGTCAACGTGAACAACTTAGGCAAACAACCCCCTCAAGCACGGATTTGTCGCATATGTTGTCCACCACAAGCCAAATCAGTTTCGCTACCAGCTTGTGCTAGGATACCTAACGATACATGAGTTCAACTGTGCTCGCGGCTCCAGCAAGTCGCAAAGCGCAGGGTCGATCAGCATCCGGCCGTAACGGCGGTGTTAGAAAAACCACGAGCTCCAATATCGATTGCCATGCGCGATTTTGCACTTGCTTTTACGGCTACTTATAAGTTTGCATTAGACAGTGCAATGAATTGTTACGGCAAACTACAGCAGTTCTACAGCTGTTTGCGTGCGGTCCAGTTTTGTACCCGCTTGACTGGGTCGCACGCAGTCAGCTGGGGATGCGGTCTTTTTGCGATACACGTCCGCCTCTCTAGCAGCTGCACTTATACATACCGTTCACGGTGGGGCAGAGCCACGTGCTTGTCTGACTGGGCTCAGGGTTTGAATATGGAGCGCCTTCGCGCACAAGCGCCCTGGCGAAGCCATACCCAAACCCCGTGAGCCACACGTAAGACAGTAAGGGGGTGGTGCTCGTGTGGTATGTGATTCAGGTCATTAACGGTCGCGAAGACGTAATGCGCGAGCGCATCGAGCGTGTGGTGCCGTCTGGCGCCCTGCAGGAGCTCTTTTATCCCCAATATCAGACCGAAATCAAGGTACACGGCGAATGGGTTAACACGACCAAGCCGTTGTTCCCCGGTTATCTCATCTGCGATACGGCAGACCCCCGTACCGTGCAACAGTATTTGCTGCGCATGGACGACTTTGCACGGGTGTTATCCCAGGACGGTCAATTTGTTCCGCTGGCAAAAGAAGAGACCCAGTTCATTGGCAATTTTACCAATAGGGGAGACCGTGTGGTGCCCATGAGCGAGGCCCTAAAAGACGGCGATCAGGTTGTAGTGACGGCTGGTCCGCTGTTGGGCCACGAAGGCCTTATCAAAACCATTAACAGACGCAAGAGCACCGCCTTTTTGGAGCTTAACTTGTGCGGCCGACGCGTAACCACCCGTGTTGGCCTTGCTGTGCTTTCAGCCGAGCAACGTGCAATGCGCAACCTTAAAAAGGCGATCGTCTAACTACAGGCAATCGCTGTATAGATCTAGGAGGATCCCCGATCTGGGGAAGAAGTGTTGGAAGAGAGCGTGTCGGATAAAACTCAATATGCAACGGATGCGCCTGCGGGTGCGGCGCTCATCGCTCAGGCCATGGGCCGGCGCGAGGGCGCCGGCCGCTACAAGGCCATGCAGTCCATCATGGACTGGGATCGTTCGCGCCTGATCTACCGCGCCGTTAAGCGCGCCTTCGACATCGTGTTCAGCGGTTGCGTGCTGGCCGTCATCGCCGTACCCAGCCTTGTGCTCGCCGCAGCTATTCGTCTGGAGAGCGAGGGCAACCCCTTCTACAGTCAGATCCGCGTTGGTCAGACCCGCCCCGACGGCAGCCTGTCCACTTTCCGCATGTGGAAGTTCCGAAGCATGTACAAGGACGCCGACGAGCGCCTGGTGGAGCTCAAGGAACAGAACGAGATCGCCGGCGCCATGTTCAAGATGAAGGAGGACCCGCGCGTCACCAGGATCGGCCGGTTCATCCGCAAGCACTCCATCGACGAGTTCCCGCAGTTCCTCAACGTGTTCTTGGGCCAGATGTCTGTCGTGGGCCCGCGCCCGCCGCTGCCCAACGAGGTTGCGGAGTACACCGAGTACGACCTGCAGCGTCTGGCAGTAAAACCAGGCATTACCGGCTGGTGGCAGGTCACTGAGCGCAACTCGACGGGATTCGACGGAATGGTCCGTCGTGACCTTGAATATATCGCCAAACGAGGCGCTTTCTTCGATTTGAAAATAATCCTACTCACAGTGATTGAGGTTGTCAGCGGAAATGGCGCTTGCTAAAGAGACAAGAGTGAAACACGAAGACGCCAGTTCAAGGGCTGTTCTTCCCGGGCGAATTGAAATCTTGGGCGCACCCGTCGACCCATGGACGATGGAGCAGACCGTCGAGGCGACCGACGCCCTCATCAAGGAGGGGCGCTTCGCCCACCTAATCGGCGTGAACGCCGACAAGCTGCTGCAGATGCGCGACGATCCAGAGATGGACGCATGCGTGCGCCGATGCGAAATCGTGAATGCCGATGGCGCGTCCATGGTCATGGCCGCCAGGAAGCTGGGCGTGGACCTGCCCGGGCGCGTGGCCGGAATCGACCTCATGTGGGAGTTGTGCGGACTGGCTGAGCGCGAGGGGCACAGGGTCTACCTGCTGGGCGCCAAGGCCGAGGTGGTCGCAAAAACCGCAGGGGTACTGTCCGAGAGGTATCCCAACATTGTCCTCGCTGGCTACCGTGACGGCTACTTCGGCGACGACGAGTTCGACGCCGTGATAGCCGAGGTTGAGCAGACTAAACCCGACATCGTTTTCGTAGGCATTACCTCGCCCAAGAAGGAGCGCCTGATCGAGCGTTTCCGCGAGCTGGGCGCAATGGGCGCATTCGTGGGCGTGGGCGGCTCGTTCGACGTTGTCTCCGGCAACATCCCGCGAGCCCCGATGTGGATGCAGCGCGCGAACCTGGAGTGGCTCTTCCGCATGATGCAGGAGCCTAAGCGCCTGGTGAAGCGCTATCTAGTCGGTAACACCCGTTTCTACATGCTTCTCCGCAAGGAGTCAAAGAGGAGCAAGGCCAATGTCTAAGAAGAAAGTAATGCTCGTCTTCGGCACCCGCCCGGAGGCGATCAAGATGTGCCCGCTCGTCAACGAGCTGAAGGCACGCACGGATGAGTTCGAGACCGTCGTGACCGTGACGGGGCAGCACCGCGAGATGCTCGACCAGGTGCTGCGCGTCTTCGGCGTGACTCCCGACCACGACCTTGCGATCATGAAGCCGGGCCAGACACTGTTTGACGTTACGTGCGACGTTCTGCTCAAGCTCAAGGCGGTCCTCGAGGACGAGAAACCCGACGTGGTTCTGGTTCACGGCGACACCACGACCAGCTTTGCGGCGGCCCTCGCGTGCTTCTACCTTCAGATCCCCGTGGGCCACGTCGAGGCGGGGCTGCGCACGCACGACATCTACAGTCCCTGGCCGGAGGAGTTCAACCGCCAGGCGGTCGACATCGTGAGCGAGTACTACTTCGCCCCCACGGAGGCGAGCAAGCAGAACCTGCTCGACGAGGGCAAGCCTGAGTCCAGGATCTGGGTCACCGGCAACACCGGCATCGACGCCCTGCGCACCACCGTTCGCGATGGCTATACCCACCCCGAGCTCGAGTGGGCGGATGGCTCGCGCCTCATCCTCATCACGGCGCACCGCCGCGAGAACCTGGGAGAGCCAATGCACCGCATGTTCCGCGCCATCCGCCGCGTTATGGAGGAGCATCCCGACACCAAGGCGATCTACCCCATCCACATGAACCCGCTCGTCCGCAAGGCGGCGCACGAGGAGTTGGACGGCTTCGACCGTCTGCACATCATCGACCCGCTCGAGGTGCTCGACTTCCACAACTTCATGGCCGCGAGCCACCTCATCCTCACCGACTCTGGCGGCATCCAGGAGGAGGCGCCTAGCCTGGGCAAGCCGGTGCTCGTGATGCGCGACACAACTGAGCGCCCCGAGGGCGTGGCCGCCGGCACGCTGAAGCTCGTCGGCACCGAGGAGGACGTCATCTACCGTGAGTTCAGTTGCCTTCTCTCCGATCAGGCTGAGTACGAGGCTATGAGCCGCGCCTCGAACCCCTATGGTGACGGGCATGCGAGCGAGCGGATCGCGGACGTACTGGCGGACGGTGAATACCGTGGGTAAGATACGCGTGCTTCTCCTAGTGAACCGTTGGTACCCGGACGGTGGCGTTGAGAACTTTCTCGAGCAGCTGGTGTCTGAGACCTCGGGTTCAATCGACTACGCGATAATGTCTCTCACCACCCGCGTCGACTCCGATGCTGCCTGCATCAAGATCGGGCCGGTTCTGAGTTCCGAACGCGTGCAGGACATGTTCGCTCAAAGCTCCTCTATAGCTTCGGTCATGCGGGAGGGTCATTACGACGTCGTGCACATCCAAGCAAGCAACGGCAGTGCCTTCTTCCTTGCTGACATTGCAAAGAAAGCGGGGATCCCCCGTCGCATGATCCACTCGCACAACGCGGGGGCCGAGATTTCTGGTAACCCGTTGAAGAGGGCCGTGGGCGCAGCCTGTGCGTCGCTCTTTTCAGACGCGCCGACCGATTTGTGGGCCTGCTCGGCGAACGCTGGCGAATATCTATTTGGCAAACAACCGTTTAACGTCTACTTTAATGGTATTGATCTCGTTAGGTTCGCCTTCTCTGAGCAGAAGCGCGCAAACATACGCGGCGAGCTCGGCGTGGCTGACGGCGAGTTCCTGCTTGGTAGCATCGGCCGCATAGCCCTGCAGAAGAATCCGCTTTACCAGCTTCAGGTGTTCTCCGAGCTGCGCAAGCTCGTTCCCGGGGCTCGCTTCTGCATGGTTGGCAGCGGCGACATGGAGGTCGAACGTGATGCTGAGGCCGAGCGACTCGGTCTGGGCAGCTCGCTCATAAAGGTATCGAGGACCTCGGAAAGCGACGCCTACTATTCGGCTTTCGACGCACTGCTATTGCCCTCCCTCTTTGAGGGCCTGCCCTTCGTTGGCATCGAAGGGCAGGCTGAAGGTCTTCCCATATACGGCTCCGACGTGCTTCCTCGCGAGTTGTCCATCACTGACAGAATCTTATTCGCGTCCACCGACGAGGCGCCTTCCACCTGGGCGCGGCGTATCGCCGAGGGTATCGATAGGTATCGTATTGAAGAGCGCCCTTCGTATGCGGAAAAGATGCGCGCCGCCGGCTTCGACAGGGAGGCGTGCTTCGCAACGATTGCCATGGCCTACCGGGGTGGTGGCCGATGATACAGAGGCGCACTAAGGTCCTCATGGTGGGGCCCGCACGCAACGAGCAAGGCGGTATCGCGACCGTCATCAACGACTACTATAAGGCTGGCATCGAGGACCGGTGCGACATTACCTTTCTGCCGTGCACAGGCAAGGGGAGCAAACTTAAGAAGCTCGCGCAGGGTGTCTATGCCCTGGCGTGGGTTAAGCGACACTTGAGGGGCTTCGACGTGCTGCACGTCCACATGGGCGGCGGCAACAGCTTCGCCCGGGAGCGTTTCTTCGCCATGGCAGGTGTCGATGCCGGTGTGCCGACAATTCTGCACGTGCACGACGGCCTCTTTCGCGATACCTACGCGAATGCGCCCGAGAAGACCAGGTCGGACTACCGCAGGGTTTTCTCGGCGGTAGATAGAGTGGTCGCTCTTTCCGACTCATGGAAGGAGTACTTCTCCTCCGAGATATCAGGTTCGGACAATGTCGTTACGATTCCCAACGGTATCCACGTCCCCGAGGGTGTAAACGATCACAAGGAGCCGAACACGGTGCTGTTTCTGGGACACTTCGATGACAACAAGAACGCCACCGTACTCATACGCGCGATTTCTAGGGCGCGGGAGATCGTGCCTGGTATTCGAGCATATTTCGGTGCGGACGGCGACGTGGAGGGTGCGAAGGCGCTTGTTGCCGAGCTGGGCTGCGAGGACGCGTGCTCGATCTTGGGATGGGTCGGCTCGCGGGAGAAGCAGGCGCTGCTGGACATGTGCGCAATCTACTGTCTGCCGTCCAAGAACGAGGCCTTCCCCATGGGGCTCTTGGAGGCCATGGCGAACGGCTTGGCGGTCGTTGTGACCCCCGTGGGCGGCGTGCGTGACATCGTGGAGGACGGTAAGACCGGCGTTTTCGTTCCCGTCGATGATATAGATGCCCTAGTGGAGGCGATTGTGACACTATGCCGCGATAAGAATGAGCGCACCCGCGTTGCGAAGGCGGGTGCCGACATGGTGCGCGAGAATTACAACCTCGGCGCTGTCGTGTCTGAACTTGTAGGTGTTTATGAGGAGCTTGCTGGAGGTGGAACCGTTGACGCCTAAGGTGCTGCATTACTGCTGGTTCGGAGGAAAGCCCCTACCGCAAAAAGCTCAGGCAAACGTTGAGCGCTGGCAGGAGCTTATGCCGGATTATGAGATTGTCCGATGGGATGAATCGAACTTTGACGTTGATGAGTGCCCTTATGCCCGGGACGCTTACAAGGCAGGTAAATGGGCATTTGTGAGCGACTATGCGCGCTTCAAGGTCGTTTACGACAACGGCGGTACCTATATGGACATAGGTAGTGAGCTTCTGAAGTCAATCGACCCGCTTGTCAAAGAATCGGGGTTCACTGCATGTGACTATGAGTCGCATGCAGTGAACCCCGGCCTAGTGCTCTCGGCTGGGGCTCACTCTGACTTAATCGGCGAGGTCCTTGAATCTTACCGAAATCTTGATTTCGTGGATTCCATTGAGTTCCTGTATTCCCATACCGTTAATCACATTTTCGGTGAGGTTCTTGAACGCTATGGCTATCAGTGGGGCGTAGACGCTCTATGGGAGTATGACGGTTTTAGGGTCTATCCGAGTGAGTACTTCTGTCCAAAGCTCGACTTCGGTGGGTTTAAATGTACTAGTCGCACGTACTCCACCCATGTCAGTACCGCGAGTTGGTTGCCGGCCGGTGAGCGGTTTCGGATTGGCTTCATCAACAAGTGGGCCCCCTACGTGGGCGATTTCATTGCACGCAAGATCGCTCGTATTCTCTCGTTAACGTTATATAAGGGTGATACCCGATGATTACGGTATTCACTCCCACCTACAACAGGGCTTATTCGATAGCCCGTCTGTTCGACTCGCTTCAACGCCAGACTTGCAAGGATTTTGAGTGGGTTGTTGTGGATGATGGATCCACGGATGAGACGACTTCTTTGCTCGCAGAGCTTAAGGCAAATGCGACATTCCCCATGCATTTCGAAAGGCAGGAAAATGCCGGCAAGCATGTAGCGATTAATCGGGGAGTGAACCTTGCTCGTGGAGAATGGTTTTTTATCGTTGATTCCGATGATTGGCTACCGGATGATTCCATTGAGGTGAACTTGCGATATATCGCGCAAGTCGCTGATGACGATTCTTTTGCTGGCGTTTCCGGTGTGTGTGCGCGCGCTGACGGCTCACTGCTTCTTGGGGAGTCTGGCGTGTCTTTGAGCGACATGGATGAGAAGACGGTTGAACGGTTTACCGAGGAGTACATAGACTCTACGTCGTGTGATTTCAGGTTCAAATACAAGATGCCGGGCGACAGGGCAGAGATTGTGCGCACTGAACTAATCAAGCGTTTTCCTTTTCCGCGTTTCGAAGGCGAAAGATATCTTTCTGAATTCTATCTATGGCAGTCGATATCGGAATTGGATCTCAAGATTAGATGGTTCAATACGCCGACGTATTACGGCGACTATCTGGAAGATGGTCTTACGACCAATATGAAGGAGGTTATGCTGAAAAATCCGAGAGGGCGTTCTTTTATTGATGATTTCACGTTGGGGACTCACGTTCCGATCAAGATGAAACTGAGATCTGCTGTTAATTATCTCCGGTACGGTAGTTATGCCGGCTGTGGTATAGGTTCGCTTGTATCCAGTTCTTGCCATCCTCTGATTGTTCTACTCGCCTTGCCTTTCGCCTGTTTGTTTCCTCTTAGAGGTGATGTTGAATGACGGGAAAAACGATTTCCCTAAGAAGTCAAGTTCTTGAGACGCGTCTTTTTACTGTCGTTAATCTCTCTGTTTTCTTACTTGTCGCTTCGGTATTTGCTGTTTCTTTTTATCTACGAATGGGATTGAGCTCGGAGTTTGCGTATATTAACCTATTATTTTATGTTCCTTTGATTCTTCTAGCTGCTAAATGCGGATGTCGAATCGGGATTGGGCCTTTGATGTTTTGGCTCTTTCTGCTTTCCCTTTTTTTGGTGACCGAGCGAACGGCTGGCTCTTCGTTTCGGGACGTAGCGAAATTCTCCTTTCTTTACTGTTTGCCCCTATTAGTCTGCCAGCTGAGATTTGGCTCGTCGCAGGATCAGCGTCGGGCTTTGGCCAAGGCAATAATTAGAACATCAAACGCGTTCGTATTTCTTGTCTTTGGCATTCTTGTGCTCGATTGCTTTACGGGTTCCGCTTGCATGGCGGCAATATCAAATGCGGCTATGAAAGAGATGTCTGGATGGGTTTCGCCGGAAATTTCATCGAGGCATGTCTCCATATGGGGCCATTATCTCAGCACAGCAGGGTTTTATCTCGTTTTTTACTATATGAATATTGCATACGAGCGAATCGTTGGCGAGTCGTTGGTCAACATCAAGCTCTTGTATGTAGTTGCGACATTAGGCATCCTCTCCACAGGCGGTAAAACCGCCATTGTGATTTACCTGTTATCTGTAATTTGGCTTAACACTACTAGTAAGGATGCGATAAAGAACGCGATTGCCCTGAGCGTTTTTCTTGGCGTGCTTTATTTTGTCGGCGCGTTCGATGTCGTGCTTGATCGTTTTGGTGCGTCAGATTTATCGAGTGGAAGGAACGGCTCAGTTGAGCTTGTCCTTTCTTACGAAACTCCACGTATTTTCTGCGGATACGGTGAGGGTTACACCGCGCATTTCACTTCATTTATCGACAGAGGCACGGTATCTATGTTTTCCGAGTATTCCCTCTTGACGCTCGCATTTAAATTTGGACTTGTATTTGCAGTTGGTGCAGCGTTTCTTATCTTGCTGCCATCAATTAAGACCTCTGCTGCAACGGGAAACCATTCTATTCTGTTCCTGGGAATTTTGATGCTTACTTACTTCTCGACCTTTAACGGCATGGCCAATATTCCGGATGTCTACCACGTTATGGCTTTATTTTGCTTAGTGCTTAATCTGCTGGGTGAACGCACCTCTAAAAATGACTCTGTCGACTCCGCAGTCAGTGACGTCATCGGCCCGAAGGGTTTATGAGATGGTGATGCCTTCAGTGAATTCAAACGCCCCATTAGTCAGTGTCGTGATCCCGACATATTCACGTTCTGACATGCTGACTCGGGCAATGGAAAGTGTTAATGCCCAGACTTACCCCAATATCGAGATTGTTGTCGTAGATGACAATGGTAAAGGCACGAATCAACAGCTTGAGACTCAAGCTCGTGTTCTTGCATTCGAGACTCGGCCGGGCGTTGAATTGCACTATGTCGTTCGCGAAAAAAACGGAGGCGGATCGCTTGCGCGTAACACTGGCATCGATGCCTCAAAGGCCGATTTTGTTGCCTTTCTTGACGATGATGATGAGTTTCTACCGCGCAAGCTAGAGCTGCAGATGGAGCCAATGTCCGATTCTAATGTCTCGTTGACCTATGCGCACTGCAAGGGCGTCCAACCCGATGGCACAGAGATTTACTACCGCCGAGTCTGCAATGGGGTGCCTGTTTTTGAGCAGGCCTACTGCGGCTGTATTGCGGCGACGAGCCAATGGCTGGCGCGCAAGGATGCGTTACGGAGCGTCGGTTGCTTCAGCGATACGCCTGCGAAGCAGGACTCCATTCTCATGTTCAAGCTTTTGATAGCGGGCTTCCAGATCAGATGCGTCCCCGAGGTGCTCTCAGTCTACTACGATGACTTAGGGACGGTGAGGATAAGCACGAGCGGCAAGTCTTTGGCGGGGGAGCTGAACTATGATCGGCTCATACGGGAGTATTCTGGGATGTTTACGCTCAACCAAAGGCGTCGTGTAGAGCATGCGATGCACTATCGCGTCGGCATGATGCTCGTTGGAATGAACGCGAGTGCTGAGGGCGCAGTCCAGCTATTATCCTCGTTTGCGCTTGCTCCCTTTGCTTTTATACATAAAGCATATCGCGTTGTTGGTCACAATGCGAAGCAGGCTCTTAAGAAACTTAATGCTCATCGTGGTTAGGAATTGCATGTTATTAAGAAAAGCCGCTCGCTATGTTAGGCACCCTTCGCTTGTTGGGTTCGAGATTGAGAGACGTTCCAGGCTGCGTGAGGTCAGTAAATTTGATTTTCGCCCTTACACGAGCGCACCTATCAGCAATAATACATATATATCTCTTACAAGCTATGGGGCGCGTCTCAATGCGGTCCATATGGCCATCCGTTCCCTACTCATGCAATCAGTGAGACCCTCAAAGGTTCTGCTTTATCTTGATGAGTCTATCCAAAGGGACACGCTTTCCGATGATTTGCTTGACCTTGAACAATATGGTCTTGAAATCAGAATGGGTTACGAGGATTTGGGGCCGCACAAGAAATATCTCTTCGCATTTCAAGAGTTCCCGGACTCGCTCATTATCACAGCGGACGATGACCTCATCTACCCAGCAGATATGGTCGAATCGCTTCTCACGGCCCACGAGACTGTTCCCTATTGCGTTGTGGCAAGGCGCTGCCATCTCATAGGGTTTGATGCTGCGGGAGATTTACTTCCTTATGAAAAATGGGGCTGGGAGCATAAGGACGCTTTTTCAGTCCCCAGCCGCCGGTTGCTTGCAACCGGTGGCGCCGGGGCGTTGTATCCTGTCGCAGCCTTCGACCTCGCATCGCTGGATATAGAGGCCATACGTGGAGTAGCCTGGCCTGCAGATGACCTTTATCTCAAGTTCTTCGAGCTCGCCAACGGCATCGAGGTGGCATATGCTCCGAACAGACAGAATCATCCCTATCAATTGGAGGGTCCTCGTTCAGACGCTCTTTGCAACGCGAATGTGGCGGGAGGGCGTAACGATGCCATCATGGCCGAGCTCATGTGCCGATATGGATTGAGACCATCGTATTTCGAGGAGGGATATCGTGTGACTTCTTCCTAATGTTCAGAATAGGCTTTCGCAATCCAAGGCTAATGCATGGCTTGAGACTAACATGCAGGAACTGAGGGGGATCGGCTCTCTCGGTTGAGCGACGGCCGACGTAGCGATTCATTATCCTGAACATATATTCATCGGGAGGGGCGTATGTCAACGGAGGGATGCTGGCTGCCTCGGATGCGCGAAAGACGTCATTGGGCGCGACTGAATGTTGCCTATGGTTCTCTCATGCGTACGGACATGCATCCCCATGAAAGACTTGATAAACCGATGAATGCGCAAAGCAACGTTGGGTTGAGAAAGTGTTGGGCAATGACGCTTGGATCGTGTGCTGCGTACAAATAATGTCCGGCGTCACTGTTGGTTCGCACGCCATAGTGGGTGAAGTAGTCGTGCGTAATTTCCCGGAGCGACCGGTTGTTGGCGGCGTGCCGGCGCGTGTAATCCACAAGAGGAATAGATATACCAGGCCATTGAGGCCGCTAAAGTTTGGAATATGGAAAGTGTCTAAATCAAATACGGGCATGCGCAGTGCTGCCCTTATGCAGTTTGGGTCTAAGTATATCAGCATGGGTGCTCAACTCGTGATAACGGCCGTGCTGGCAAGACTGATCTCGCCGGGTGATTTTGGGCTTATGGCTATTGTCACGGTGTTCACTGGGCTATTCAGCTTGCTTTCTGATATGGGTGTGGGTACTGCTATCGTGCAGTATCGCGACCTTACGGAACGTGAGTATGGCGGTCTATTTACATTTTCGGCACTTTTGGCTGCAGGGCTTTCTCTGGCCTTTTGTGCCGCATCGCCATTCATCGCCGCAGTCTACGGAGACACCCGGCTTGTGCCCTTGTGCCTTGCCTCGGCCCCCGCGCTGCTGTTCTCCACGCTCAATATGGTGCCAAATGGCCTTATGCTCAAGGAGTTGCGCTTCGCCGCAATTGGCGTACGTCTTGTGGCGGCTACAGTAGTCTCTGGAGGGGTCGCAATCGCGGCCTCCGCCTTGGGTGCGGGCTGCTATGCGCTCGTCCTTCAGACTGTGCTATCTGCGGCGGTGGTGTTCTTCTGGAACATTGTAGCGCGACCAATCAGGCAGATAAACGCTCATTTCATTTGCACGCTTAAGAAGATATTCTCCTATTCTGCTTACCAGTTTGGGTTCAGCTTGGTCAATTACTTCTCACGCAACCTCGATAACATGCTCGTCGGCGGTATACTGGGAACTGCGGCCTTGGGCTTTTACGATAAGGCTTATAAATTGACAACCTATCCCATGACAGCGTTCTCCAGCGTCATAGGCTCGGTCATCCAGCCGTTCATGGCAGAGCATCAAGACGATGTCGACCGCATCTACGAGTGCTGGATGCGTATCGAAAAGCTGCTCTCGCTAGTGGGTGTTGCTGTGGCGGTGGTATTCAGCTGCGCTTCGGCGGAAATCATTGCTGTCTTCTACGGGCCAGGATGGGAGCAAGCCGCGCCGGTGTTCGCCGTGCTTGCTGTGTCGGTCTACTTCCAGATGATGGGCAACCCTTCGGGTGCTTTTTTCCAGAGCATAGGACGCACCGATTACATGTTTAAGGTTGGTCTTGTGAACACCGCGATCACCATTTCCGGGCTGCTGGCGGGCCTGGCTGGCGGCTCCATCCTCACAGTGGCTTACGGCATCTTCGCAGCATACTGCCTTCATATGGTTCCTCTAGCGTATTTCCTAGTGAAACGTGGCTTCGGCAGACCTTACTATTGCCTGCTAAATTTCTTGCCTGAGATTGCTGTTGGCATCGTGGGCATTGCTGCTGTTGCGGGAGTTGGCGCCTTTATACCCATGGAAGATGTTTTCATCTCTCTCATCGTAAAGTTGTTTGTGAGCAGCATTGCGCTAATCACTGGATATGCGCTCACTGGCCAGCTGAAATACCTCACGGCTCTAATTAAGAGATAGCTCATTCTGATCGTTCCATCACGTATGGCACCTTGAAAACACCAGATAGAAAGAAGATACCCATGAAGATCGCTGTCGCCGGCACCGGCTACGTCGGCCTGTCCCTCGCCGTCCTGCTCTCGCAGCACAACGAGGTGCACGCGCTGGATATCGTGCCCGAGAAGGTCGAGAAGATCAACAACTACATATCGCCCATCCAGGACGACGAGATCGAGCGCTTCCTGGCGGAGGCCAAGACGGGGGAGCGCGAGCTCGACCTGCACGCCACCGTCGACGTGGCCGAGGCCTATACGGGCGCCGACTACGCCGTCATCGCCACGCCCACCAACTATGACTCGGACAGGAACTTCTTCGACACGAGCTCCGTGGAGGCCGCCATCGCCGCCGTTCGCTCGGTGAACCCGGACGCCTGGATCGTCATCAAGTCGACGATCCCCGTCGGCTACACCGCGGGCCTTCGCGAGAGGCTGGTCGATTCCAAGATCTTCTTCAGCCCGGAGTTCCTGCGCGAGAGCAAGGCGCTCTACGACAACCTGCACCCCAGCCGCATCGTGGTGGGCGCACCCAAGGACGACCCCGAGGCCGTGGCCGCCGCCGAGCGCTTCGCCGGCCTGCTCGCACAGGGCGCCGACCCCGCCGAGCTGGAGCGCGAGAATGCCGACGGCACCGTGGGCATCCCCGAGCTCGTGCTGGGCACCACCGAGGCCGAGGCCGTGAAGCTCTTCGCCAACACCTATCTGGCGCTGCGCGTGGCCTACTTCAACGAGCTCGACACCTACTGCGAGGTCCGCGGCCTCAACACCCGCGACGTCATCGACGGCGTGTGCCTGGAGCCGCGCATCGGCTCCCACTACAACAACCCCAGCTTCGGCTACGGCGGCTACTGTCTCCCCAAGGACACCAAGCAGCTGCTCGCCAACTACAAGGACGTGCCGCAGAACCTGATCGAGGCCATCGTGGAGGCCAACCGCACCCGAAAGGACTTCGTGGCCGACGAGGTGCTGCAGATGGTGTGGGACCGCGTCTACGAGGGCAAGGAGAAGCCGGTCGTGGGCGTCTACCGCCTGACGATGAAGTCCAACTCCGACAACTTCCGCGCGAGCTCCATCCAGGGCGTCATGAAGCGCGTGAAGGCCAAGGGCGTGCCCGTTGTGGTCTACGAGCCCACGCTGGACGCGCCGGAGTTCTTCGGCTCCGAGGTGACCCACGACCTGGAGGCCTTCAAGGCCGGCTGCGACGTGATCGTCGCCAACCGCTGGAGCGATGAGCTCGCGGACGTGGCGGACAAGGTGTACACGCGGGATTTGTTTAAGCGGGATTAGGGAAGAGGGCGGAACCAGGCTGATCCGCTTCAATCATTCGCTATTTTAACCGCGTCGAGGGCGGGGGTGTTAGGCATTAGGGGGTGGCGGGCCGGCCATGAATGTTATTAGGAGGGTAAATTAGGCAAAATAGGGG
>CABUVF010000028.1 GCA_902494945.1 uncultured Collinsella sp.
GCGACCGCCCAGCGATGCGTCGTCTTAAGCGATGACATAGGCGCCCACCCCCGATAGGGGCAGGTCGCCGCGATACCTCTCACGGTTCATAGCGATGAGTCCTCTGTGTATGCCCGCTTCGGCAGGCAGATCTGTTGAACGGATTTATTATACCGTGCGGCACGGACGCAAAACGTCGCAGCACGCCGCGGTTTCGGTAAACGATGGCGGTAATAGCCTCGAAATAATCAAGCGTTTCGGCAGCACGGACGTATGCGAGCGTCTAGCATATCCATACAAACGAGTTCACGGGCAAAGGGAGTCACAAGGGCGCATGAAGCAATGGGTTGGGCTGGGAAAGTTCCTCGCGGGGCATATGCAGGTCATCGTTCCGATTTGTGTGACACTCGGCGTGCTCTTTCCCCAGCAGATCGGCGTACTCAAGCCCATCGTTCCCACCCTGTTTGCCTTTATGACGTTCCAAGGCGCGCTCAGCAACACTTTCCATCAGGTTACTGAGGTGTTCCACCGTCCGCTGCATCTAATTCTGGCGTTGCTTGTCTCGGCGGTACTTATCCCCATAGCAGCCTATGCCGCAGGATCGCTGTTCTTTGGCTCCAACCCCAACCTTGTCTGCGGCATCGTGCTCGAGTACAGCGTACCCGTGGCAGTCACCGCCTTTATGTGGATCAGCATGTTCGGCGGCAACGGCCCGCTCGCGCTCACCATCATCCTGACGTCCTCGGTCATCTCGCCCGTCACGATTCCGCTCACGCTTAAGCTCCTGCTGGGTGCCACCGGTGCAATCGATGTTCCGGGCATGATGCAGAACATGGCCTTTATGATCGCCATCCCCGCCGTGCTCGGCATCGTGACTAACGAGTTAACGCGCGGATGGGGACACGAAAAGCTCTCCCCCGCGCTCTCGCCCGCCTGCAAGTTCATGATGATGGGTGTTATCGCGTCCAACTCCACCGCCATGAGTGAGTACGTGCTGCACATGAATGCGGAGCGTCTGGAAGTCGCCCTCTTTATTTTGGTCTTCGCCATTAGCGGCTTTGTCGTCGGCATTCTGGTCGCCCGCGCACTACATCTGCCGTATAGCGAGACGACCACCATGTGTTTTACCTGCGGTATGCGCAATATCTCTTCGGGCGCCGTCATCGCCACGCAGTATTTTCCCGGCGAGGTCGTGTTTCCCGTCATGTGCGGAACGCTGTTTCAGCAGGTGCTCGCCTCGCTTATCGGGCATCTCTTTGAGCGTCTGACCGGCGAGGAGCGCGCCGCGCAGCGCAAGCGGGTCGAGGCCGGGCGCGACGCGATGGCACGCTAGACTGTCCGCATTACGCGGGTGTTAACCTTGCTATACGAGCGTTTCCAGATGCGCGCGTAGGCGCTCAGCATCGATATCGAGCGTGGTCTCGGCATTGACCTGGGCCAAACGATAGCCCACAAAGTAGGGCGAAACCACCCAACGTGGCAGCGCCTTGGCAATGGTCCGACCGCCCAGGTGGTAGAAGAACAAGTTGTACGACTCCGCGCGACCGCCGTGGTGTTCGTGCAGGATATAGCGCAGGGCCACCTGGGTCGCATCGGCAAACAGGTCTGCTTCGACTTGGTCGCGGGCGTCGTCGCTGGCGGCGATTCCCTGTGGAGCTGAGACGTTGACCTCAAAGAATCCCATGATCGGCTCGGTTGAGATATTGACCGAGATTCTCCCCTGTTGCCAGACATTGATGCCTTCGAAATTGGCGGAAGTCAGCGAAGCATAGCCGTCCTCCTGTTCCAAGCCCACAATCTGCATGTGTGGATGGACGAGGCTGCCGCCCGAAAGCGGGCCTTTGTTCTTGTACATGAGCACACTGCGGTACTGTTGGGAATCGATCATCTGCTGCCAACAGCCCAGGGCAAACCTCATCACATGATGCAGCTCATCCGGTTCATAGGTCACCAGGTCGGCGTCGTGATTGGCCGACTCGATCAATACGGTCTGACGGGTGGCCCGCAAGGTCTTGAACTTATTCTCGAGCCAGATGCAGTCACCATCGCGCTCGATGATGTTGGCGAGCCCCTCCGTGTCGCAAAAGGGGCACGCGGTGCCAGGGCGACGATTATCGTCGGGCTTGCCGCTCGCCTGCTGAACGTCAAATACCAGCGCCACGGGTTATACCTCCAGCGGCACGATCTTGGTGCCATGGAGCTCGGAGACGCCTAGCGCCGCCGCGACCGCGTCGCGATTTACCGTAGTGATGCCGCCGCCGGGAAGGATGGTCAAACGATCGCCCGCGTACTCGATTAAACGAGCCAGGTGATCGTAATTATCCTCGATCGACGCACCGGCCGCGCCGCCATGCGTGAGGATGCGCGTAACGCCGCAGTCGGCAAGTGTATCAATCGCATCGAGCTGAGCCTCGGGCGAGAGCTGGTCAAATGCCATGTGGAAGGTGATGTCAAGGGGCTCGCGCTTGCACTCCTCGGTCGCGCAGCCCGTAGCCATAACGAGAGCGCCGAGGGTGAGCTCGTCGAGCGCCCAGCCGCTGGCACAGGGCTTGCAGCAGCCAAAGACCAGGCCGTCAACGCCGGCGCTCACAGCAAGGCCCAGGTCCATCTCCATCATGTGCAGCTCGTCCTGGTTGTAATGAAAGTCGCCACCACGCGGACGAATCATGCACATCACTCGCGCGTCATGCTCGTGAGCGCAACTGACTGTAGCGCTAATAACGCCGGCGGAAGGCGTGGTGCCACCGACGGCGAGGTTGTCGCACAGCTCAATGCGCCCCGCACCGGCCTCGATGGCCGCCGGCACTCGCTCAAAGTTCTCGGCACAAAACTCGTACAGCATAGATAGCCCCCAGAAGACATTTCGATTTCCACACGGCATTGTCGCACGTTAAATAGCAACCCGCACGATGGAACAAAACCTTGACAAGGAGTGTCCCAAAGTGCCGGCACATAAGGAACGTCCCCAGGTGCCACCTTGAGCGATGGGTACTCATTTAAGTACGTCCCCAATGAGTACCCGCAGGGGACAGACAGACCGGACTCCCTATACGACAACTGTTGACATCATATACTATGTGTCATATAGTAGGTGTTACACAGTATACTACGAAAGGAGGTGTGCGGATGGAGGCACAGATGAAGCGCGGCTTCCTCGAGGCCTGCGTGCTCGCGGCCGTCTCGGGCGAGGAATCCTACGGCTATCAGATCGTGAAGGACGTGCCCGCGAGTATGGGGCTCACGGAATCCACGCTCTATCCGTTGCTCAAGCGCCTGGAGAAGGCGGGCTGCATCACCGCGCGCTCCGCCGAGCACAACGGGCGGCTGCGGAGGTACTACCGCATCACGGACGCCGGGCGCGAGCGTATCGCCGAGTTCCTCGCCGAATGGCCATCCGTGCAGGAGATCTACCGTTACGTGGAGGGGGCGCACCATGACGCGCGATGAGTTCTTGAACCGGCTGGGCGAGCTTCTGGCCTGCCTGCCGGCAGATCAGGTAAAGGAAACGCAGGAGTTCTACGCGGAGGCCATCGCCGACCGTATGGAGGACGGCATGACGGAGGCCGAGGCCGTGGCCGCCATGGGCACGCCCGGTGAGGTCGCCGAGGCAACGCTCGACGAACTGCCCGCCGTGCCGCGCGCGATCGCGAGGACCAAGCGCAAGAGCACAGCACTTCTATGGGCGCTCGCCATCGTGGGCTCTCCGGTATGGATTCCGCTGCTGCTCGCGTTCGTCGCCGTTGCCGCTGCAGTCTACATCTGTATTTGGGTTCTTGCGCTCTGCGTGTGGATCGTGGCCGCGGCATTCGGGGGCGCGGGCCTGGTAGGGCTCCTGTTCGCCGTGGACGGCATCATTATCGGGCATGTTCCGTACGTTTTGGCCTCGATGGGAATGGGATTCGCTTCCATCGGTGTGGCGCTCCTCACGGGAGCCGGCGCCTGGACGGCGTCCAAGCAGATCGCGCGCCTCTCTGCCCTTTGGGCGAAGAAAGCCGTTTCGCCCTTCTGGAAAGATCGAGGCAATAAGAGCCGCATGGGCGCCGAAGCGGCGCCGCTCACGGCATAGGAAGGAGTGCAAACATGTCCAGCGTAAAAAGGATTTACCTTGCCGTAGCGGGTGGGCTTGTTGCCACGGGGCTCGTCCTGGCTGCTATCGGATTTGTGGCCTCCGGCTTTAACCTCGCTGTGCTCAACACGCAGATCGACCTGCGCGATGACACCATCATTCTGGGTGGTGTTGAAATAGACGACCCGACAGGGCTTCCACTCATCGAGCAGCTTGCCGAGGTCGGCGAGATCCATATTGGATCTGCAACGGCTGGTTCGTCTTCTCCTCGCAAATGATCGAGCTCGTAGCAGCCATCCCCCTTCGGGCGCACCACGACGGGCGTGAGCACGCCGCGCTCGGAGCCTTTTGACCTAGTCGCTGGGGACGTTCTTAAACGACTAGTCATTCAAGAACGTCCCCAGCGACTAGGTCAAATGCCAGAACCAAAGCAACGCCGCAAGCAAAGGACGGACAGCGAGCGGGCACCAGAGCGAACAAATTGGCATGAAAAGAGGACGGCATAGACCTTCTGGTCATGCCGCCCTCTTTGAATGACAAGTTGTCGCTCTGGTGCCCGCGCAGCGTCGGCCGGTCCGCCGTTCGGTAGAACGGCGGAACCTCCTAGCCGCCCAGGTAAGCCTTGCGGACGTTGTCGTCGTGCAGGAGCTCTTGGCCGCTGCCGGTCATGGTGATCTTGCCGGTCTCGAGCACATAGCCGCGTGTGGCGATGGAAAGCGCCATCTGTGCGTTTTGCTCGACCAGGAGCACCGTGGTCCCGGCCTTATGCAGATCCTCGACGATCTGGAAGATCTGCTCAATCAGAATCGGTGCCAAGCCCATAGAGGGCTCATCGAGCATGAGCAGCTTAGGGTTACTCATAAGAGCGCGGCCCATAACGAGCATCTGCTGCTCGCCGCCCGAAAGGGTACCGGCGACCTGGCGACGGCGTTCCTTCAGGCGCGGGAACTGCTCGTAGACGCGCTCAAGGCCCGGAGCCACCGTTGACTTGGGCTGCGTATAGGCGCCCATTTCCAGGTTCTCCTCGACCGTCATCTGCAAAAAGGCGCGACGTCCCTCGGGAACCTGGGCCAGGCCCTTGCCAACCAACTTGTCGGCCGGCGTATGGGTAATGTCCTCGCCCATAAACTTGATGGAGCCGGTCTTAGAGCGTAGCAGGCCCGAGACGGTCTTGAGCGTCGTGGACTTACCGGCACCGTTCGCGCCGATCAGAGCCACGATCTCGCCCTCGTTAACGTTAAAGGAGATGTCCTTGATGGCGTGGATGGCGCCGTACCAGACGTTGATGTTGTAGACGGAAAGCATCGGCTCTGCCATTTAGTTCTCCCCCTTATCCTGCTTGCCCAGATATGCCTCGATAACGGCGTCGTTGTTCTGGATTTCCTCTGCCGTGCCCTTGGCGATGACCTTACCAAAGTTGAGCACGCAGATGCCCTCGCAGATGTTCATAACGAGCGACATATCATGCTCGATAAGCATGATGGCGATGCCGAAGGTGTCGCGGATCTTGACGATGTTCTCCATAAGCTCCGCGGTCTCGGACGGGTTCATGCCGGCGGCAGGCTCGTCGAGCAGCAGCAGTTTGGGGTTGGTGGCAAGCGCGCGGACGATCTCCAGACGACGCTGAGCGCCGTAAGGCAGCGAGCCGGCCTGTTCATTTGCCAGGTGCTCCATGTCAAAAATGGACAGCAGCTCCATGGCACGCTCGTGGGCGGCCTTCTCGTGCTTCCAATACGTCGGCAGGCGCAGCACGCCCTCAAAGCCGGAGTAGCGCTCCTGATTGTGCAGACCGACCTTGACGTTATCCTCCACCGTCATGGTGTTGAACAGGCGAATGTTCTGGAATGTACGGGCAATACCCATGCGGTTGACCTGATAGACCGACTTGCCCGAGGTGTCCTCACCATCGAGCAGGATGGTGCCATGCGTGGGCTGGTACACCTTGGTGAGCAGGTTGAAGACCGTGGTCTTGCCGGCACCGTTGGGACCGATGAGACCGGCGATCTCGGTCTTGCCGATGGTTAGGCTAAAGTCGTCGACCGCCTTGAGGCCGCCAAACTCAATGCCCAGGTGGATGCACTCGAGCGCCGGACGCTCGCCCAGGTCGCGGTCGGGGACAATGGCGCCAGAAGGATACGGGACCATCTTGCCCTTGTTGAACTCAAACTTACTGGGCATCGGCTGCCACCTCCTTCTTGGAAGCAAAGCGGTCCTTAATGCGTGCGAAGAACGCCTTGAGCTGCGGGTTGTTGGTAAAGATCATGACCAGAATCAGCACGATGGCGTAGATGAGCATGCGGTAGTCCGAGAACTGACGGAGCAGCTCGGGAAGCACCGTGAGCAACGCCGCCGCGATGACGGAGCCGCGCATATTGCCCAGACCGCCCAGGACCACGAATACCAGGATGAGGATGGACGTGTTGAAGTCGAACTTGGTGGCGGAAAGCTGCGAGAAGTTACCGCCGAAGAGGGCTCCGGCAGCGCCGGCGAGAGCGGCGGAAACCACGAAGGCGATCATGCGGTACTCGGTGACGGAGATGCCCACGGACTCGGCAGCGATCTTGTTGTCGCGCACGGCCATAATGGCACGGCCGGTACGGCTGCGAACCAGGTTGAGCACGATCACGAGTGCGACCATGACCAGGATGGCACCGGCGAGGAAGGTCGAGTACGTCGACACGCCCGATGCGCCCTGCGCGCCCTTGATGATGGCGGTGCCGTCCTCGAGCAGGTGCAGGTCGTCGATCGTGGAGTTACCTGTGATGTTAAAGATCACATGCAGGCCGCGGGAGTCGACGCCCACGATAAGGCAGGTGACGATCTCTTTGATGATCTCGCCAAAGGCCAGCGTCACGATAGCCAGGTAATCGCCGCTCAGGCGAAGGACCGGGATGCCGATCAAGAAGCCCAGGATGGCGGCAGCGATGGCACCGACCACGATGCTGATGATCAGGCGCACCGGATCGGAGGGAACGGCGCTCTCCAGCGCGACGGCGGTGACGATTCCCGTATAGGCACCGACACTCATAAAGCCCGCGTGGCCCAGCGACAAGTCGCCCGCGATGCCGACGACGAGGTTAAGGGAGATGGCCATGACGATATAGGCCGTGATGGGAACCAGCTGACCGGCGATCATGCGCGGAATCATATGGTTGGACTGCATAAAGAACACGATGGCGAAGGCCACGATGCACATGGCGTACGTGACAAAGTCGTGACGCGTCTGCTTGTCTTTAAGGAACTTCATAACGCTCACCTACACCTTCTCGGGGACGTACTTGCCCAAGAGGCCGGCAGGCTTGACGAGCAGGACGATGATCAGAACGCCAAAGACGATGGAGTTGGCAAGGCTCGTGGAAATGTAGGCCTGCGCCATCGCTTCGATGATGCCGATGAGAATGCCACCGACAAAGGCGCCGGGGATGGAGCCGATACCGCCGAAGACGGCGGCGTCGAAGGCCTTGATGCCAGGCATGGCGCCCGTGGTGGGCTGCAGGACCGGCGAGTAGGAGCACAGCAGCACGCCGGCGATGGCGGCAAGGGCAGAGCCGATGGCAAACGTCATCGAGATGGTACGGTTGACGTTGATGCCCATGAGCTGAGCGGCGGCCTTGTCCTCGGACACGGCGCGCATGGCTTTGCCCATCTTGGTCTTACCTGTAAAGAACATCAGACCGGCCATGATAACCAGGCAGGCGACGATGGTGACGAGCGAAACGGCGCTTACATTGAACTTGGCCAAGAACTCCGGCACCTGGAAGGTGACGAGCGAAGTGAAGTTCTTGGGCGTGGCGCCCCACAGAAGCTGCGCGGCGTTCTGCAGGAAGTAAGACACGCCGATGGCCGTGATCAGAACGGCCAGCGGACCCGCCTGGCGCAGCGGTTTGTATGCCAGACCCTCGATGAGAACACCGAGAACGGTGCAGACCACACAAGAGAGAATTACAGATGCCCAGCCCGGGAGGCCGAGATACGACGTGGCACAGAACGAGACGTAGGCACCGACCATGATAACGTCGCCGTGAGCGAAGTTCAGCATCTTGGCGATACCGTAGACCATGGTGTAGCCCAACGCGATGATGGCGTAGACGCTGCCCATGGACAGGCCGTTGACCAGGTATTGGATAAAGACCGTCATGTTCCACATCCCCCTTTCGAATAGGTTTCCAGTTAATGTATGAAACAGGGACGTTACACTGTCCCTAGATACCAAGCAAGCAGGGAAGGCCAAACCTCCCCTGCTTGGGATCAAAACCGCTCTATGTAAGGCGGCTTATTAGGCCTGTACGTACTTGCCGTCGGTGATGACGTACGCCGTGGGCTCCTTCTGGACCTGGCCCTTATCGTTCCAGGTGAGCTTGCCGGTCAGACCGTCAACGGTAATCTTGAGCATAGCCTTAGGCAGCTTCTCGGCGACCTCGGTCGGGTCGGCGTCGACACCAAGACCGGCCTCCTCGAGGGCCTCGGCCACCGCGTGCACGCCGTCGTAAGCGTCGGCGGCAAACTGGTCCGGAGTCTCGCCATACTTATCCTTGTAAGCGTTGACGAAGTCGGCGTTCTTCTCGTCGTCGGCGGAGAACGGGGTCATGAGCAGCAGACCCTCGGCAAGAGAGGTGTCGAAGCCCTCAACGCCCAGGATGCCGTCCATGCCGTCGCAGCCCATCATCTTGACGTCGTAGCCCATGTCCTTGGCGTTCTTGAGCAGGACGGACGCTGGCGTGTAGTAGATCGGCGCAAAGATCATGGTGGCGCCGGCCTGCTTGGCCTTGGTCAGCTGGTTGGTAAAGCTCGTGGCGGAGTCGTCCTTAAAGGTCTCCTCGTCAACAATCTCGAGCTTGGATTTAGCGGCCTGAACCTTAAAGGAATCTGCGATGCCCGAAGAATAGGCGTCGCCGGAGTTATAGAACAGCACGAACTTCTCGTCCGCATACTTCTGCGCCAGGAACTTGGCAGCGTTGACGCCCTGGTTGGGATCGGTAAAGCAAACCTGGAAGACGCAATCCTTGCCCTTGGTGACGTCCTCGGAGGACGCGGACGGAGTGATCATGAACGTTTCGGGGTCGTTACCGCACTCGGCGGCAACGGCAACCGACGCACCCGTGGTGGTCGGGCCGACGAGGGCCTGCATGCCCCAGTCGAGCAGGGTGTTAAAGGCGTTGACGGCCTTCTCGCCGTCGGCCTGGTCATCCTCGGCCTTGCTGGCAAGCGGCAGCTCCTTGGTCGAGAAATCCTTGCAGCCAAGCTCGACACCCTGGGTAACGGACTTGCCGTAGGACGCGTTGGCGCCGGTCAGCGGTCCGATGGTGCCGATCTTAAACGAAGCGTCGCCCGAAGCGGAACCGCTGTCGCCGCCGTTGGAGGAGCAGCCAGCTAGAATGGACATCGCCCCCAGACCTGCTGCGCTCGCGATAACGCTCCTGCGATTCATAACAGGGTTCAATGACTTACCGGTGAGGCTCGACATGCGGCTCTCCTCTCAAATCTCGTCGGGTTTCGGTTACCCAACAGGCCATCCTTCGCCGTGTTCGGCGTTCGCAAAATAGTAGACGCTTTAGTTGAGAAAAGTGGCGATTATTTCAACTATTCTTTTGTTTTGTCCGTTTATCCATAATTATGCGTATTTCTATTGGTTTATGCAGTTTAGCCACTTTATTGTGTGAAAGTAATGTTTCCATTCTGTTACAAGCTTCCCTGCCCTGATTAAAACGGCCTCACCGGTAGCGCTTTATACGCACTTAGGCGGCGATGTACTTGCCGTCCTGGATCACATAGGCTGTAGCGGGCTTCTCGACTTGGCCCTCGTCGTTCCACGTGAGCTCGCCCGTCAGGCCCTCGATCTTGATCTTGCGCATGGCCTTGGCAAGATCGCCGGCAATGTCGGCGCCGTCGGCCGTAATATCGATGTCTGCCTTATCGATAGCCTCGACAATCGCATGGACGCAGTCATAGGCATCGGCGGCAAACTGGTTGGGCGTCTCGTCGTAGGCGTCCTTATATGCCTTGACGAAGTCGGCGTTCTTCTCATCGTCGGCAGAGAACGGGGTCATGAGCAGCACGCCCTCGGCAAGAGAGGTGTCGAAGCCCTCGGACCGTTCATGCCGTCTCTTGCGGTACAGGGCAAACCTTCTGGTGCAAACGTTGACAGTTTGTTACGGAGTTCCGTTTGTAGCGAGCGTGTTTCCAATGCTTCCGCAGCGTTTCGGGGGTGCCGTTTTGTGCGACTCCTGTTGCCCGGCGAGCACGCGCCCTCGGTTCACGCTAGAATGCACTCAACCTTTAAGCGGTTAATCCATCCATAAGATGCACGAAGGAGCTATCTATGAGCGAACCCCTGCGCACCGTGAACGTCGGTCTGATCGGTCTGGGAACCGTCGGCGGCGGCGTGGCCCGTCTGATCAAGAGCCACCACGATGAGTACCTGGCAGCCTACGGCATCGACCTTAAGCTGACCCGCGCCTGCGCGCTTGCTTGGGAGCAGGCCGAGGCGGCAGGCATTGAGCGCGAGGCCTTTACGAGCGACTGGCACGATGTCGTCACCGACCCCGCCGTCGACATCGTCGTCGAGCTGATTGGCGGCGAGCATCCCGCAACCGAGATCTTCACCACTGCCTTCGAGAACGGCAAGCACGTCGTCTCTGCCAACAAGGCCCTGCTGGGCCGTCACGTCGAGACGCTCGCCGAGAAGGCGCGCGCGTGCGGCGTGCAGATTAAGTGCGAGGCCAGCTGCGGCGGCGGCATCCCCATCGTGAGCACGCTCGAGCACGACTTGGTGGGCAACAAGATCTTGACCATCGCCGGCATTCTCAACGGCACCACCAACTACATCCTGTCGCGCATGGACGCCGAGGGCGCCGATTACGCTGACGTGCTCGCCGACGCCCAGGCTAAGGGCTATGCCGAGGCCGACCCGTCCGCCGACGTCGACGGCTTCGATGCCGCCAGCAAGACGGCCATCCTCGCCTCCATCGGCTTTGGCACCCGCGTTACCACCGATGATGTGTACCAGCAGGGTATCCGCACCATCGGCGCCGAGGACATCGCCCAGGCCCGCGAGCTCGGCTACACCATCAAACTGCTCGGCATCGCCCGCAACACCGACGCTGGCGTCGACGTTCGCGTGCATCCCACGCTGATCCCCGCAGACCATATGCTCGCCAAGGTCAACGGCGCCATGAACGCCGTCTACGTGGTAGGCGACGCCGTGGGCGAGACCATGTTCTACGGCGCGGGCGCAGGCTCCTTCCCCACCGCGAGCGCCGTCGTGGGCGATATCCTGTCGCTCTCCGAGCAGATCAGCCGCGGCGTGGCTCCGCTGCCCGAGATTGAGCCCTATGGCCACAACCTCACCTTTAAGCCCATGGACGAGCTCCAGACCAAGTACTATGTGCGCCTGAAAGTCGCCGACCGCGTGGGCGCCCTGTCCGAGACGGTCGACATCTTTGCCAAGCACAACATCTCGATCTCGCTCATCAACCAGGTCGAGGACGGCAAATCGGGCGTCAGCGATGCCTGCTCGGTCATCTTCCTGACGCACCGCGCGCTCGAGAAGGACGTCCAGGCTGCCGCCGCCGAGCTTGCCAGCGTCGGCTGCGTGGCCGAGGTCGCCAACGTCCTGCGCATCGAGGACGTTGAGGCTTGGACCGAAGGCGTCATGGCGAACTAGCCCAACGCTCGCCTAGCAATACGCGCCTTGAGGGCTCCCGTCCGATGTGGGACGGGAGCCCTTTTGTCACCTGCCCTAAGCACAACGGCAAAGCAAATTTGCGCGAGCCGCTCATCGGTAACGCGGGCTACCGTTCACCGATATGCAAACGCGGCCGATTCCGACTACCGCTACGCTGTGCTGCGAATGTCCGCCCGCGATGAGAGGAAGCACCATGTTGCTCGAGGGCAAGAAAGCAATCATCACCGGAGGCACACGCGGTATCGGCTATGCCATCGCCTGCCGTTTTATCGAGGAAGGCGCTGCCGTCACCGTCTTTGGCTCGCGTCAGGAGACCGCCGATGCGGCCGTTGAGAAGCTGACAGCCGCCTATCCCGACGCCAAGGTCTGGGGCCGCTCCTGCGACCTCACCTCACTCGAAGCCGTGACCGAGGCCTTTACCCAGGCTGCAGCCGACATGGGCGGCTTGGACACGGTCGTCAACAATGCCGGTATCTCCCAGCGTTCACCCCTCTTGGACTACACGGCCGAGGAGTTCGCAAAGGTCATGGACCTTAACGTCGTCGCCGTCTTTAATGGCCACCAGGCTGCCGCCAAGATCATGACCGAGGCCGGCCACGGCGGCACCATCACTACCACAAGCTCGATGGTCGCCAAGTACGGCCAGCCCTCCGGCGTCGGTTACCCCACGTCCAAATTTGCCGTCAACGGCATGGTCCAGTCGCTCTCGCGCGAGCTCGCCCCCATGGGTATTCGCGTCAACGCCGTCGCCCCCGGCGTAACCAAGACCGACATGGTCGCCAACCTGCCCGAAGAGGTCATCAAGCCCATCATCGCCACCATCCCGCTCGGTCGCATGGGCGAGCCCGAGGATGTCGCCAATGCCTTTGTCTTCCTGGCAAGCGACATGTCCGCCTACGTCACGGGCGCCATCCTCCCCGTCGACGGAGCCGCCCGCTCCTAAGGAGCCACAAGCTTTGGCTTCAAGCTTCAACATAGCTCAACCAAAAAGGCGCGCCGTCTGAATCAACTGCAGACAGCGCGCCTTCTCCTGTTATGAAAGGGAAACTATGTCCCAGTATTTCGGATCAGAACGGGGCACGGTTTCCCCCAGGACCTCCTTGCGGAAACTGCATCCCACTCTGAGCGCCCATTCCGGGACACAGCTTCCCAACGGCCCCCGTTTCGGAAACCACATCCCGTTCCGAGCCTTCAAAGCGGGACGCGGCTTCCCCGAGAAAGTATCGACTACTTACCGTCGTCGTCCTGGGCTTCATCGCTCGCATAGAGTTCCAGCATGCGGCGGCGATATTCGCGCACGGCGAGCTTGGCGCGCTCCAGGCGGCGACGTTCGCGCGGAGTCAGCTCGGACGGGTCGACCTCGTCTCCATAGGTCTTGTCGGCAAGCAGGTGCGCCGCGTCCACAATGCGGGCATCGATGTGGCCGCTCGCCGCCTCGGCGGAAAGACGCTCGGCAATCGTATCGAGCGTAGGCAGGCCCTCGAATACGCGACCATGGCCATGCGAGGTCAGCAGCTCGTGCTCTCGTGCGAGCAGACTCGCCAAATCGTGATGGGCACGCAGGATATCGAGTGCCTCGGCAGGGTGCTCGGCAACCTCTGCCACGGCGGCGACCGGCGCGGCATCGACCACGCGGTAGAAGAGCTGCGCGAGCAGCGGCATCAAGAACACCGTGATGGCACCGGCGGCAACCATGACCGACGCAATATCTTGCGACAGCGCGCCCGCGTTGACGGCAACGCTTGTCACGGCAACGATGATCGGCAGAGCCGTGGTGCAGTACAGGGCCACGGTAATGCGGCCATACGCCGACACATCGCGCGTCGCAGGACAAATGCTCATAGAAATAAGAATGGGTACGGCACGAATAATCAACAACGCCACGATAAAGCCCACGAGCAGCCCGGGACGCGACACCACGGCCGTCAGGTCGATCTTTGCGCCCGACACGGTAAAGAACACCGGGATCAAAAAGCCGTAAGCCAGACCGTCGAGCTTGGTCTCAAGCGTATAGTTGCCCACGGGGAAGATATAGCGCAGGACAAAGCCGGCGGCAAAAGCGCCCAATACGATATCGAGGCTAAAGATGGCCGAGAACGCCACGAGCGTGACCAAAATAAGCACCGTCAGGCGCACGAAGGTCTGCGACGTGGTATCGGCGCGCTCCTCGACAAACGCAAAGAAGCGGCTGCCGACGCGTTTGGAGCGGCTGGGGACCACGGCAAGCAGCACGCACACGGCGGCAAATAAGCCCAAGATCAGCAGCGTCTCGATACCCGTACGGGCAGACAGCAGTACCGACATGGCGAGCACGGGGCCGAGCTCGCCCCACGTACCATAGGCGAGAATCGAATCACCGACGCGCGTTCCGGCAAGCAACCGCTCGCGCAAGATGGGCATGAGCGCTCCAAGCGCCGTCGAGGTCAAGGCGAGCGTCACGGCGATACCGTCAAAATGGCTGACCGAGAACCACGGGGTAAAGCGCACGGCAAGCCAGGCGATACAAAATGTGACAACCCACGTGGCCATACCGTAGCGCCCCTCGACGCCTGTGATGTTCTTGGGATCGATCTCAAAGCCGGCAAGCAGGAACAAAAATGCCAGACCGAGCTCTGACACGAGCGAGACCTCGGCATCTACATGGATAACGCCGAGCATATGTGGGCCCAGCACCGCGCCGAACACGAGCAAAAAGACCGTTTCGGGAACGGGTTTTCCAGGAATCGCCGAAGCGATGAAGGGGCTTGCAAAGGCCACGAGTGCGATGATGGCGAGCGAAACGAATGCCATGTGATGCCTTTCTCTTGTTTGCGTTTCACTGTAGCACCCTCGCCGTCCTCTACGCGCCGCGAGCTGTCGTATCATAGTGAGGTTTACAAACATGTGGCTCAAGGCGACCGCGAGGCTTGCCCCGCAAACCGACCGCTGCCGCATACCGTACCGTACGCCCAACCGATCAGGAAGGCAGGAACCAATGGTCTCTCGTATCTACGTGGAGAAGAAACCCGGGTTCGACGTCGAGGCTCAGCAGCTCAAGGGCGAGCTGACCGAGATTCTCGGCATCAAGGGCATCGAGGCCCTGAGGATCATCAACCGCTACGACGTCGAGGGCATCGATGAGGAGCTGTTCCGCTCCTGCGTGCCGACCGTCTTTAGCGAGCCCCAGGTCGATGTGACCTACGACGAGCTCCCCGCAAGCGATGGCGCCGTCTTTGCCGTCGAATTCCTGCCTGGCCAGTTTGACCAGCGCGCCGACTCCGCCAGCGAGTGCGTGCAGCTCATCAGCCAGGGCGAGCGCCCTGTCGTGCGTTCCGCCAAGGTCTATATAATCTCGGGCGCCCTGGACGAGGCCGCCATCGAGGCCATCAAGCACTACGTGGTGAACCCCGTCGAGGCGCGCATCGCCTCGCTCGACCTGCCCGAGACGCTGCATATGGAGACCCCCGAGCCTCAGCCCGTCGAAGTGCTCGACGGCTTCCGCGAGCTCGATGAGACCGGCCTTGCCGCCTTTATTTCCGAGCGCGGTCTTGCCATGGACGAGGCGGACATCGCCTTCTGCCAGCAGTACTTCCGCGATGAGGATCGCGACCCCACCATCACCGAGATCCGCGTGATCGACACCTACTGGTCCGATCACTGCCGCCACACCACCTTCGGCACCGTCCTGGACGACGTGACGATCGACGACACCGTGGTGCAGCAGGCCTTCGACCGCTACATGGAGATGCGCCACGAACTCGGTCGCGACGCCAAGCCCGTCTGCCTCATGGACATGGGCACCATCGGCGCCAAATACCTTAAGAAGACCGGCGTCATGACCGATGTCGACGAATCCGAGGAGATCAACGCCTGCACCGTCAAGGTGAAGGTCGATGTCGATGGCGAGGACCAGGACTGGCTGTTCCTCTTTAAGAACGAGACCCACAACCACCCGACCGAGATCGAGCCCTTCGGCGGTGCCGCCACCTGCGTGGGCGGCGCCATCCGTGACCCGCTCTCGGGCCGCAGCTACGTGTACCAGGCCATGCGTGTCACCGGCGCCGGCGACCCCACCGTCCCCGTGTCCGAGACGCTCGAGGGCAAGCTGCCGCAGCGCAAGCTCGTGACCACTGCTGCCGCCGGCTACTCCAGCTACGGCAACCAGATCGGCCTTGCCACCGGCCAGGTCAACGAGCTCTATCACCCCGGCTACGTGGCCAAGCGCATGGAGGTCGGCGCCGTCGTGGGCGCTACCCCGGCAAACCACGTGCGTCGCGAGTGCCCCGCCCCCACCGACAAGATCATCCTGCTGGGCGGCCGCACCGGCCGCGACGGCATCGGTGGCGCCACCGGCTCCTCCAAGACCCAGAACACCGAGTCCATCGAGACCTCGGGCGCCGAGGTCCAGAAGGGCAACGCCCCGGTCGAGCGCAAGCTGCAGCGCCTGTTCCGCCGCGGCGATGCCTGCCGTCTGATCAAGCGCTGCAACGACTTTGGCGCCGGCGGTGTCTCGGTCGCCGTAGGCGAGCTTGCCGACGGCCTGTATGTCGACCTTGATACCGTGACCAAAAAGTACGACGGTCTTGACGGCACCGAGCTCGCCATCTCTGAATCCCAGGAGCGCATGGCCTGCGCCGTCGCCGACGGTGACGTCGAGGAGTTCATGGGCTACGCCGCCGAGGAGAACCTGGAGGCAACCGTCATCGCCGAGGTTACCGCCGAGCCGCGCATGCGCATGGCATGGAACGGCGTCGCCATCGTCGATCTGTCCCGCGAGTTCCTCAACTCCAACGGTGCACCCAAGCACCAGGTCGCCCACGTCTGCGCCCGCAGCGTGTGGCAGCCCAGCTGGGCCGGCACCACGCTTGCCGAGCGCATGACCTCGCTCGTCACCGACCTCAACGTCGCTTCCAACAAGGGCCTTTCCGAGCGCTTCGACTCCACCATCGGTGCCGCAACCGTGCTCATGCCCTTTGGCGGCAAGACGCAGCTCACCCCCAGCTCGGCCATGGTCGCCAAGTTCCCCGTGGACGGCGAGACCACCACGGCGAGCGCCATGGCATGGGGCTTTAACCCCTATCTGATGGAAGCCGACCAGTTTGCGGGCGCCTACCTGTCCGTGGTCGAGTCCATCGCCAAGCTCGTTGCCGCCGGCTTTGAGCACAAGCGCGCCTACCTCTCCTTCCAGGAGTACTTCGAGCGTCTGCGCACCGAGGCCGAGCGCTGGGGCAAGCCCACGGCAGCCGTCCTGGGCGCCCTCATGGCCCAAGTCGACCTGGGTGCCGGCGCCATCGGCGGCAAGGACTCCATGAGCGGTTCGTTTGAGGACGAGGCCGGCGAGCTCAACGTTCCGCCGACCCTGATCAGCTTCGCCGTCGCCGTGGGCAAGGCCGCCCGCGCCGTCTCGCCCGAGTTCAAGGGCCTCACGCACCGCGTCGTCC
>CABUVF010000029.1 GCA_902494945.1 uncultured Collinsella sp.
CAGGCCTGCGAGTTCGACTACTCCGGCGCCCAGGCCTGCAAGGTGCTCAAGGAGGATGGCTTTGAGGTCATCCTGGTCAACTCCAACCCGGCGACCATTATGACCGACCCGGGTCTTGCCGACCGCACCTATGTCGAGCCCATCACCGCCGAGTTTATCGAGCGCGTGATCAAGAAAGAGCGCCCGGACGCGCTGCTGCCCACGCTGGGTGGCCAGACCGGTCTGAACGCCGCTGTTGAGCTGGCGAAAGACGGCACGCTGGACAAGTACGGCGTCGAGATGATCGGCTGCGACCTGGCCGCTATCGAGCGCGGCGAGGACCGCAAGCTCTTTAACGAGGCCATGGCCGAGATCGGCCTGGAGGTCGCGCGCTCGGGCTATGCCTACAGCGTGGCCGACGCCGAGGCTATCGCCGAGCGCGTGGGCTATCCCTGCGTGCTGCGTCCGAGCTTTACCCTCGGCGGCGCCGGCGGCGGCATCGCTCACACTCACGAGGAGCTCGTCTCCATCGTGAGCCAGGGCCTTGCGCTCTCGCCTGCCCACGAGGTGCTGGTCGAGGAGTCCATCGAGGGTTGGAAAGAGTACGAGATGGAGGTCATGCGTGACCACGCCGGCAACGGCATCATCGTGTGCTCCATCGAGAACCTCGCCCCCATGGGCGTGCACACCGGCGACTCCGTTACCGTGGCGCCGGCGCAGACGCTCTCCGATCTTGAGTATCAGCGCATGCGTGTCGCCTCGCTCGCTATCCTGGAGAAGATCGGCGTCGAGACCGGCGGCTCCAACGTGCAGTTTGCCGTGAACCCCCAGACCGGCCGCCTGATCGTCATCGAGATGAACCCGCGCGTGAGCCGTTCCTCCGCACTGGCCTCCAAGGCCACGGGCTTCCCCATCGCCAAGGCTGCTGCTCGCCTGGCCGTTGGCTATACGCTCGACGAGATCGTCAACGACATCACCAAGGCCACGCCCGCCTGCTTTGAGCCCACGATCGACTACTGCGTGGTCAAGGTGCCGCGCTTTGCTTTCGAGAAGTTTAAAGGCACCGACCCCACGCTCACCACGCGCATGAAGGCCGTGGGCGAGATCATGGCGATCGGCCGCACCTTTGAGGAGGCCTTTGGCAAGGCCATGCGCTCGCTGGAGGACGGACACCAGGGCATTTGCGCCGGTGGCAAGGAGGGTGCCGACAAGCTGAGCGGCGACGAGCTCGCTCAGGCCGTGGCAACCCCAACCGAGCACCGCATCTTCTTTGTGGTCGAGGCCCTGCGCCGTGGCTGGGATATCGCTCGTATCCATGCCATCTGCGGTATCGATCTGTGGTATCTCAACCGCATCAACGATATGGTGCAGGTCCAGGAAAGCATTCGCGGCCTGCGCGTGGAGGACATTGACGCCGACGCGATGCGTCTGCTCAAGCAGTATGGCACGAGCGATGCCGAGATTGCCGCGCTGACCGGCTCCGATGAGCGCTTTGTGCGCGCCTACCGCAAGGGTCTGGGCGTGGTTCCCAGCATGAAGACGGTCGATACCTGCGCTGCGGAGTTCTCGAGCGCCACGGAGTACCACTACAAGACGTACGAGAACATCTACCGCACAAGCCCGGATGCCAAGAAGTGCGTGGCTCCCGACGAGACCACGCCGGCGGACAAGCCCAAGGCGATGATCCTGGGCGCCGGCCCCAACCGCATTGGCCAGGGTATCGAGTTCGATTACTGCTGCGTGCACGCGAGCTACGCGCTGGCGGCCCGCGGCTTCGAGACCATCATGGTCAACTGCAACCCCGAGACCGTCTCGACTGACTATGACACGTCCGACCGTCTGTACTTTGAGCCGCTCACCTACGAGGACGTCATGGACGTTATCGATGTCGAGCGCCCCGACGGCGTCGTGGTGACGCTCGGCGGCCAGACCCCGCTTAAGCTGGCGCGCATGCTCGAGGAGAGCGGCGTGAACATTATGGGCACCAAGCCCGATGCCATCGACTTTGCCGAGGACCGCGAGCGCTTTGCCGCCCTGCTCGACAAGCTGGGCATTATGTACCCGCCGGCGGGTCAGGCCACCTCGTTTGAGGAGGCCGAGGCCGTGGCCGCGCACATCGGCTACCCGCTGCTGGTGCGTCCGAGCTACGTGCTGGGCGGCCGCGGCATGATGATCGCCTACGATGCCGAGCATCTGCGCGATTACATGGCAGAGGCTGCGCGCATCAGCCCCGACTACCCGGTGTATCTGGACCGCTTCCTGGAGGGCGCAATCGAGTCCGATGTCGACGCCCTGTGCGATGGCGAAGAGGTATACATCGGCGGCATCCTGGAGCATATCGAGGAAGCCGGTATTCACTCCGGCGACTCCGCGACCTGCATCCCGCCGTTCAGCTTTAGCGAGAGCCTGCAGGCGAAGCTCCGCGAGACCACGCGCCGCATCGCGATGGCGCTGAGAGTCCGCGGTCTGGTCAACGTGCAATATGCCATCAAGGGCGAGACCGTCTACGTGATCGAGGCCAACCCGCGCGCCAGCCGTACCGTGCCGTTTATCTCCAAGGCCACCGGTGTGCCGCTGGCCAAATGCGCGGCGCGCATCATGGCAGGCGATTCCATCGCGAGCTTGGGCCTGCCGAGCGACGAACGTCAGCTGGACTGGTTCTGCATGAAGGAAGCCGTCATGCCCTGGGGTCGTTTCCCGGGCGCCGACGTCATCCTGGGGCCCGAGATGAAGTCGACGGGCGAGGTCATGGGTATCGCCAAGAGCTATCCCGAGGCATACGCCAAGACGCAGCTGGCGATTGACTACAAGCTGCCCGACCCGAGCGTCGGCAAGGTGTTCATCAGCGTGTGCGACCGCGACAAGCGCCACATCCTTTCGGTCGCCCGTATCCTGCGCTACCTGGGCTTTGACATCTGCTCCACCGAGGGTACGGCGCGCGTGCTGCGTGGAGGCAACGTGACGTGCGAGGTCGTGGAGAAGATTAGCGGCCCGCACGACGGCGAGCGCCCCAACATCGGCGACCTCATCGCCGATGGCAAGATCGCGGTGATCATCAACACGCCGTACGGTCCGGGCTCGCGCGGCGACGGCTATCTGCTGCGCACCGAGGCAGTGCGACGCGGTGTGACCTGCGTGACCGCGATGTCTGCCGCCAACACGTACGTGAGTGCCATCGAGGCGGTGCGTGAGGACCAGCAGGGTCACGGCAGCGCCAACGACATGGGCATGGACGTCATCGCCCTGCAGGACCTGCCGCAGTACACGGTGTAGTTGGCCTGGCCGGCCGGGGCGGCAGCCGGACACTTTCTCTCGGAAACTGGGCTTCGCGAAGTTTTCCGAGAGAAAGGACCGCCTCCCGCCCCGGCCTGCGGTGACTTGGCTGCACCGTGTGCTGCCGAAGGGGCTTTGTGCGATGACTAGGGCTGAATAGAAAATGAGTGTGGGCGCCGTCGTTTGTTTGAACGACGGCGCCCACGTTTTGGATTTATTGGGCTGTGGCGGTGAAGGTTGTTTTGTCGGCGGCGATGTGCACGTGCAGCTTTGCCTGACCGTCGCAGCTGATGAGCACGCCTACCTCGAACGGGGTTCCCGTCTTGTCGTAGGTCGAACGCACGATGCGCATCGCCGCCTTACCGGTGTTCTGTCCCAAAAGGCGCGCCTCATGCTTGTCGAGGTTGACCGTCTCGTAGACGGCATCGACGCTTGCGGGCAGGATGCCGGTCTTTTCCGCGATGTAGGCGTAGAGCGAGCCATCCACGTCTTTGCGTGTGAGCTCGGGGCAAAGTGACACGGGGATATAGACGTAGTTGAGCTCCATGGGTTTGTCGTTGGCGAGACGCAGGCGGCGAATCTCCCAGACGGGTGTCCCCTCGGGCACTTTGAGCCCAGAGGCGATGCCGCGGACGGCCGGTATGCTTGAAAAGGCGAGAATCTGCGAGCTCGGAACCCGTCCCGCTTCGCGCATCCGCGCGCTGAAATTCAGGGCCAGGTCGATGCCGGGTGCTGAGGTTTGGGGTTTGATGAACGTGCCCTGGCCGCGCTTGCGCACCACGCGCCCCTCGATGACGAGATCTTGGAAGCAACGGCGCACGGTCGCGCGCGATAACTCTAGCCGCTCACAGATTTCGAGCTCGCGTGGCAGCGGCGTCTTGGTGTCGAACGCCTGGCTGGCGATAAGCAGGGCGATTCGATGTTTAAGTTGGACATAGAGCGGCGTATCACCGCTGCGGTCGAAGGGTTCGGAGGCGAGAAACGAGATCATATCCATGGGGTACCTCCATGTCGTGGGCGTACGTGACATGGTCTGA
Organism: uncultured Collinsella sp.; assembly: GCA_902494945.1. Taxonomy (GTDB): domain Bacteria; phylum Actinomycetota; class Coriobacteriia; order Coriobacteriales; family Coriobacteriaceae; genus Collinsella. Next base: position 4,290 of record CABUVF010000029.1, read on the forward strand.
CACTGCGGAGCAAACCGGAGATGCCAGGCCCGATTCTTGCTGGTATGTATGGTGCATAAGGAACATAAAACATTTATCAGGCAATCTACCTGCTATTTTAAAAATAATTAGAAGAAAAAATAATTTAGGCACAAAAATAGTTGCTACCGTTAACCGATGAATAGTTGCCGTTCGCAGCTATTTTCTTGTACCGAACATGCCCCGGCGCAACAATAATCTCAGCAAAAAGCAAAGCCGTGCGACACACGGCAGGTCGAGAGGAGACCGCATGCGGTATCTGGTAATGGTCAGTCACGGAACGCTCGCTCCCGGACTGCACAGTGTCCTCAAGATGCTCGGCAATGACGCCCCGAACATCTTGTCGACGAGTCTCGTGGACGGCATGGGCGCTGACGAGTATGTCGAGAACGTCAAGGCGATGCTCGCTCCTGTTACCGCCGATGACGAGGTTGTCCTGCTTGGTGACATCCTGGGCGGATCGCCGCTCACCAATGCCATGAACACGCTGGCCGAGAAGGGCTTGCTCGCCCACACCATTGCCTTCGGCGGTATGAATCTGCCCATGGCTATGACCGCCATGATGGGGCTTGCCACCATGGACCTGGATTCCCTCAAGCAGATGATGCTGCAGGAGGGCAAGAACGGTATGTCCGAGCTCGTTGTCCCGACCGATGACGCCGACGACGAGGACGACGACATCTAGGCCGCACCAAGGTTTCATCTAGCTGCAAACGTTAGGAAGAAGAGGCCGCGACCGCAGGCCTCATGAAGGAAAGGGGAGAACGTATGATTTCGTTCATCCGTATTGACGACCGTATGATCCATGGACAGACCGTTACCCGTTGGGCCCTCGAGTATCCCTGCGACGGTCTTATCGCCGTCAACGACGCCGCGGCGTCCAACCCCGTGCTCAAGGAGGCCTACAAGAGTGCCTCGGGCAAGAAGACGTTCGTGTGGACCAAGGAGCACTTCAAGGAGGTCTCCGAGAAGGTTCTCAAGTCCAACACCAAGTACTTCCTGATCACCAAGAACCCGCTCGACATGAAGGAACTTCTCGTCGATTTTGGCTTTAAGCCCGGCATGGACCGCATCATCGTCGGTCCCTGCAACGATCGTCCCGGCACCACCAAGCTCGGCAACAACCAGTCGATCACGCAGGAAGAGGCCCAGGCGCTCGAGGATCTCACCAACGCCGGCTACACGGTCGAGTTCGCCCTTATCAAGGAGAAATCCATTGGTGAGTGGCCAAAGTTCCGCGGTCAGTTTGGCTTCTAGTTAGGCGCCAGCCGCATTTTGGTACCTACAGCCCTGGGGGAAAGGGGCTGAGGAATAAAGAAAGGGGAAAGCATGGCAATCAATGCATTCCAAGCCGCGCTGTTCGGCCTGTTCGCCTGCCTGGCATCACTGCCTGGCATGGGTGGCACGACGATCGGCAACTACACTCTGGGTCGTCCTCTGGTCGCCGGCCTCATCGTCGGCATCATCATGGGCGATATGCAGACGGGCATCCTCGTCGGCGCTGCCATCCAGGTTGTCTACATCGCTCTCGTGACCCCCGGCGGAACCGTCTCCGCCGACGTCCGCGCCGTGTCCTATATCGGCATCCCGCTGGCGATCCTCGCCATCAAGAACTCGGGCATCGATCCCGCCTCCGCTGAGGCTGCCGGCATGGCCGCATCCCTCGGTGCCGCCGTCGGCACGCTCGGCACTGTGCTCTTCTATGGCACCGCCACCATTAACCTGGTATGGCAGGGCATGGGCTGGAAGTGGCTCGAGAAGGGCGATCTCCACAAGCTCTACCTGGTCAACAACGTTCTGCCTTGGATCGGTCACATCGTCTGCTCGTTCCTCCCGACGTTCATCATCACCATGGGCGGCACCGCCATGGTCGACCTCATGAAGACCTACATGCCCATGGACGGCATCGCGATGAAGACGCTGTTCACCGTCGGCTCGCTGCTGCCTACCGTCGGTATCGCCATCCTGCTCAAGCAGGTCATCTCCAAGCCGACGGACTTCCTCACGTTCTTCTTCGGCTTCACCCTGTCCGCTGTCATGGGATGCAACCTGATTGCCGCCGCCGGCATCGGCTGCTTCTTCGCCCTGATCAACTATGAGATCGCTTCGCTCAAGATCGACCTCGCAAACGCTCCCAAGGCAGCTATCGCCTCGGGCTCCGATGATGAGGAAGAGGAGGACATCTAATGGCAGAGAAGAAGAAACTCTCTAAGAAAACGCTTGCCAAGTCGTTCCGCAACTGGTCCTATGGCAACCTGACTTGCTTCTCGCAGGAGCACATGCAGACCTTCGGTTACCTGTGCGCCATGCTTCCGATCGTCGAGGAGCTCTACGACACGCCCGAGGAGCAGAAGCAGGCCCTCCAGACCTACTCCGCGTTCTTCAACACCGAGCCGCAGATCGGCACCATGATTGTCGGCGTCACCGCCGGCCTCGAGGAGGCTCGCGCAAACGGCGAGGCCATCGACGACGACGCCATCAACGGCATCCGCGCCGGCCTCATGGGCCCGCTCGCCGGCCTTGGCGACTCGCTGATCGTCGGTACCCTGATCCCGATCCTGCTCGGTATCGCCCTCGGTCTCTCGACCGGCGGCTCCCCGCTCGGTGCCATCTTCTATATTGTCGTGTGGAACCTGCTCATGTTCCTTGGCATGCGCTTTGCCTACAACCAGGGCTATGAGCTCGGCGGCAAGGCGGTCGAGGCCCTCGTCGGTCCCAAGGCCAAGGCTCTGCGTGATTCCATCGTGATGGTCGGTACCATGGTCATCGGTGCAGTCGGTGCTACCTGGGTCTCCATCACCTGCAGCCCCAATCTGGTGCTGCCCGGCGGCGGTAAGTTCCAGGACACGCTCGACGGAATCTATCCGCACCTGCTGCCCATGGTCTTCATCATCTTCTGCTGGTACATGATGACCAAGAAGAAGGTCAACCCCATCGTTATGATGCTGATCCTCGTTGTGATCGCATTTGTGGGCGTTCTCATTGGCTTCTTCGACCCGGCACTGAGCTACTAGTCATCATCCCCTGGCCCCCTGTAAGGCCGTGCGGCCTCAACCGCACGGCCTTCTGATTTTGCGCCGCCCTTCAAGGGCAATATGGCCAGCGACCTCCATCGCCTACACGACACCCGCTATATTGCTCTTGAAAGATGACGTATTCGACAAACGATGCACTTGCGCATGATGCACACTTTGCACGAGGAGGACCATATGCACGAGAAACACGGACACGACCTTTCGCGCGACGACTTGATTCGCGAGGCAAAGATGCAGACCGATGCTATTCAGCGGCTCAATGTTTGGCTGCGCCTGGGCTATTCGCTCGTGGCGATTGGCTTTTTGATGGGGATGTGGGGTATGCAGGGCGGCCCCGGCTGGGGTGTCCCCGTGGGCATCGTGTGCCTGGTGGTGGGCACTCCGCTTTCGATCGTGCTTAAGGTCGGCACGACCAACGCCAAAAAGAATGTCGAGCGCATGCTCGAGGCCGCTGGTGTCGACGTTGAGGAGCTTATGCGACGCAAGAAGGACGAGCAATAGACTTCCGCGTTGGGGTATCATAAATAATTGTTGCGAATGTTAACTAATGTACGGCAAATGACGGTTTTATGGCCCTTCTAGAGTTGCAAAGGACAATATCCCCAGTGGATTACGATGACGTCGCTCGAAAACTGATTGTGTACTCACGTTCCCTTGCCAAGGGATCCTTGAGTGCTGCCGGCGGCGCCAGTGTGGGCGAGGCACCGGTTTTACAGTATCTATCGGGTATTGACGGTGATGTCATTCCCTCCGAGATTGCCAAGAAGCTGAAATTCTCCCGTGCGCGCATGTCGCATATCTTGGATTCACTCGAGAGCAAGGGTTACGTTCAGCGCAGGACCGATCCAAACGATCGTCGGCGTGTGCTGGTGAGCATTACCGAGGAAGGCCGTGATTTCGCGGCGAAAAAAAATGCCGAGAGTGTGGCATCGCTCTCGAAACAACTCTCAGCGCTCGGCGAGCACGATGCCCAGGAGCTCGTGCGCATCCTGAATAAAGCTTACAGCCTTACCTATGATGCCGACGACTACCTGGACAATCTATAAGGATAAAGACAGACATTTAGGTGCATCTTGAAATGCACCCGGGACAGTTGTGCCCATCAGCCACCGTCAACATCTCATTCCAAACCAAATCAGCCAACGTACGTCATGGCAATCCCCGGTAGGTTGCAGGATGGCGGCTGAGCCTTTCCCTCGGGAAACTTCGCGAAGCCCAGTTCCCGAGGGAAAGGTATGGTCTGTGTAATACCAGACAAACAGTACATTTTTGCTAGATTGGTATTTGACTGAAGAACCAATTGGTATGGCTTATTAAGCCCACCTTGCCGTTGACGCTTATTTTGCTGCCGCTGGGAGAATTCCGAACTTGGGTGCGCAAGTGCTCCCATATGTTGATATGACCTAGTAGGTGGCTATCTGGTTACTACCAGTTGGCCCCTTGGTAACGGGTGGCCCCCATTGTGCGGAATGTACCGAACATCTCCGTTTGATACGTTTTCCCATGCTGCCGGGGGGCGTCCTCGGCACCTCAGCATGTCGGAAGAAAGGAGACCAGATGCGCAGGAATTCCATTTTTACGAAACGGTGGGTGAAGGGAAGCGCGGTCCTCGTTGCCACTGCAGCGACGCTCGTGTTTGCCAATCCCCAGCAGGCGATTGCCACGCCACTCAAGGGCGTCGACTCGGCGACCGTGTCCCAGTCTGCCTCGAATGTCGTCGACATCGATTTCGCTGACGGCATCAAGGGCCGTATTACGTTCCTCGAGGACGGTATTTTCCGTTATAACGTCGACCCCAAGGGTGAGTTTTCCGAGTACGCCACGCCGCGTAGTAAGTCCCACACGGCTAAGATCCAGGCTCAGCCCGATACCTCGGACACCTACAGCAAGCCGAGTGCGACGGTTGCCGACAAGGGCGACACTATCGAGATCACCGGCGGAAAGGCGACCGTGATCCTGGACAAGGCGACTGGCAAGATGAGTATCAAGTCAGGCGACCGTGTCGTGGTTTCCGAGTCCGCGTCCCTCGACCTTGATAAGAAGGGTACCGTCCAGACGCTCGCCAAGGAGAAGTCCGAGAACTTCTTTGGCGGCGGCACCCAGAACGGACGCTTCCTGCACACCAACCAGACCATCGCCATCTCCAACACGAACAACTGGACCGATGGCGGCGTTGCCTCGCCCAACCCGTTTTATTGGACGAGTGACGGCTACGGCGTACTCCGAAACACGTTTGCAGAGGGTTCCTACGACTTCGGTTCCACGGACTCATCGACGGTCACGACTTTGCACAGCGAGAATGAGTTTGATGCCTACTACTTCGTGGCGACCAACGAGGGCGCTTCGAACGTGGCAACCGAGATGCTGCAGGACTACTACAAGGTGACCGGTAACCCGGTACTGCTGCCCGAGTACGGGTTCTACCTTGGTCATCTTAATGCCTATAACCGTGATGGCTGGTCAACGACCTCGGGTCAAAAGAAGTGGGAGACCAAGGGCAGCAAGTCCTCGAGCGAGAAGGGCGACGTTAAGTACGAGTCTGGCATGTCGACGGGCTACAAGCTCGACGGCACACTTGCGGCCGAGACGCTCAACGGTGAGGGCCCTACGGTTGATACCGAGAACATGAAAGCGACCGATTTCGACCGCCAGTTCTCTGCTCGTCAGGTTATCGATGACTACGAGGACAACGACATGCCGCTCGGCTGGTTCCTGCCGAACGACGGTTACGGCGCCGGCTATGGCCAGAACGGTTACTACAAGACCGGCGGCGTCAACTCCGACGGAGCGAGCTCGGCCGACCGTCTTAACGCTGTGCGTGCCAATGTCGACAACCTTAAGAAGTTCACCGAGTATGCCAACTCCAAGGGTGTGAGCACGGGCTTGTGGACCCAGTCCAACCTTGAGCCCGACAGCAACCCTGAGACCCCGTGGCATCTGCTTCGCGACTTCGACGCCGAGGTCAAGACGGGAGGCATCACTACCCTTAAGACCGACGTTGCCTGGGTTGGATCTGGCTACTCCTTTGGTCTTAATGGCATCAAGACAGCTTATGACACGGTGACGACCGGCGCTAACAAGCGCCCCAACATCATCACGCTCGATGGTTGGGCCGGCACGCAGCGCTTTGGTGGCATTTGGACCGGCGACCAGTATGGCGGTAACTGGGAGTACATTCGCTTCCATATCCCCACGTATATCGGTCAGAGTCTTTCGGGCAACCCCAACATCGGCTCCGACATGGATGGCATCTTTGGCGGCGACCCCATCATCTCTGCGCGTGACTACCAGTGGAAGACGTTCACGCCCTCTATGCTTGACATGGACGGTTGGGGCACCTACCGTAAATCGCCCATGACGCACGGCGATCCCTACACAGGCATCTCGCGCTTCTACCTCAAGCTCAAGGCGCAGCTCATGCCCTATATCTACACGAGCGCGGCCTCGGCGGCCAACATCGACACGGGTAACGGCGATGCCGGCCTGCCCATGATCCGCGCCATGCTGCTTTCCGACAACTCCGAGTACGCCGCAAGCACTTCGACGCAGTACCAGTATATGTTCGGTGAGAACTTCCTAGTGGCACCGGTGTATCAGGATACCCAGGCAGACGAGAACGGCAACGACATTCGCAATGGGATTTACCTCCCCAACTACGGCACCGACGAGAATCCCACCATCTGGATCGATTACTTCTCGGGTAAGCAGTATCGCGGCGGCCAGGTTCTCAACAACTACGAGGCTCCGCTTTGGAAGCTGCCGCTGTTTGTGAAGGCCAACGCTATCGTGCCGATGTACGCCGAGAACAACAACCCCGAGGCCGTGAGCGACACCAACACCAAGGGTACCGACCGCAGCCAGCGTATCGTCGAGTTCTTCGCCACCGAGGGCGACGGCACCTTTACGCAGTACGAGGACGACGGCTCCTCCATCGAGAACAACACGACTGAGGACGATTCCTACGGCACGATCGACAATATCTCCTACGGTGAGCATGTGAGCACCGTCTACAGCTCCAAGGCCGCAGGCGGCACCGCGACCTTTACCGCCGAGGCCTCGCAGGGCGGCTACAACGGCTACGACTCCAACCGCACCACGACCTTCGTGGCCAATGTGTCCGCCAAGCCCACGAGCGTTGTCGCCAAGAACGGCGGATCCGCACTCAACGTGGTTGAGGTCGACTCGCAGGAGACCTTTGACGCCGCGACCCCCGAGGCCGGCCAGGCGGTCTACTTCTACAGCGAGACCCCCAACCTCAACCACTACGGCAGCGATGCGGACGGCACCGAGGCCGAGCAGGGCGAGAGCTTCAACAACACCAAGATCACCACGAACCCCAAGGTCTACGTCAAGTTCGCGAAGACCGATGTTGCTGCAGCGGCGCAGACGCTTGAGCTGGGCGGTTTCGTGAACGCCGACGCCACGCTCACAGCCGATCGCCTCAACGAGAACCTCTCCGCACCCACGAACCTTGCTGCCCCCGAGGACGCCACGACCCCAACGAGCATCAAGCTCACCTGGGGAAAGGTCGATGGTGCTACCTCCTACGACCTTAAGGTCGACGGCACTGTGTTTGCCGTGGGTGATGCGGCCGAGTTCACGCACACCGACCTCGCCTACAATAGCAAGCACACCTACCAGATTCGTTCGCGCAACGCCGAAGGTTACTCCGCCTGGAGCGATGTGCTCGAGGCGAACTCCGCACTCGATCCGTGGCGGAACGTCCCCGACGCCGAGGAAATCACCTGGGAGGGCTCACTTTACGGCAGCCATAAGGCCGAGCTCGCCTTCGACCATGAGTTCCAGTCGGGCGACGGCGGTTTCCACTCCGGTGGCAACGATCTGGGCAAGGCGCTTACCGTTGACTATGGACGCGCTTACAAGCTCGATAAGCTCGAGTACTATCCGCGCGATGACGCCGGCAACGGCACCGTGACCAAGATGCGTGTTGAGACGAGTCTCGATGGCGTCCACTGGACGAGCCAGGAGGTCGATTGGGCACGTTCCGCTGATTGTAAGACGGTAGCGTTTGACGGCACCGTGGCCGCCCGTTACGTGCGCATGACACCGCTCGCCTCGGTCGGCAATTTCTTCTCCGCGTCCGAGATTGCCATCTACAAGACCGACGGCACGGATGGCTTCGCCGTGGGCTCCAACCTCAACAAGGCCACGATCTCCGACGGAGACTACTCCAACATGAAGAACTATCTGGGCCTCGAGAATCGCGAGCCCGATACCCCGACGTTCGGTTCGCAGATCCGCGACCACTTCGCCGACCTCAACGATAACGGCGTTTACGACGTCTACGATTACTCGTTCACCATGGCGGGTCTTGACGGCGGCACTAAACAAAAGGGCAAGGTCGCAGGTTCGCTCGCGGTGATTCCGAGCAAGACCGAGGTCGAGGCCGGTGATGAGATCACCGTTGATGTCTATGCGGCCGACGCCAAGAACGTCAACGCCCTGGGCGCCCTCGTCAACTTCAAGAGCGACCAGTTCGAGTTTGTGTCCGAGAGCATCGCGCAGGACGGCTCGACTGCCGGCATGGAGAACCTGTCTCGCGAGAAGGTCCAGTTCGTGGACGGAACGCAGACTATCAATCTCGCCTTTGCCAACCGCGGCGATGGCAAGCTCTACAACGGTACTGGCGCGGTGGCGAGTTTCAAGCTCAAGGCCAAGACCGCCGGAAAGGTCGAACTGCCCTCGACATCTTGGCTTATCGGCCCGGCATGCGACGCACTTGAGTTTGCGAGCGACGGCACGGTGACGATGCCGGACGTTCCTCAGCCAACGGTCGCCGAGTACGCCCAGGATGCCTTCAACATCACGATGACCAACGATGAGCTCACGACCGACGACGGGACCAACGTCGAGAAACTTATCCAGCAGAAGAGCTATAACGCGCTGTTCGATAATAACGAGGGCGACAACGGCTTTGAGTTCCTGTGGAACTGGAGTGGCAACTGGGACAGCGAGGGTAAGCTACCGAGTTACGTGAAGCTTCCCACCACGATGACATTCGCATTTAAGACGCCGTCGAAACTCGATAGCGTCGAGGTCGTTAACCGCAACGGCGGCAACGGAACCGTACAGAAGATCAAGGCCGTCGTGACGTTCGAGGATGGCTCGATCCAAGAGTTCGCGGGCGGGGAGTACGATTCCTTCCTGGCTCGCTACGCCTTTGACCTCTCTGCCGAGAACAAGGGCAAGAAGGCGACCAAGGTCGAGGTCACGCCGCTTGAGGCATCGGGTGACCAGATGCTCACACTGCGTGAGGTCAACTTCAACTACACGCAGGGTGTCGAGGCCATCGAGGGTGTCGAGCTAGGCAAGAACCAGACCGAGTTCTTTGAAGGCGACATTACGCCCGTCGACGCCAAGGCTACGCCTGAGAGCGCTGGCTACCCCTATGTGACGGTCGAGAGCTCCGACCCCTCTGTGGTAAGCGTCTCCGCTGTTCAGGCTGGCGATAGCGTGAGCTACTACCTGCGTGCCAACAAGGCCGGCAAGGCAAAGATCACGGTGGCGTCGGTACTCGACCCCTCCAAGACCGCATCCTATGAGGTCGAGGTCAAGGCTGGTGTCGATACCTCTGCGCTCGTAGCAGCGCTTTCCAAGGCCGCGGGCTACAGCGAGTCCGTCTACACCAAGGATTCCTATGCAGCTCTCACCACTGCGGTCGAGGCGGCTCAGAAGCTCCTCGACAGCGGCCAGGGCAGCTATAGCAAGAAGGATGTCGCAGACGCCACAGCCAAGATCGAGAAGGCAATCGACGGCCTCAAGATGCGCCCTGTTGATGAGAAGATTCTCATCAACACGCCCGAGAACCGCAAGAACGTCAAGGTGGCCGGCTTCTCGAGTGAGGCCGACTACGAGGGCAGCAACGCCGTCAACGCTCTCGACGGCGACGAGCGGACGCTTTGGCACAGCGACTGGGCCCATGGGACCGGTATGCCCCAGTATCTGAGTGTCGACCTGGGCCGCGACTACGATCTCACCGACGTTACATTCCTGCCGCGCCAGGACGGCGGCACTAACGGCGATATCTTCGAGGCCGAGATACTGGTCTCCGACACTGCCGACGGTTATGAGAAGGGCACCGCCGCGTCGATGGGTACGTTCGCCTTCGACAACGATGGCCGCGTGCTCACCGACCGTGGCGACTGGAAACAGATGAGCTTTGGCGCCGCGCGCGGTCGCTACGTGACCGTCAAGGTGATTCACGCCGGCGGGGGCGACGTTGATGCCTACTGCAGCATGGCGGAGCTCAAGTTCTACGGTACGGCCGTCCCCGATCCGGTGGCGAAGGATGATCTCACTGCCGCGATCGAAAAGGTTGATGCCGAGCTTGCCGCCGGCGACCTCAAGGCCGGCGACTACACCGAGGCCTCCTGGACGGCGCTCGAGAACGCCCTGGCGAGCGCCCGCGCCATCTTGAGCGACGAGGATGCCACGCAGGACGAGGTCGACCAGGCGCTCAGGGCGCTCGAGAGCGCCCGCGACGCGCTCGAGAAGACCCCGGTGGTCCCGGTCGAGAATCCGACTAAGAAGCAGCTCAAGGCCCTGGTCAAGCAGGCGAAGGAGACTGACACCAGGGGCAAGACGGCCGAGTCTGTCAAGGCCCTGACGGATGCCATTACCTACGCCGAGGACGTCTTGGGTGATGAGAATGCTTCCGACACCCAGATCCAGGCGGCCTATAGCCAGCTCAAGCTGGCCATTGAGAGCCTCAAGGATGCCGATTCCGGCAACCAGGGCGGCTCGGGCAACCAGGGTTCCGGCAATGGCTCGAACGGCGGCAACCAGGCGGGCAAGCCCGCAGGCGACAAGGCCCAGGGCAGCAAGAAGAACGGTTCGGCGATTCCCAATACCGGAGACCAGACGGCGGCGACCGTCGCGACCGTCGGTGGTCTTGGCGCCATCATCGCCGCGATCGGCGCTTTCTTCCATCGTCGCAGCAAGGCTAAGTAGCCCCAGCAACAGCTAAGCAAGCGTGCCCGCCGTCCCACCCAAGGACGGTGGGCACGCTTTTTGAATGTAGGCAGAAAGCTCCGACCCTTCGGCCTTAATCTCGCAAAGCGTTCCGTCTCCCGCCGAACACATCAGCATCGGCGGCTATACTTGAATTATTTGCAGTTAAGGGTCGCGGATTGGCCGCGTCACCGCTCTCAACAGGAGGTCTTTGTTTATGGCAGATCAAAAGCCGGTTGTCGGGATCATCATGGGCTCCAAGTCCGATCTGGGTGTTATGGAAGGCTGCACCGCCGAGCTCGAGGCGCTCGGTGTGCCCTATGAACTCGTCATTGCGAGCGCACACCGCACGCCGGCGAAGGTCCACGAGTGGGCCTCGACTGCCGCCGATCGCGGTATCAAAGTGATTATCGCCGCCGCCGGCAAGGCTGCTCACCTGGGTGGTGTCGTGGCTGCCTTTACGCCGCTGCCGGTTATCGGTGTGCCTATGAAGACGAGTGACCTGGGCGGTATGGATTCGCTGCTGTCGATGGTGCAGATGCCTTCGGGCGTACCCGTGGCCTGCGTTGCCATCAACGGCGCCAAGAATGCCGCCATCTATGCCACGCAGATCTTGGGCGCATGCGACCCCGAGTACCGCAAGGTTATCGAGAAGATGAAGCAGGAGATGGCTGACGCCTAGGCGTTCCGCCGTTTCACCGCAGTATAAGGAGAGCCATGTCCGACTATCAGGGAAAACGATTCAAGGCTTCTCAGATTCCCGATCCGTCGAAGCCGGGTGCTGCCCATGCGGCACAGCAGGGTCGGACATCCTCTCCTCAGCAGCCGCGCACGCCGCGCCCCGTGACACCGGCGACGCATCGTCGACAGGACGCGCCGGCCGCATATCGACCTTCATCTTATAGCACCGCTAAGAAGCCGCCCCGGTCTTCATCGCATGCCACGCCGTCGGATTACACCGAGTCGCCGCGTAAAAAGCGCCGCTCCATCATTCCTATTCTGCTCATCATCGTGGGCATCGGTCTGATTGTTGCCGCCGCTGCCATCTTTATCAATGCCCAGATTGGCTATAAGCAGGCGAGCGATTCGTATCAGAAAATCGAGAAGCAATATGTAAGCGATAAGGACGCCAGCGGCGTGCCGATTATCGACTTTGATGCACTTGCTCAGACGAACCCCGAGATTGTGGGTTGGATTTACGTGCCGGGAACCAACATCAACTATCCCGTGGTGCAGACCAACAACAACTCAAAATACCTCAACACGCTGTTCGATGGCACGTCTAACGCCTCGGGTGCCATCTTCTTGGATAGCGATGACACCGCGCCGGGAATGGTCGACCAGCAGACCACGATCTACGGCCACCATATGAACGATGGGTCGATGTTCAACGTGATTTCGGATACGACTGACCAGGCAACGTTCGATAGCATTGAATATGTGTACTACATCAC
>CABUVF010000030.1 GCA_902494945.1 uncultured Collinsella sp.
CGAGCCCCCCCCGCCCCCCTGTCCCAACCCCCCTCATTGGGCCCTGCACCCTTTGGGGGGGTTTGGTACCGGGGCGGCGCTCTGACCCAGCGAAAGATCTCGATCTGTAACATCTGGGGCTCCGGAAGCCGGCTTAGTGTTACAGATCGAGACAATTGAAGGCCCAGGCATCTCAAACCGCCACAAAGGTGCCTGTCCCCTTTGTGGCGGTCCGGGGCAGTAGCAGCGTTTCCCCAGATAAAACCTGCCAAAATAAACCTGTCCCTTTTTGGTAGGTTTGGGATGCTACAATCTGGCTTGTACTTGAAACGCATCAAAGGGGCCGCTATGGCAAAGATAAAAATCAGCGATGTCGCGCGCGAGGCAGGGGTCTCGCTGGGCACGGTGTCCAACGCGCTCAACCACCCCGAAAAGCTGCGCCCCGAGACCCTCAAGCTCATCAACGAGACCATCAATCGCTTGGGCTACCTGCCCAACCAAAGCGCCCGTCAGCTCGCGGGCGGCACCACCAAGTCCTTTGGCCTGGTCCTCCCCCGTCTCGACCACGGCTTCTCACTCCAGATTGCCAGCGGCGCCCATAACGAGGCACGCAAGCACGGCTATGACTTGCTCATCGCCAACGCCGACAACGACGACATTCTCGAAGACCATTACCTGCGCTATTTTATGGGCACGCAGATGTCCGGCGTCATGGTTCAGCCCATGGCGTCCCCCGACTGGCACCCCGCCATGGCCAAGATGCCCGTGCCGATCGTCCATCTGGACATCCACTGTTCCGAGCCCGGTTATTACGTGGCCGCCGACAACGAGGCACAGGGGCGCATTATCGCCGAGCTCGCCATCGCCCGCGGCGCGCACCATATCACCGTTGTGGGCAGAGCGGCATTTATGCAGCTCACCCTGCGTGTGCTTGGCATTCACAAGGCCCTTGCTCTGCACCCCGATATCAAGATCGAAGTCATCGACGCCGGCGAATGGAATACCGCTGCCGACGGCTACGGCATCGGTGCCCAAATCGCCGAGCGCCCCGCGGACGAGCGCCCCGATTTTGTCATCGGCCTGACCGACGTACTGGCGTCGGGCGTTATCTCGGCGTTAATCGACAAGGGCATCTCCGTCCCCGAGCAGGTCCGCGTGGCAGGCTGCGACGGAAATCCGCTCGCCTGGAGCGGGTCGGTCCCGCTGACCACAGTAGCGCCTCCGGGCTACGAGATTGGCCGCAAGGGCGTTCAGTTGCTGATGGAGCAGATCGAGAACAAACCCGCCGCCAAGACCAAACACGTCCGTATCGGCTCTGCCGCGCGCCCCGTCACCGCGGTCACGGCCATCGAGGATATCAACCGCCAAGAAATCGTACGCCCCTTCTTGCTCGAGCGCGTGAGCACCCGCAGCATCTCCCCCGACGCGGCCGCAGCCCCCGCGGCCCCCGCCACCGACATCAACCTGGGAGCCTACCTGTAGCAAAAACCACCACAAGAGGGACAGTCCCTCTTGTGGTGGTTTTTGCTATTCGATGCTCGAGCGCAGGCGCTGGATGTGCATCAGCAGGTAGAGCGTCTCGTTCTCGCTGCATTCCCAGCCGTGCTCGGAAATAAAGTAGGCGAGGATATCTGCCGTACAGGCATACGACTCCGGATACGTCTCCTTCATAACGGGAAGCATCGTTCCAAAGCCGGCATCCGCGTCCTCCCCCAGCTTGATACGGTCGAGCAAAAATCTCACATGCATCGCAAAGCGTGCATAGGTAAAAGACGAGGTATCGAGAGCTCCGATGTGCCGCACCACGATCTCTGTCAGGTCCTCAAGCACGCGCGTCGCCTCGATCGTAGCCTCCATGTTGCTCTGCTCGGACTCGCCGTCGATCAGGTGCAGAGCAATGTTGGTGACCTCGGCCTCGGGAAGTTCAACCCCCAGGCGGCTCTTTGCGAGCGTGAGCGCACGGCGGGCGACGGCGACCTCGCGCGGATACAGACGCATCACGTCAAACGAAAGCGGCGTCTCGATCACCACGCCCTGGCTCACGCGCTGGCAGGCAAAATTGATATGGTCGGCGAGCGTCACGGGCGCGTTGGGGTTGAACTCCGTGTCGAGCTTGGCGCTCGCGTAATCGACGATATCGGCCGCAAGCAGCAGCACATCGGACGGAATATCCTTGAGCGCGGCAACCGACGCCCCGCCCACGCCGTAGAACGTGCGCTCGACGATCGAAAGGTCCTTAAGCTCATAAGGGGGCCTGCGGTAGGCGATGCCCTTGCCAAAGACAACAAGGTCCTGCCCGTCGTCATCGCGGGCGAGCGCGCAGTTGTTGTTGATCTTCTTGAGGATCCACATCGCTCATCCTTCCCTTCTGACCCACTGTACAACCTAGCACATGTGCTAGATGGATGCCGCCGCAGAGTAGCCTTCAAACACGGCATCCTTGATGACGCGCGCCCGGCGGCAGTCACCCACCAGATACGTTTGGGGCACCACGCCCGCAAGGCCCTCGGCAAGCGCGGTGCGCGGGCGCACGCCCGCAGCGATTACCACGCTGTCGCAGGCGAGCACGCGCTCGGCCCCATCGGGCCCGCTCACGCACACGCCCTCTTCGCCGATCGAGGTGCAAGAAGTGTTGAGCAGCACCTCGATGGCCTTGCCCTGCCTGTCAAACATCTGGCGGAGCGCGATCCTAAAGAGTGAGTTGCCCTGCGCCGCAAGCGCAGACCCCATCTCGACCACCTTGACCTCGTGCCCTTGCTCGGCAAGCTCGAGCGCCAGCTCGGCACCGATCGTGCCGCCGCCGACGACCACCACGCGCGAGCCGAGGTCCTCCACATGCCCGATAGCCTGGGCAAACCCCATAACGACGGGCGCATCGACACCCGGAACGGGAGGCACAAACGGCTCGGCGCCCACGGCGACGATGAGCGCATCGGGCGCCATCTCCTCCACAAAGGCACGGTCCACCTCGCACCCAAAGCGCACGTCAAGCACGCCCGCGCGCTCGAGCCCGGCAATCTTGTGCTCGAGATAGTGCAGGTAGCGAGCGATATCCTCCTTGTGGGATTCCTGGGCGATAAGCCTCACATTGCCGCCCACGCGATCGGCGCGCTCCGCGAGCACCACCTTGTGACCGCGCGCGCAGGCTGTGATCGCCGCCATGCAGCCGGCAGGGCCGGCACCCACCACGAGCACGCGCTTCGAAACCTCCGCGGGCTCCACCGTGCGCGGAACAAAATCCTCGTTGGCAAAGCGCGGGTTCACGCTGCAGCCCACGTTCCAGCGGTCCGTCGAAATGTGGTAGCACTGCAGACAGCGCAGGCACGGCACGATATCCTCGGCACGGTCGTCACGTGCCTTGGCGGGCCACAGGGGGTCGGCGGCCAGGGCGCGCGCGAGTGCCACCATGTCGCAGGCGCCCTCGGCGATGACGCGCTCCGCCTCCTCGGGCGTCTCGACGGAGCCCACGAGCGTCACGGGAACATCGACTGCCGCCTTAACGGCACGGGCGAGCTCCAGGTTGAGCAGATGCGGGTCGAGGTTAGTTGCCGAAGTGTGCACGTTGGCCTCGTGCTCGATATCGAGCCCGCAGGAGACCTGAATGCTTGTCACGTAGCGCTGGGCCTCGCGGCAAAACGCGATGACGTCGTCAAGCTCTATGCCGCCCGGCATCCACTCGTCAGCCGAGATGCGCATCTCCATGGCAAAGCGCGGCCCCACGGCCTCGCGGCAGGCGCTCAGCACCTGCAAGGGAAAGCGCATGCGATTTTCGATGGAGCCGCCGTACCCATCCGTGCGGTGGTTGAACAGCGGGCTTAAAAACTGCCCCATGAGCCAGCCGTGCCCAAAGTGCAAAAACACCATGTCAAAGCCCGCGCGGCGCGCATCAACGCACGCCTGCACCCAACATGCGGCCGTATGCTCCATCATGGCGGACGTCATGGCGCGCACCTCGATGCCATCGGCGCGCACAAAGCCGTCCGGTCCCATGGCGTAGTCCACGGTGCGCGCATACTGACCCGCATGCGCAAGCTCGATGCTTGCCGCCGCACCACCCGCGCGCGCCATGCGGGCGCGGGCCACCGTGGACTCGCGCTCGTACTTGGAGAATGCATACGGCTCATCGGCGCTCATCCACGACGAGCGCCCGGGCTCCACAATGGTGTGCCCGCAGATCACGACACCGGCGCCACCGCGGCAGCGATCATCGTAATGCTCGCTCATGGGGTTTGCGACGATGCGGTTCTGCACAAGCGTGTCGCCCAGCCTGATGGGAGAAAACAGATGCGGATAGCTCATCTAGCAGCCCCCTTTCTCTTCAGAAACGACCATGACGGTACGCATGCCCTCTGTCTTTGACGAGAGGACCTCCGAGCCCCAGGGGGACTCGATGGCCGTCTCGACGCCCTCGGGCACCTCGACGGCAACCGTGACCGCGCCGTCCGCGCGCTTCCACTCCACGCGCACCGCGCCCTTGCAGGTCTTCCACGTACAGGCAAAACTGTCCGTAGCGTGCGAAAGGTAGGGCTTGACCGTGAGCTTGTCGCAGCCCTGCGCGTCACGCGCAACAAAAAGGCCACCCAGGCCCTCGTAGAACCACTGGTCGTAGCTCGAGAACATGGCATGGTCGCACGAGGCCAAAGGATCGTCGAACATCTCGATAAGCGCCCCGTTGCCGTCGGCGAGCATACCGAGCAGGCTCGGGTTCTCTTCGCGCAGCAGCCAGCGTTCAAGAAGCTCGCTGTAGCCATACTCCGCAAGCAGCCTAAAGGCAAACGAGGTACCGAAGATGCCCGTGGTGAGCACGCAGCCTTCGGCCTTGATTGCACGCACCAGTGCGCCCACCAGCTCCGACCGGTCGCCCAGGCCGAGCTCCGCGGCAAACGCCCAAGACGTCTGGGTCCCATCGCCAAACGATCCGTTCTCGTGCTTAAAGCGATCGATGATCCGAGGCCGCAGCTCTGCGGCGGCCGCAGCAAAGCGCTCGACATCGCAGCCTAAGCGCTCCCCCGCCTCGAACACAAGGCCGAGCGCCCAAAGGATCGCACACCAGCCCACAAACTCCTTGTCGGGACTGCCGCTCGAGAAGCCCTGCGCAATCAGGCTGCCGTGGTCGCCCAGGCAGTGCGGGGCGAGCTCCGCCGCATCAAAGCCCAGCAGGTAGTCGCCAAAGCACTCGATGCCCGCCCACTCCCGCTCGAGCAGGTCGCGGCGCCCGCAGATACGATCTGCAACAAGCGCCAGATACGGATAGGCGATCTGCCACATAAGCGGCCCCTCGCCATAGGCGGGACCGTTGGAGCCGATACCCATGAACGGCGCCGTCTCAGGGAGGCCGCCGCGCCCCGTCTGGTCGCGCGCAAAATCCGCAAGCGTCTTGTCGATGAGGCCCGCGACGTTAAACGAGAACGTCTGGGACGCGGCGAGGGCCACCATATCGCCGCCGTAGCCAAAGCGCTCGCGCGCGCAGTCCTCAAACAGGCCGTGGTTGTTGTTGAGCTTGGTGCGGATCGCAGCCTCGTGCAGCCGCTCAAAGCGCTCGCAGCCCAGCTCAAGCTTACCTACCTGCGCAAGGTCCGTATGCACGTAGGTCGCCACCGCCTCGATGATGTCGGCAGCAGACGCGCCCGTCACGCTCACGTAGCGGAACGAATGCCAGCAGAAGCGGTTCTCAAACTCGTTGACGCCCTCGTGGCAGAGCACCGAGTCGTGCTGCTCGGCCGGCTCGGGAGCGCCGGGGCCGCCGGGACACACGCCGCGCGGAGTCTCCATGCCGGCATAGCCCGCAACAGCCGTCCCTGTATAAGGACCGCCGTCGCGCCAGGTCTCGGAATAGAGAAGCTCGATGCGCGCACCTGTGTGAGCCGCCACGCGCATACGTAAAAATCCGGCGACGACCTCGCCAAAGTCGATGACCGTGACGCCCCCGTGCTCAAAAATCCGCGCGGGGCTTACGCTGCCCGCCCGCACGCACGGCACCACGGGTGAAAGCTCAACAGATCGATCGCCGTCGTAGACCGTGACGGGGCACGGCGCAGCCTTTTGCGCGTGCTCTCGCAGGTCAAAGACCTCTCCCAGATATACGTTATTGAACAGGAGGTCGCCCTCGCGCACACTCCACGAGGAATCGGTGGTAACGAGCACCTTGCCCTCGCCGTCGACGAGCCGTGCGGCCACGCGGGGCGTGCCGACCTCGGCCAGGCGCTCGCGCAGGTTGTACTTGCCAAACAGGCGTAAGGGCGAGGGGTTAAAAAAGCCGTTGCCGAGCTCGATCTGGATCTCGTTTGCACCCTCATGCAAAAGGCCCGCCACGTCGACCTTGTGCGCATAGACCTTTTTGGTGAAGTTGGTCCACCATCCGAGGAGCTCGGAGCCATCCGCGCGCTTACCGTTGATGCGCACGCGCGCATAGCCCAGCACCGCCAGCTCGAGCTCGGCCCGTGCGGGCACGCTTTCAAGCTCAAACGCCCCCATGACCACATGGTTTCGATATGTTTCGCCAAAAAAAGCCGACTCGGGCTCGTAGCAAAACGGCACACCTGCGATCCAGCGCGCCCCGTCCAATAACGTATGCTCCATCATGACCTCTCAAGCGATTAACAGAATGGCGGTCCGCCACGCAGGACCGCCATTCTGGCTGGGGACGTTTGGCCTCGGCCGATTATTTTTCGGCGCGCTTCTTGCCCAGATAGCTACCGTCATCGTGATAGGTAGCCATGGTGAAGATAAAGGCGATGACCATGATCACGGCAAGGGTGCCCAGGTAAAACACGATGTTGGAGGTGTCGGCGCCCGAGGGATCCATAAAGGTGGGGATACCAAAGAGGCCGGCGCTGCCCATGCTGAAGGCATGGACGTTGAGAGCACCCATCACCAGACCGGCTGCACCGCTGAAGATGATGTTCTGAACAAAGAGGAACTTGCTGGGAAGCTGGATGCCGTAGAGCAGCGGCTCGCCCACGCCAAAGAACTGTGAGATCGTGGCCGGGATGGCAACGTTGCGGGTCTTGTCGCTCTTGGTGCGCAGGATAACGGCCAGGCCCTGAGAAACACCCACGAAACCGCCGATGGAACCTGCAGCCATAAGCGGGTCGTAGCCCAGCATGGCGATGTTGTTGAGCATGATGGGGATAACGGCCCAGTGCAGACCGAACATAACGAGCGTGGAGAACGCGCCGCCCACGACGAGGCCAACGAGAGCGCCGCCCACGACGGGGATGTTGATGAGGGCCTCGGTGATGAGCGTGAGGACGCCCGAGATCATGGAAGCGACAGGGCCGATCACGAGATAGGTCGCAGGAGCCATGACGGCAAAGCAGAGGAAGGGCACAGCCATGGAGCGAATGAGCTGCGGAACGGCCTTGTTGAGCACGCCCTCGAGCTTAGAGGCAGCCCAAACGGCGATGAGGATGGGGATAACGCTCGAGGTGTAACCCGAAGCCGGAAGAATGACCGGGATACCCAGGAAGGTGTTGTAGAAGCTCATCTGGAAGGCAGTGCCCTCAAAGATGGTGCCCGCGACCTCGGCCGCCGAGGCAAGGTTGACCATCGAGGGATAGACGAGCGCCGCGCCGAGCGCCATGCCGAGGAACTCGTTGCAGCCGAACTTCTTGGCCGCGGTGTAGCCCAAGATAATGGGCAGGAAGTAGAAGAACCCGTCCGCGATGGAGTACCAGATCATATAGGTACCGCTATCGGCGGTGAGCCAGCCCATGGCGATGCAAAGAGCGAGCAGGCCCTTGATCATACCGGCGGCGGCAAGGGGCATAAGCGTGGGAGCCATGCAGCCCGAGACCGTATCCATCAGCATGTTAAAGACGTTATGGCTCTTCTCGCCCTCGTCCTCGGCCGCATCGTCCTCAGCGACCGTGCCCACGCCCGGGACCTTGTACTCGCTCACGAGCTCCTCGTAGACATCGTCCACGGCAGCGCCGATAACGACCTGGTACTGGCCGCCGGCCTTCATGACCTGGATGACGCCGTCAAGGTTGCCGATCGTCTCGTCCTGAGCGATCTTCTCGTCTTTGAGCGTAAAACGCAGTCTCGTGATGCAGTGGCGCACGTTCTTGATATTTTCGATACCGCCGACCCCTTTGAGGATCTCGCCGGCGAGTTCATGGTACTGACCCATGTGCTTACCCTTTCCGTGGATAAACGTACATTTGAGAACCGAGGACGTGAGCTTGGCGCTCTCCACGCCCGCTAGGGCGCAGATCTCACTGAGCCTGACGGCGCTTGCGTCTTTGACTCTGATCTGCACGCCGCCGTCAAGCTCGATTACTGAGCTCACGTTAGTGTCGCCGCCGACCAGGGCTTTGATGGTCTCGAGAACATCCATCGCAAACCGCCTCTCCTTAGGTCCCAATCCTTCAGGGTCGCTGCCGTGCACTGCATCGACCTCAAGAATAGCTGCACAAAAAAGACCGGGCCAGAGGACTCCTAGAGCCTCTGACCCGGTCATGCTTCCAAATGGAATAACAATCCCACTGACGCCTTGTCTCCGGCGCAGCTTTTCTTTTCTGACGACACTATAACCTTTGCGATGAAACGTTTCAAATAACGTACCGGCAAACGGTAGCTTTTGCGCGGCAAACGGTTGAGACCCGTCGTTCCCCTTCAAAATAATGGCCATTTCTGTCGATAAGAGGCCATTTTGGGCCTACTTAACGACAGAAATGGCCATTTTTGTTGGCGGGGCAGCTAAGGCTGCTGTGCGCAAGTGGACCTCCCGCATCAAAACAGGCGGGAGGTCCACCCAGCTGTGGCTATAAATCTAGCGACAGACGACCTCGACGGGCACGTTGAGGATCTTAGCGACCTTAAGGATCGTGTCGGTCTGGCTGCCCAGGCAGGCGGCCATGTGATGGGTCGGGCCGGTCTCGTTCCAGCGGTTCATGAACTCACGGGCGCCAATCGAGAACTTCATGCGCATGTTTGTGTCACCGAAGGTAAAGATCGGGCCGTCAACGTTCTCGCCCTCTGCAACCACAAACTTAAAGTTGCCGTCGCCGTCCTGCGTAATGCCCAGGAAGGTGATGGTACCGTGACCGGGATAGAACTGGGTGAGGTAGCCGCCGCCGGTTTTGCCATGAAACACGGGGACGACCTTGAGCGTCGGCTTCTTGGCGGTCGAGATATCGGCATCGCCAGAGCCGGAGTGACCGATGATGACGATGTCTTCGGGGAAGTCGATGGAGTACATCTCGGAAAGCTGGCCGGTGCCAGAGATGGTCTTGAGGATGCTCATGGCGATGGCGACCTTCATATCGCCCTCGACCGCGCAGCTCGTGCCCTGCTTGATGAGCATGGAGAACGCCGGGATGAGCATGGAGTCGAGCACACCGGCCTGGCCCTTGGCATAGCCGTCGTAGTGGCTGGCGACCAGAGCGATCTCCTCGTCCTTGACCCACTGCTCAAAGGCGACGACGTACTTGGCCATCTCCTGGATGGGCTCGTCGGTGACCTTGGCACCGCCCTCAACGTCGAAGGTGTCGAGAATCTCGGCAGCCTTGGCGTCCACGGCAGCCTGGTCGTCGATGTTGTCGGCGATGGCCCACATCTTCTCCCAGTCAAACTGCTTGGTATAGAGGCCCAGACGATTGTAGAGGTTGGTCTCGTCGATGTAGAGGTCCATCATGCCCGGGTACGGACGGCCGATCTGGGCAATGTTGGTACGATGCAGGCGACGACGTACCTGGGCGGCACGGCACCACTGCTCGAGCTGCTCGGCCACAGCCGGGTCGCCACCCTCGACGACACCGGTCACGACGGCATGACGCTTGCCGGCGCGGTTAAGGTCGGCCACGACCTCGCCGGGGGCGCCGCAGGCGTACAGATCGCCCAGCCACGTGGGGATGTCGGTGTTGGCGTAGTCGGGCTGGGCCTTCTTCTGCACGTTGACCACGACGACGGGCACATCCAGGTCGCGCACGACCGGCAGCACGTTGTAGCTCGTGGCATAGGTGAGCATCTGCAGGATGACCAGGTCGACGTCCTCGGCGCGGAACTTGTCGCCGGCGACCTGGGCCTGCTCCTTGGTGGTCACCATACCGCCGTCGATAAGCTCGACAGTCGTGGGCAGCGCGGCCTTAAAGTCCTCGTACTGCTGTTCAAAGTTGGGAACGAGCTGCGGGAACTGCGGAAGATAGGCACCGAGGGCGATGGAGAAAACGCCAACTTTGGCCTTGGTGTTAACGAGCATGATTTCCTCCCATGGGAAAAGTTGATGATTGCAAGCAAGCGGACGCGGCTGTTATCAGATCAGCAGCAATTAGACGGCGGTTTCCACGAGCTCCCCAGCAACCGGAACCGCCGTTTTTCTTACTTGCTAGTCAACAAATGCCTCGTTGATCTTGATACCGAAGTCGCGGCAGGTGTCCTTGAGGCCCTTGTCGCTAATCTTGTTGAGGAAGTCATCCGAACCACCGTTGGCAGCACGCGCGGCCAGGTAGATCTCGGCGGCCTTCTCGAGGGTGTGCGCCAGGCCAAAGGTCGTGTCAAAGTCGGAACCGGCGGCGAACAGGCCGTGGTGAGCCCAGACGATGGTGTCGTAGGTCTTCATGAGCTCGGAGCTCGCCTCGGCGATGGCCGGACCACCCGGGACCATCCAGGGCACAACGCCCACACCGGTCGGGAAGACGACGACGCACTCGGTCATCATCTGCCACAGGATGCGGGTGAAGGTACGGTCCTCCAGCGGCACGACGAAGGACATCTCGATGATGCCGGGGGTGTGGGCGTGGTAAATCACGCGGTCAGCGCCATCGGTACGGGCGGCGGCGACGCAGTGGTTCATGTAGTGGCTCTCGAACTCACTAGTTGGACGGGCGCCGTTGGCAAGGCCCCACACAATGCGGAAGGCGTCGCCGGCCTCGTTGATCTCGACGATGCCGATGTTGGCATACGGATCCTCCAGAACATTGCGCATATACTTGCCCGAGCCGGTGCTCACAAAGTACTGGCCGGCAAGATTCTCGCCGCGCACGCCCATCTTGACCCACTCGCGAGGCTCCTCAAAGAACGACTTGGCCTCGACGACCTCCTCGTCGGTCATACGGTAGGTGAGGTTGCCGCCGTTGCGCTCATGCCAGCCCTGCTTAAAGCCATCATCGCACAAGCGGCAGAAGCCCTTGATAAACGCCAGATCTTCCATTGCCATTGTTTGTCTCCTCTCCGGGACCCGCAGGTCCAATTGAAAAACTTAGGTAAGCCGATTGACGGCGGCGCGGAGCATGGTTCGTGTAGGGCCTCCGCGCCGCATGTCATCGGAGAGAGCCGCTCGCGCCCGGCAGGAGTCGTTTGCCGCACGCGGGGCTGGGGGTAGGTGAAGGGTGAATCGGAGCAGACCCCGCGCTCGTTTAGGCCTGGGCGTCCTTGGGATCGATGCGATTGACATCAAAGGAGCGGGCAACGCAGGCACGGGCATCGGCCAGGTCGGCAAAATCGCCGGCGGCGATCATCTGCACGATAAAGTTGCCGATGCAGGTGCCCTCGATGGGGCCGGCGAACACGGGAAGCCCGCAGGTATCGGCCGTCATCTGGTTGAGGTAGTAATCCTGGCAGCCGCCGCCCACGATGTTGATGCTCGTGTAGTCGTGGCCCGAAAGCTCGCGCAGACCCTCGATGGCCTTGGCATACGAGCGGGACAGGCTGCAGTAGTTGGTACGCATGATCTCGCCCACGGTGCGCGGAATCGGCTCGCCGCCCTCGGCGCAGGCCTGCTTAATCTCCTGGATCATGGAGTCGGGGGCCAGGAAACGGTCGTCGTCGACATCGACATACGCCTCGAAGGGCTCGGCCTCGCGGCAGAGCGTACGGAGCTCGTCAAAACCAACCTTATGATCCATGAGAGCCTTATGCGAGGTCTTGCCCTCGACGTAGTCGACGCCGTTGATCTCGCGGCGGACGGACTGGTTCATCCACAAGCCCATGATGTTCTTGAGGAAACGGTAACGCTTGAGGTAGCCGCCCTCGTTGGTAAAGTTCTGCTTGCGAGCGAGCTCGTTGGTGATGGCGTGCTGGTTCTCAACGCCCAGCAGACTCCATGTGCCGCTCGAGATATAGACGGCGTTGTCGTCCTTGGCGGGAACGGCCAGGAAGGCAGAACCGGTGTCGTGCGTGGCGGGCAGCACAACGGTCGCGGAGTAGCCGATCTTCTCGGAGATGTCGGCCGTGAGCTCACCGAGCACAGCGCCGGGCATGGTCGGCTCCAGGAAGATGCTTTGGGGAATACCAAAGCGCGAAAGGATCTCAGTGTCCCAAGTGCACCTCTCGGCATCGAGCATGCCGGTGGTGCTCGCGTTGGTGTACTCGTTGGCCTTGATGCCGGTCAGACGCCAGTTGAGATAGTCCGGGATCATCAGGAAGGTGCGAGCTGCCTCGAGCTGCTCGGGATGCTCGTTCTTGAGGGCGAGCAGCTGATAGAGCGTGTTGAAAGGCTGACGCTGAATACCGGTACGGGCATAGACCTCGGCCGGATCCATAATTTGGTCGGCAACTTCGTAGATGCCGTCAGTGCGGGCATCGCGGTAGGCGACCGTATCGCCGACGATCTTGTTGTGCTCGTCGAGCAGCACGAAATCAACGCCCCAGGTATCGATTCCAATGGTGACCGGGGCCTGTCCGGTCTGATCCTTAACGGCGCGCAGGCCTGCGACGACATGGTCGAACAGAGCCTCAACGTCCCAGCAGTCGTGACCGCCTACGCGCTTCTGCTCGTTATCGAAGCGGTAGACCTCCTGGTAGGACATCTTGCCGTCCTCGACCCAGCCAGCAAGAACGCGACCGCTCGAAGCACCGATATCGACCGCTGCGTAATGCTTGGACTCGATGCGACTCTCCATGTGCTCTCCCCTTTTTGAAGCGGTTCATTTACAGTTTTCATTATTATTTGAACCGTTTCAATTTCAATATGAGTCAATTTAAGTCCGGCGAGCGGTTGTTATTAGCCGGTAAACGGTAGTTTTTGATTGAAAATGCTCCCAAATAAAAAGATGCGGCCACCCGCGCTGAGCAGGTGACCGCATCTTTAAAATGTTATTGAAATGGCTCGGGTGCAAACGCTAGCGCACGGCCTTGACCGCCGCCGTCAGATCGAACAACGTATCGAGCACGGCCTCGCAGCCGTCCACCACGTCCTGCGGAAGCGGCACGATATCGGGGACAGCAAAGACGTGGCAGCCAGCCGTAATGCCCGAGACGCAGCCGTTGCGCGAATCCTCGACCACGGCACATTCCTCGGGAGCAAAGCCCGCGCGCTCGCAGGCAAGCAGATACATCTCGGGGTCGGGCTTGCCGTGCACGACGTCCTCGCCGCAGGTCACCGTTTCAAACTTGTCAAAGAGGCCGGCCATCTTAAGGTTGCGTTCTGCCGTGACATGGCGCGATGACGTCGCAAGGCCCACGTGATAGCCCACAGCCAGCAGCTCGTCTATGCACTCGGCGGCGCCGGCCTTAAGCTCCAGGTCGGTCTTGACCATCTCGTCGCGAATCTCCTTGTGGCGATGATAGATCGCCTCAGCGGTTTCTCTGCTGCCGCAATGCGCCTCAAGGATGTCCATGACATCGGGCAGCGTGCGACCGATAAACTGATGAATCAGCGTGTCATCAATCGCGACACCCAGCTCAGCAGCGGGCGCTTTCCATGCCTTGATGCCCAGACGCTCGGTGTCGACCAGCGTTCCGTCCATATCAAAAATAACAGCCTTGATCATATCGGTCCCCCATTGACTCTCGCTGTCGCATTGCCGCAACTCTACCGCATTTGGCAACTTGTATATAACGTATATACCATATTGCACTTTCGTTACATAGATAGAAGTCTTATGACAAGCAGCCCAGTAGGATTATAGTTTTCGATCGAGTACTCAACGATAAGGATCGTTTCATGATTTTAGACACCACGGCACCCGCAGAGGAGCTTCAAGACAAGCTATCGGCGCTCGAACAGCTGCTTTTGGCATACGGGCGCGTGGCTATCGGGTTTTCCGGCGGCGTTGACAGCAGCTTTTTGGCCGCCGTATGCGCCCGCATCATGCCTACCAATACCCTCCTCGTCCATCTCACCACGCCGCTCATCGGCACACCCGAGCAGGCTTCGTTTGAGCGGTCCGTTGACGGACAAACCGATGAGGGTCCGCATTTTATGCTCCCCGTGCTCAATCTTTCGGTCGATCAGCTGCAGCTCCCCCAGGTAGCCTGCAACGATGCCGACCGCTGCTACCACTGCAAGCGCGCCGGCTTTACCGCTATCGTCAACCACGCCAAGTCGCTCGGCTTTCCCACCGTCATCGATGGCAGCAATGCAAGCGATCGCGGTGACTACCGCCCCGGCATGCGTGCGGCAGAAGAGCTCGGTGTACGCTCACCCCTTATGGAGGTCGGCTTTACCAAGGACGAAGAGCGCGAGCTGCTGCGCGCATGGGGCTACCCCGTCTGGAACCTGCCGGCAGGCGCCTGCTTGGCCACGCGCATTCCCACGGGCGAGGAGCTTACGCGCGAGAAGGTCGATTTAATCCGCGCCTGCGAGGATTATCTGCACGATCTTGACCTGGCGCAGGTCCGCGCACGCCTGGTCGGCGGCTGCATGCATATCGAAGCCGCCCCGGCAGATGTCGCCAAGATCGCCGCCCTCGGCGGTACCGTGGTCAACGACGAGGGAAAGGCCCCGCTGCCCGCCGCCATCGAGTCCGCGCTGCGCAACCTAGGCTGCGGACACATCTCCCCCGAGGTCGCCCCCTACATCCACGGCAACATGAACCTGTAGGTTGCGCCGTTTTACAAACGGCGCAACTGCTCGGCGCTGCGCAGGCCCCGGGCACAGCAATCTGCTCGCTCGCGCATGCTCAACCTGAACCACATAAATTGTTGCCGACCTTCTAAAAGGGGACAGATTTATTTTGGCAGGTTTTATCTGGGGAAACGTCGAGCCCCACACGTCCCAACCATCGCAACCCCTTCTAGGGCAAATGGATCGATAGCGCGTCTCCCAATCTTTAAGTATTTGTTCGGTAGAGCGACCCCTGCCGGCACCTGCTAGACTGGTAGATTCCCAACCGTCTAGCCAGGAGCCTCAATGTCGCGCAAGTCCGCCTACAAGCAAGTACTTTCCATCGGCACCGCCGTGGTGCTGGGGTTTGCGCTGTTCACAGGGTCGCTCGACGGAGCGCCCAAGCTGCTCTCGCCGCAAAGCGATGAGCAGGCGGCTGCTCTGGCCGAGAAGCAAAGCGAGAGCCCCAACCGCACCGACGACGAAGCGGACTTGGTCGCCCGGCTCGAATCGGGAACAGCGAGCTCCACGGACTCCGAAGATGATCAGGACTCCGGCGATGGCTCTGAATCCGCCACGACCGACACCGCTGACGATGCCTCTTCAAACGTCACCCCCATCGACGAGGTCGAAAACCCCGATCTCGACCGCGCCCGCGGCGTATATCTCAGCAGCATTCCCGACTACGCCGGCAACCCCTACGTTGCCCTTCGCGCCGACAGCACGCACCCGTTGGGCACGCCATCATTCACGCTCGACGAATACGAGCGAGCTACCGAAGAGGGCTGCTTTAAGAAGTTCTCCAAGCTCGATAGCCTGGGCCGCACCCGCAAGGCACTCGCCTGCGTGGGTCCCGAATCGCTCGGTCAGGGCAAGCGCGGCGATATCTCGCGTATCCATCCCGCCGGGTGGCACCAGCAGCGCTACGGCTTTATTCCGGGTCAGAGCCTCTACAACCGCTGCCACCTTATCGCCTGGTCGCTCTGCGGCGAAAACGCCAACCGCAAGAATCTGCTCACCGGCACGCGCTATCTCAACGAAACGGGCATGCTGCCGTTTGAAGAGCAGATCCTCGACTACATCCACGACACAGGCAACCATGTGCTCTACCGCGTCACGCCCATGTATAACGAAGAGGAGCTCGTCTGCCGCGGCGTGCGCCTTGAGGCGCAATCGGTCGAGGACCACGGCAAGGCCCTCTGCTTCCACGTATGTTGCTACAATCTGCAGCCGCACGTGCAGATCGACTACGCCACCGGCCGCAACCAGGCCTCGGGGGACTAGGGCCGACCAAGCTGCCCCAAAACCTAAAATGATCCGTTTTCCTCCGCCCATTACAGTCTGAAATAGGCCATCGATAAATTTCGATAGCGAGCATTCGGCGCATTGCCTACGATACGGGCAAGCCCCGAGGGGCCGCCGATCGGGCGCCTCCGGATGGCCG
>CABUVF010000031.1 GCA_902494945.1 uncultured Collinsella sp.
AAGCACGGCGAGCTCACCTGCGCCGCCACCAGGCAAAGCCTGGGGCTATAGCGGGATTTCCCGCAGCGCACCTGCCAAAAAGGGACAGGTTTGTTTTGGCAGGTTTAGAAGTTTTACCTACCAAAATAAACCTGTCCCTTTTTGGTCGGCTTTGATGAGGGGTGTCGCATGCGGCATGTGCATATTCATGTAACGGGCATTGTGCAGGGCGTTGGCATGCGACCGTTTGTGTATCGCGAGGCCATGGCGCATGGCATTTGCGGCTGGGTGCTCAACGCGGGCGATGGCGTACACATCGAGGCGCATGCTTTGAGCGAGGCGCTCGACGAATTTGTCACCGCGCTGTCGGAGCACGCGCCGGCCGCAGCCCGCGTTGAGCATGTCGCTGTTGCAGACCTGGAGCCCGACGCTTGGGATGCCGACGATGAGCAGGTCTTTCGTATTGTAGCGTCACAGGATCAGACCGTGCACACGACGCTCATCTCCCCCGATATCGCCACCTGTGACGACTGCCTGCGCGAACTGTTCGACCCCGCCGACCGTCGCTATCACTACCCCTTTATCAACTGCACCAACTGCGGGCCGCGCTTTACCATCATCCGGTCGCTGCCTTATGACCGAGCGGCCACGTCGATGGATTGCTTTCCTATGTGCCCCGAGTGCGCTGCAGAGTATGGCGACCCGCTTGACCGGCGCTTTCATGCGCAGCCCGATGCCTGCTTTGACTGCGGGCCACATATTACGTGGCGCGAGGCGGGCGAAGACGCCGCGTCGCCGGCCGTCGGCACCACGCGCGAGACCAGTGACGCCATTATCGACCGCTGTGTTGAGCTGCTGGCCTGTGGCAGTATCGTCGCCATCAAGGGCCTGGGCGGATTCCATCTGGCCTGCAACGCCGCCAATGAGCAGGCGGTGGTCGAGCTGCGCCGTCGCAAGCGCCGCAGCAACAAGCCGCTTGCCGTTATGGTGCGCAGCCTTGCCGATACTGAACGCCTGTGCCATGTCGATGATGCCGAGCGCGGCTTGCTGGCCGGTAGCATCCGCCCCATTGTGCTGCTGCGCCGCCGTGCTGTTGGCGAAGGAGATTCCCCCGACGGCCTTACACTCGCGCCATCCGTCGCGCACGATCTACCCGAGCTTGGCGTCATGCTCCCCTATACACCGCTTCAGCATCTGCTGCTTGCAGCTGCCGCGTCGCATGGCATGCACGCGCTGGTCATGACCAGCGGAAACCTGAGCGAGGAACCTATCGAGACCGACGATGCCCTTGCATGGGAGCATCTTGTTGCCGCCGGCATCGCCGACGCGCTACTTGGCAACGACCGTGCGATTCTCTCACGCTACGACGACTCCGTGGTGCGTGTGGTCGACGGCACCGTCATGCCTGTGCGTCGCGCACGCGGATATGCGCCGCAGCCGTTGTCGCTGCCGGCGCTCGACGGCACTGCACCCTGCGTGCTCGCCTGCGGCCCACAGCAAAAGGCAACGATCGCATTCACACGCGAGGATGCGAACGGCGAGACAGCCTGTTTTGTGTCGCAGCATATCGGCGATGTCGAAAACGGCGCGACCTTCGATGCCTGGAGCGCCGCCCGCGCACGTCTAGAAAACCTCTTTGACCTGACGCCTGCCGCCCTGGCATGCGACATGCATCCCAACTATCTATCGAGCCAGTGGGCGCGTGAGCGGGCACGGGAGCACAGTCTGCCGCTTATCGAAATCCAGCATCATCATGCGCACATCGCGAGCGTAATGGCAGAGGCGATTGTCGCTGGCCGGCTTGCGCCTGATGCACGCGTCCTCGGTATTGCCTTCGATGGTACGGGTGCCGGCACCGACGGCACCATATGGGGCGGTGAATTTCTTATCGCCGGCCTTGCCGATTTTGAACGCGCCGCGCACCTGCGCACCTGGGCGCTGCCAGGCGGTGCCGCATCCGTGCGCGATGCCCGGCGCAATGCCTTTGCCCTGCTGAGCGAGCTCGGCCTGCTCGAGCATCCGGGTGCCGCGGGGCTATTGGGCACCCTCGACGAGCAAACACGCTGCGTGACAGCCACCATGATCGAGCACGGCATCAACAGCCCGCGCACCAGCAGCATGGGGCGTCTCTTTGATGCCGCGGCAGCAATTCTGGGCATCTGCGACAAGGCAACCTACGAGGGCGAGCCTGCCATAGAACTCGAAGCCGCCGCCTGGCGCGCGTTCAGCAGTGAAAGTGCCTGCCCCACCGGCAATATGGCCAGCTTTTCCGTAACCGAATCATCCCGTCCGGACGACTTCCATGTTCTGAACTCCAGACCGCTTTTTGAGGCGCTTTTGGAGGGAATCAGGACCGGCGTGCCCGCCGGCAAGCTCGCGCTCGACTTCCATGTCACCATCGCACGCGCGTCGGCCCGCATCGCAAGCGAGATCTGCGTCCGTGAAGACCTCGACACCGTCGCGCTCTCGGGCGGCGTGTTCATGAACCGACTTTTGCTTCGGCTCCTTACCCACGAACTCAAAGACGCCAGTCTTGCCGTCTTGGTCTCCCACGCCGTGCCCGTCAACGACGGCTGCATCGCCTACGGTCAGGCCGCCATCGCTCGCGCTCGCCTCGCGCAGACAGCATCGCGATAGGCTGTTTTGCCAGCCTGCGCGCCGCCGTCTCACAGGTGTAACGCGTTTGCTCGTGACTCCCGCGAGCGCTACCATCAACTGATGGGTAATTAGGCGCCTATCCAGCGCAAAACGTATAAAAGGGGAACATTATGTGCCTTGCCGTTCCCGGTAAAGTGGTCAAACGCGACGACGACCTTAAGGCGACCGTCGACATGATGGGCATCGAGCGCCCCGTTTCGCTGCGCCTCGTGCCGACGGCACAGGTAGGCGACTATATTCTCGTGCACGCCGGCTTTGGCATTCAGATCGTCGACGAGCAGGAAGCGCAAGAAACGCTCGAGCTCGTTAATGCCATGACCGAACTGGTCGAAGAAGACCAACTGGCCAGCAATCCGGCCGAGGCATACTAGTGGCGGCCGGACAGCCGGCGCGCTCCGGTATCGACTTCTCGGCATTTCGCGACCCCGGGCTGGCTCGCGAGCTCATCGATCGTATTCATGAGCTTGTCGGCAGCCGCAGCATCAACCTTATGGAAGTCTGCGGCACGCATACCGTGAGCATCGGGCGCTATGGCTTTCGCTCCATTATGCCTGCCGGGCTCAAACTGCTGAGCGGTCCGGGTTGCCCCGTCTGTGTTACCGCCAACCGCGATACCGACCATGCAATCGCGCTCGCCAAGATGGACGGCGCCATCATCACCACCTTTGGCGACATGATGCGCGTGCCCGGGTCGTCTACCTCGCTCGCCGCGCAAAAGGCGGCGGGGCGCGATATTCGCATTGTGTACTCCCCGCTCGATGCACTCGATATCGCCGAACACAACCCCGATCGCCCGGTCATCTTTATGGGCGTCGGCTTTGAGACCACAACGCCCACCATTGCCGCCGCTATCCTGGAGTCCGACGCGCGCGGGCTCCAGAACTTCTCGGTCTACTGTGCTCACAAGACCACGCCGCCGGCGCTGCGCGCCATCGCCAACGATCCCGAGACCACTATCGACGGCTTTATCCTTCCGGGACACGTCGCTACCATCACGGGCCTGGCACCCTTTGGGTTTTTGGTCGATGAGTTCGAGACCCCGGGTGTGGTCACCGGATTTGAGCCGGTCGATATTCTGCAGGGCATCTGCATGCTGGTCCAGATGGTTGTTGAGGGGCAGCCCGCAATCGACAACGCCTACCGCCGTGGCGTCAACGCTGACGGCAACCCCGTAGCGCGCCAGCTGGTCGAGCGGGTATTTGAGCCGTGCGACACCACGTGGCGCGGACTGGGACCGATTGCCAACTCGGGTCTTTCCATCCGGCCCGAATTCGCGCGCTTTGATGCCGGCGCCCGCTTTGACGTACCCATTGAACCGACGGTCGAACCACGCGGGTGCCGCTGCGGCGACGTGCTGCGCGGAGCCATCACGCCGAGCGACTGTCCTCTGTTTGGCCGCGCTTGCACGCCCGAACATCCCGTCGGCCCGTGCATGGTGAGCTCCGAAGGTAGCTGCGCGGCGTACTACCGCTACCGCGACTAGCCCAGACGCACCCGCACACCGGAACCACCCTCGATTGGAGTTTTCGATATGTCCCGTAATGCCACCGATAGCACTGTCCTGTTGGGCCACGGCTCTGGCGGCCAGATGATGAAACGCATCATCGATGAGGTCTTTTTGGATGCCTTTGGGTCGCCCGAACTGCTCGAGGGCAACGATGCCGGCGTCGCTGCGCTGCCCGCGAGCGGGCGCATCGCCATGTCGACCGACAGCTTTGTAGTCTCGCCGCAGTTCTTCCCCGGCGGCAATATCGGCCGACTCGCCGTGTGCGGAACCGTCAACGACGTCGCGACCTCGGGCGCTAACGTGCGCTACCTCTCATGCGGCTTTATCCTCGAAGAGGGCTATCCCATGGACAAGCTGCGCCAGATTGTGCAGACCATGGCCGAAACGGCACATGAGGCAGGCGTGAAGATTATCACCGGCGACACCAAGGTGGTCGAGCGCGGCGGGGCCGACGGCGTCTATATCAATACCGCCGGCGTGGGCGAGGTGCCCACGGGCGTGGCACTCAGCGGCGCAAACTGTCGGCCCGGCGATGTCATCCTGGTGTCGGGTACGCTAGGCGACCACGGCATCGCCATCATGAGCCAGCGCGAGGGCTTGGCGTTTTCGAGCAACATCGAAAGCGACGCTGCGCCGCTCAATCATCTGATTGCCGACGTGCTCGCCGCCGCCCCCGACACCCGCTGCTTCCGCGACCCCACGCGCGGCGGCCTGGCATCCACGCTCAACGAGTTTGCCCAGGCCAGCGGCGTTGCCATGGAGATCGACGAGGATGCCGTGCCCGTGCGCCCCGACGTGCAGGCGGCATGTGAGATGCTCGGCTACGATGTGCTGCAGGTGGCAAACGAGGGCAAGATGGTTGCCGTGGTGCCGGCCGAGCAAGCCGATGCCGCGCTGGCAGCCATGCGCGCCGCCCGCTACGGCGAGAACGCCGCCATCATCGGTCGCGTGCTGCCACTTGCCGAGGGCGCCCGTCCCGCCGTGCGCGTACGCACCGGCTGGGGCTCGACCCGTATCCTCGACATGCTTGTGGGAGAACAACTGCCGAGGATTTGCTAACGACAAAGGCTCAGGGCTATTAAAGATATTCAGATTCCAAACATGCCCGGCACGCATGCCCAGTATCATGGGGTGCGTTTTACAACTCAAGCGGCAGGAGCACCCATGGCAGCAGCTTTTTCCCATGTGATCTTTGATCTGGATGGCACCATCCTCAACACGCTCGAGGACCTGGCGGCCGCCAGCAACCATACCTGCGAGATGCACGGCTGGCCCACGTTTGCCGTAGACGAGTACCGCTACAAGGTGGGAAACGGCATGCTCAAGCTGGTCGAGCGCTTTATGCCCGCCGAGTACGCGGGCGACGGCCGTATGTTTGAGCAGACGCTTGCCGAGTTTAGGGCCTATTACGGCGAGCACAAGGAGGACCACACCTCACCCTACGCCGGCACGATTGAGATGCTCGACCGTCTGCGCACAGCGGGCGTTCAGCTTGCCGTGCTCACCAACAAGGATCATATTTCGGCAGCCCCGCTTATCGAGAAATACTTTGGCCCCGATCGCTTTGCGCTGGTACAGGGCCGTGTGGGCGCATTTCCGCCCAAGCCCGAGGCACCCGTCACGTTGCATGTGATGAAAGAGCTGGGCGCCGATCCGGCAACCACGCTCTATGTGGGCGATTCGAATGTCGATGTTCTGACCGGCCACAACGCCGGCCTTAAGAGCGCGGGCGTCAGCTGGGGCTTCCGCGGCCGCGCAGAGCTGGAAGCCGCCGGCGCCGACTACGTGGTAGATACGCAGGACGAACTCGCCGAGCTAATCTTGGGCGAGTAGCGAGCGACACCGCTTAACGCAGCTGCGACAATTCTTCCACGCGGAAAGTGCATCCCGTTTTGGAGCTCCGAAATGGGATGCACTTTCCGTTTGAGGCGCGTCGGGGAAACCGTATCCCGTTTCAGAGCAATATTCCGGGTCGCGGTTTCCGCAACCCGCCCCATCCGGAAACCGCGACCCGGAATTCGGCCAAAAAACCGGGTCGCATTTTCCCGAGCATTTGATACGGCGTTGATACAAGGAGTGTCCCCAACTGCCGGCAGAAAAGGAACGTCCCCAAGTGCCGCCTCAATGACTACCATGGCAACGCCGCAGGTAGAGGACGGGCAGCGAGCGGGCACCAGTGCGAACAAATTGGCATGAAAAGAGGACGGTATAGACCTTCTGGTCATGCCGTCCTCTTTGAATGACAAGTTGTCGCTCTGGTGCCCGCGCAGCGTCGGGCAGTTACGGCGTTTGGTAAAACGCCGTAACGAACTACCGCGTAACTCCCCTAGCTCATCATCGCATTCATCATCTCGGTGGTTGCGGAATCGTCAGCAGACCACTCGCCATCGTCATTGGCGGTGTACTTGAAGGTAACCTTGGTGTCCTTGGTCTTAGCGGCCTTGGTCACGTCGACCATGACCTGGCCGGCCATCTTGTACAGGTCGTCCTCGGAAGGCATCGTATCGAGCGCCGCGATCTTCTCCTGATACTGGGTGGCGAAATCTTCAACGATCTTGTTCATGGACTTGCAGGTAATGGTGACATCGGCAGTCGCGGTGCCCTTGTCCTCGTCGACCGTCACATCGCCGATCTTGTAGTCAAAACCCTCGAGATAGCTCTTGGCGTACTCCTTGGGATCGATGCCCAGCTGCTCGAACTCGTCGCCCGAGGCCTCTTCCAGGCCGGCGAGGAAGTCGTCGCCGCCGTTCTTGACCTCGTCAAACTGCGTCGTAAGATCCTCGGTGATGAGCTCCTCAACCGAAGGACCTCCGCAGCCGGAAAGCACAACCACGCACGCGACCAGAACAGCCATCAGGGGCGCAAGCAGCAGCTTCTTCTTCATGACATTCCTCCCAACAAGCGGCACCGCGCTTCCCGACGCGGTGCGCGTCGTAACAATAAGGCCATACTAGCCGATAACGAACACCCCCGGCAAAGCAAAGGCGCAGTCGGCTCGATTTAACGTCCGAACGGTTTACCGGTCCGCCCAACGCGCAATAAAACGTTCCGCCGCATTGCAATAAAAAAGGGCGGCCGGATAACCCGACCACCCCAAAACACCCTTATGTTGCCGCAGACTACTTGCGGACGACCTTGACGATGGCATCGCCAGCGGAGACAGCGGAGTCAGCCTCGACGGCGAGCTCGACGTCGGCGAACTCGGCGGTGTTGGACACAGCCACGACGACGCAGTCCTTGTAGCCGGCAGCGGCGATCTTGGCGCGGTCGATCTTGAGCATGGGCTGGCCAGCCTTAACGACATCGTCGGCCTTGACGAAGCCCTCGAAGCCGTCGCCGTTCATGTTGACGGTATCGACGCCAACGTGCACCAGAACCTCGATGCCGCTATCGGACTGCAGGCCCACGGCGTGACCCATGGTGACGGTCACCTTGCCGTCGCAGGGAGCGTAGACCAGATCGTCCTCGGGCCACACGGCGCAGCCCTTGCCCAGGACCTCGCCGCCAAAGACGGGATCGGGCACATCGGCCATCTTGATGACCTTGCCCTTGACGGGCGAGCACAGCACGTCGGCGCCGGCAGAAGCAGAGATGGAGGACGGAGCAGCGGCAGTCGCGGGCTCAGCCTTCTTCTTGAACATGTCAAACAGACCCATACGTTTTCTCCTCTTGATTAAGCGCAACGTTGTGCGCATGCCTATGGTGATTATAGTGCCAAATGGTTCAAATGCTAAGGTGGGGACTCGAATCGCGAGCCCATCCCAACGCTTTTCCCCGGTGGCACTCATATTGTCGATTAATCCAGGCCCTCGGCACCGTTGGACTTGATGATCTTCTGGTAGGCGTAGAAGCTGTCCTTGCGGCGGCGCTCGTAGGTACCGGTGCCGTCGTCGTACTTATCGACGTGGATGAAGCCATAGCGCTTGCGCATCTCGCCGGTGCCGGCGGACACCAGGTCGATGGGACCCCACCAGGTGTAGGCGATCAGATCGACGCCGTCGGCAATGGCCTCGCCCATGGCCTTGATGTGGCTCTGCAAGTAGGCGATGCGGTACGGATCGTGGATGGAACCGTCCTCCTCGACCTCATCGTAGGCGCCCATGCCGTTCTCGACCACCATCAGCGGAATCTCGTAGCGGGCGTAAATCTCGTTGAGGGCGATGCGCAGGCCCAGCGGATCGATCTGCCAGCCCCAATCGGTGGACTCCAGATAGGGGTTCTTGCCGCCAAAGGTCATGTTGCCCTCGGTCATCTCGTGATCCCTGTGGGTGCCCACGGTGCCGGACATGTAGTAGCTAAAGGTGTAGAAATCGACCTTGCCGTCGGCGATATCCTGCAGGTCACCGTCCTCCATCACAAGCTCGACATCGTTCTCGGCCCAGAAGCGCTTGGCATAGAACGGATACTTGCCGCGCACCTGCACGTCGGAGCAGTACCAGTTCATGGTATTCATCTCCTGCTGCGTGGCGAACACGTCGGCCGGATCGCACGTGGCGGCATAGGAGAGGATGAAGCAGTCCATGTTGCCCATCTTAAACTGCGGATAGTGCTCGTGGGCATAGCGCACGACGCGGCCGCTGGCGACAAACTGGTGATGCAGGGCCTGCATACGGGCCTGCGGCGTGGTGTGGACCGCCGAAGCCGGGCCCTCAAAGCCCTGGATCATGCTGGTCCCAAAGAGGTTGCCCATGTCCTGGGTGCCGCAGTTGATCTCGTTGAAGGTGAGCCAGAACTTGACCTTGTCCTGATAGCGGTCGAAGACGGTCTGGCAGTACTTCTCAAAGAAGCCGATGAGCTCGCGGCTCGCCCAGCCGTTGTATTTCTCGACCAGGTGATAGGGCATCTCGTAGTGCGACAGGGTCACGAGCGGCTCGATATTGTGAGCGCGCAGGCAGTCGAAGACGCGGTCGTAAAAGGCGAGGCCGGCCTCGTTGGGCTCGGCGTCGTCGCCGTTGGGGAAGATGCGGCTCCAAGAGATGGACATGCGGAACATGTTGAAGCCCATCTCGGCGAACAGCGCGATGTCCTCCTCGTAGTGATGGTAGAAATCGATGCCGTCATGATTGGGGTAGAAGCGGTTAGGGTCGATGTCGATCGTGATCTGACGCGGCTCCTTGTAGCTGCCGCCCAAGAAATGGTCGTCGACCGAAGGACCGCGGCCGTCCACGTTCCAAGCGCCCTCAAACTGATTGGCGGCCGTGGCGCCACCCCAATAGAAACCCTCGGGGAACTTGATGTTTGCCATGAGCATCTCCTTTGCATTGCGGGTCGATAGGCCGAGTATCGCCCACGCACGCGACAGACAGGGGCAGGGGTGCCAAACCCGACACTTCTTTTCGCAGACGCGCGCTGCAACAGCGCTGCAGCTGAAACTTTTTGACACCGAAGGAGCGAAGACGATCCGCTCCGCGCTTACCGGCGGTATGCCGCGGGGGTGCAGCCATACTTGTCGTGAAACTTACGGTAGAAGAAGCTCATGTTTTCATAGCCCACCGCATGCGCAGCCGCCCCGGCCGTGGCGCCGCCGCACAGAAGCTCGGCCGCACGTACCAGGCGTCGCTCCTGCACAAGCTGCCTAAAGGTCTTGCCCACATGCCGCTTGAGGAGCGCCGTCGCATAATTAGGGCTCAAGCCAAACTCCGCCGCCATCCCCTCGAGGGAGCACGCGGCGAATTCGCGATCGATATAGCCGAGCATTCCCGTCACCAGGGCAGTGGGCCCCGCCGCGCCGTCCGCCGCGCCGCGCACCAGCTCGCGCTCGTAGCAATCCATGAGCTCGGCCAAAAACAGCTGAAACAGACGCAAGACGATCTCGGGACCGTTGGGGCTCGGGTCGTACAGCTCGCAGAGCATCTCCTGCATGTAGCGCCGAATCCGACGGCTCTCGCCGCAATGAAAACGGACATGGCCCCGATGGTCCGTCTCGCTGTTGAGCGCGTTGAACAAAAACCGCGAGACCGCGCTCTCGCGCGAGAGGCTCGACTCGAGACTCCGGCGCAAAAAAGAGCGTGAAACGGTCATGCTTAGCATGATGTCGTCCTCACCAAGCGCCGCCACGGCATGCGGGCAGAGGGCGTCGAGCAAAAGCACCTCGTTGCGGCCCAGCTCGAGCCTCTCCCCCGCCACCGTCTGCGGGCAGCGTCCGCGATACACATAGCTCAGCTCCACGTAATCATGCACGTGCTCGGGAACTGCATTAAAGCGCGAGTTTTTCCTTATCGTCAGGCCACGCGGCATGCCGGGCTGGGCATAGGCAAACCCTGGCTGCCCAATCTTGCGCACTGGGCATCCGTCGATTTCGACATGCTCGGTCATAATCGACCAATCAAATGCCATGCCGTCTTTATAAGCGATCTCACTGGTGCTCAGTTCGCTGAGCCTACGCTCGAGCTCGTCGATCTCCATGGCTTGCCAATCGTTGATTTGGTCATAGTTCGTCGTGATTCAGATATTAGCAGAACGCGCCGACGCGTCCATAATCTGTGCTATGCAGCAGATCGATCGAGCCAAGGAGGATCCATGACCGCGTACTATCAGCAGGTGCTCGAGGGCACATACGACAACCACGTGCTTCCGTTTTTGTGGATGAAGGGCGAGAGCCATAAGACCATTGCCGAGTATCTGGAAAAGATCGCCGGCGCCGACATCCACGAGGTCTGTCTCGAAAGCCGCCCACACCCCGATTTTTGCGGCGAGGGCTGGTGGCGCGACTTGCGCTTTGTCATTGACGAGTGCAAGCAGCTGGGCCTTAAGCTCTGGATCTTGGACGACGCGCACTTCCCCACGGGCTTTGCCAACGGCGCCGTCAAGGAGGCCGTGCCCGAGCTCCGCAAGATCGTGCTCACGCACCGCACGTTCGACATCGTGGGCCCCACGTCCGCCGCGAGCATCGCGCTCGCCAACATGCTCGACAAAACGGAGCGCTTCTACGGCGTGACATTTATGCAGGACGGCAGCCCCGTCGACGTCGCTTACCGAGTAATCGACGATGCAGACGGCAACCCCAGCCGCCTGGTCTTCGATGCACCTGCGGGCCTCACGCAGGCATGCGTGATGTTCACGAGCGGCAAGACCTCCTACAACGAGGACTACATCAATATGGTCGACCGCGCCTCGGTGGCGCAGCTCATCGATGCTGTCTACGAGCCGCATTTTGAGCATCTGGGCGATGAGTTTGGCAAGACGATCCTGGGCTTTTTCTCCGATGAGCCCGGATTTGCCAACGAGAAGGGCACCACGGGCCCCGACGGCATCTCGGATACGCTCATCGGCAAGGCCACCGCGCCCCTGCCCTGGTCGGCCGAGCTTGAGCGTCGCCTGCGCACGGCGCTGGGCGAGCGCTACCTGGACGAGCTCCCGCACCTGTGGGACCGCGAGCCGGCCGGCGCGCATGTACGCCACGTCTATATGGACATCGCGAGCACCCTCTATAAGGAGTGCTTCTGCGACCAGCTCGGCGACTGGTGCCGCGCGCACGGCGTGCAATACATCGGTCACGTAATCGAAGACAAGGACTGCCACGCGCGCCTGGGCGTGGGCGCCGGGCACTACTTCCGCGCCGTGGGCGGTCAGGACATGGCGGGCGTCGACATCGTGATCAACCAGCTTGTGCCCGGCATGGACCGCGGCCTTCACAGCTACGGACGCGGCGTATGGGACCTCGAGTTCTATAACTACGTGCTGCCCAAGCTGGGCTCCTCGGCAGCACACCTCGACCCCAAAAAGCAGGGGCGCTGCATGGCCGAGGTCTTTGGCGCATTTGGATGGCACGAAGGCCTGCGCGAGATGAAGTGGATCGCCGATCATTTTTTGGTGCGCGGCGTCAATTGGTTTGTGCCGCATGCCTTTAGCATGGCCGCCTTCCCCGACTGGGACTGCCCGCCGCATTTCTATGCGCATGGCCAAAACCCCCAGTTTGCACACTTTGGGCAGCTCATGAGCTACATGAACCGTACGGCGAGTCTGCTGAGCGGCGGGCGTGCAACGACCCCGGTGGCGCTTCTCTACCATGCGGACGCCGAGTGGGCAGGCGAGGCGAACTTTATGCAGCATGCCGCCTCCGAGCTTATGCGCGCGCAGGTCGACTTTGACATCGTGCCGGCAGAGGCATTTGAGGACGCAGGGCGCTATGCCGTTAAAATTGCCGCAGACGGTAGCGGCTTTAGCGTGAACGGCCAGGCATACCGCTGCCTGGTGATGCCCGGAGCCGAGTTTGTCGGCGGAGCCGTGCTCGACTTTGCCGCGCGCGCCGCAGCCGCAGGTGTTGCCGTGTACGCGCTGGATAAGTTGCCGAACAAGCGCTACGACGGCGACACTGCAGGCCGCGAGGGCTTTGCCTCCCTGGATGCAACCGCGCTCGCCGGCATCAAACTCCTGGCGACCACCGGGCTCGCAGGCACACTTGCCAATACCGGCATGCAGACCGTGGTTTGCGCCGAGCCCCAGCCCTGGCTGCGCGCACTGCGCTACGAGCGGGCGGGCGAGAGCTATCTGATGCTCGTCAACGAGCATCCCAAGCAGGGTATCTCCACTCAGGTTGCGCTTGCCGACGGCACACCCGTTGCAGGCGCGCGCCTCGACCTGCTCAACGGCACCGAGCCCGCCGCCTTTGACGGCACGCTCGAGTTGGCTCCCTACGAGAGCTGCATCGTGGTCCTTGGGGCTACAGGTTCCGCCGGCGCGGCAACCGTTGGAGACGAAGCCGCATGCATCGACGGGCCCTGGGCGGTTGCCTTCTCTGCCCCTGGCACCGATGCCTTTGGCGAGCCTGTTGAGCTTGCAGACCTGCACGACCTTTCCTCGGCCGAGTTCCCCGGCAAGGCCGGCACATTCCGCTACCAGGCTTCCTTTGTCCTGAGCGAAGCGGCCACCCGCACCGTCATCGACCTTGGCGAGGTCTTTGAGACCGCAACCGTCGCCCTCGACGGCAAATCCCTCGGCACCCGTATCTGTCCGCCTTACCGCTTTGAGGCCGGCGCGCTTTTGGCCGGTGAGCACGCGCTTACGATCGACATCATCAACACCCTCGATCACGCCGTCCCCGACATATTCGGCATGACCGAGCCCTCCGAGCCCAGCGGCCTCTTGGGCCCCGTACGCGTGCTCGGGTAACGCCCCGGGCGCAAACGGCCCAACAAGGACAGTGCCCCTATGTTGAGCCCGCACGGCGTCGAGCGGTCCGTCGTTCATAGACCGGCGGACCAAAACTCCCAGCCAAGCCGAACGTTTTATTTATCGTTATGATTGGTTTATCGCGACGCAAACGCATAGGAGCCATATGGATATCAGGCGAAAGATCACGCAGGGCAAAAGCCTCACCCCCACCGAGCAACAACTTGGGCAAACGGCCCTCGCCATGGGCGAGGATGTGCGCGGGCTTTCCATTAAGGAATTTGCCGCGCGCGCCAATGTTTCGGTCGCGAGCGTCCACCGCTTTTGCAAAAAGCTCGGCCTCGAGGGCTTTAAGGACCTCAAGGTCGAGCTCATCCGTCTGGTGACCGAGGCGGGCAACCGGCGCGACGTGGACATCAACTTTCCCTTCGATGCCACCTCCACCCCTGCACAGGTGATGGAGCGTATGGAGGGGCTCTATCAGACCACTTTGGCCGAAACGCAGGAGCTGCTCGACCCCACACAGCTCGACCAGGCCGCCAAGCTTATCGTGCGCGCCGGCACCGTGGACATCTACACGGGCTCGCATAATCTGTATCCAGCGGGAATGTTCCGCGATCGCCTGCTTTCCGCCGGCAAAAGCGCGACGTGCCACGACAGTGTCGAGGCGCAGGTGCGTACGGCGCTCGCCTCGGGCCCCGACCATGTGGCAATCGTTATCTCCTACAGCGGCCTTGCCCCCAACCTCAAGGACATCTTGCCGATCCTCAGCAGTCGACATGTCCCGGTCATCGTCATCGGCACGCCTTATTGCGCCCGCATTCACCCCGGCTTTGCCGCCCACCTTACGGTGAGTGACCACGAGAGCATG
Source organism: uncultured Collinsella sp. (assembly GCA_902494945.1). Lineage (GTDB taxonomy): Bacteria > Actinomycetota > Coriobacteriia > Coriobacteriales > Coriobacteriaceae > Collinsella. The sequence continues at coordinate 14,127 of CABUVF010000031.1, forward strand.
ACGCACCGCATCACGCAGTTCGCCAGCCACATCGCCGTGCAATACGTGCTCGATTCGCTCTACAGCAGCTACTTCGCCAAAGATTACGCCCGCTGCTCCGAGTTCCTGGAGCAATCGTTTCCCTACACCCGCCTCCCCGGGCTCAAGTAGCGACGAGCGCGGATTTTCGAACGCTTAACTAACGAGCGTGGATAATCTCCCATTTTGAGCCCGCACACAGGCCAAAACCGGGAGATTATCCACGCTCATTTTGGGTCCCCTGGGAACGCATGAGGAAGGCGGATAGACAGCCGTTATTTGCGAGGCGTCAGCGACGTAAAGAGTCCGTGTTGGTTGCAGTAAAGATATATCCTGCCGCGCCCGGTAATATGGAAGCGTGGCTGCACCGATTGCTCTGGATAGAGCTTCTTAAAGCAGATGCCATCCATAGTCGCATATGCCACAAAGCTAATGTAGTGATCCTTGGTCATGGGATGATCGAGCGTGACGTACCAATCGTCCTCGATGCGCTCGATGGAAAAGGCGTGGTCCGCGTCCGGCTCTTCGGCCTCCTGGGGAAACATCGTGGAGCCACAGCAGCTAAAGCTGCCTTCTCCGAGCGCGTGCACAACGTTTCCGCAGATAGGGCAAACGTAAAAGACGCCTTTGAGCATATTGCCTGCACGGTTGGCGTTGGCCCGAATGTCACCAGCCAAAAGCTCAGCCACGCTTATGCCGAGTCTCTGGGCCAAAGGCCCAACGAGGGAAATGTCGGGAAGGCCGCGGCCGGATTCCCACTTGCTGACGGCTTTATCGGTCACGCCAAGGCTTTCCGCCAGGGCGCGCTGGGTGAGGCCGCGCTCTTCGCGCAGCCGCTTGATGACATGCGCTGCCAAAAAAGTATGGGAAGCATTGGTTTGCCGTGTCTGGTTCATGGGCTGTCCAATCAAATTGAAGAAATGGAGTGAACCGGTTCGACAGTCAGTATCCATTTGAAGGCCAGGCTCGACAACCTACGCTGCGTAGACATGCGCCAATCGAACGAGCGCGGATTTTTGGACGCTCATCCTGAGTAGTCATTTAAGAACGCCCCAATGACTACTCATTTATGTCTGTCCCCAATGACTACCAAGGCAACGCCGATGTTTTGGCAACGACAGCGAAAACCCGCCAGAGCGAGCAAGGTGCCTTGAAACGAGGCGGCATTGATCTTTCGATCATGCCGCCGAAGTTGAAAGGCAGATTGCCGCTCTGGCGGGTTTGCAGCGTCGAGCCGTTACGCGGGTTGGTAAACCCGCGTAACTACTCCCGAGCTCCGTACTGCTCGTAGTAGGCGTCGATAGCGGCCTTGAGCTCGTCATCGATGACGACCTTGCCGTCGATCTCGTGGTTGTAGAGGGTCTCGACGACCTCGGCCATGGAGACGATGCTCGCGACGGGGAAACCGTACTTGGCCTCGATCTCCTTCTGCGCGGTGGTCACGCCACCCTTGCCGACCTCCATGCGGTTGAGGGAAACGATAAGGCCCTTGATCTCGACATCGGCAGCAGCCTTGACCTTGGGGTAGGTCTCGTCGATGGACTTGCCGGAGGTGGTGACATCCTCGACCATAATCACGCGGTCGCCGTCCTGGGGCTCATAGCCCAAAAGGTTGCCCTTGTCGGCACCGTGGTCCTTGGCCTCCTTGCGGTCACAGCAGTACTTGACCTCCTTGCCGTACAGCTCGTGGTAGGCAATTGCGGTCACGACGGCCAGCGGAATGCCCTTGTAGGCCGGTCCAAACAGCACGTCGAAGTCGTCGCCAAAGTTATCGTGAATGGCCTGGGCGTAATACTCGCCCAGCTTCTTGAGCTGATAGCCCGTCACGTAAGCGCCGGCGTTCATAAAGAACGGGGACTGACGGCCGCTCTTGAGCGTAAAGCTGCCGAACTTAAG
>CABUVF010000032.1 GCA_902494945.1 uncultured Collinsella sp.
ACCTGGGAAGTTCAGGCCGATGCCGACGAGGAGCTGAGCGGTCTTTCTTTGACGTTTGTCGACGGCACGACGTTTGGTACCGATGACACGCGATTGACGATGCTCTCGGGCGAGGACCTCATGGATCGTACGCCCATGAAACCCACGTGCAAGGCTGACGGCCAGACGCTCAAGATTGACTTTGGCGAGACGGCGCCTGCCGGCGGCTTTTTCCGTGTCGAGGTTTACGGCGTGACCTTCCCCGTCGAGGGCGGCGATGAGGCCTTTAGCGGCACCTATACGCTCGCCGACGGGTCGACCAAGAAGATCTCCAAGATTCCGTCGGTGGAGATCAAGGGCGTGACGGCCTTCGATAACTTCCTGGCCGACCTTAAGGAGCAGCCGTGGGTCGAGGCATGGAATTCCAACATGTTCCTTCGCCTGTTCCTGAACCCGGTCATTTTGGTTCAGAGCCTGCCGATCGTCTTCAAAGGCTTCCTCATGTCGCTCTCGATCGTGCTCGTGGCATTTCCGTTGGCCATTCCCTTTGGCTTTGCCTTGTCACTCATGCGCATCTCCAAGTCGCGCATCCTGCGTTGCCTTGCCGGCATCTATGTGAATATCATCCGCGGTACGCCGGCGTTCCTGCAGATCTACATCGCGTTCTTTGGCCTGCCGCTGGCCGGCGTCAAGGTTGACGATTATGTGCTGGGCGTCATCGTCATGGCCATGAACTCGTCCGCCTACCTGTGCGAGATCTTCCGCGCCGGTATTCAGTCGATCCCCAAGGGCCAAAACGAGGCCGCGCGCTCGCTGGGCATGAACGCCTTCCAGACGCTGCTCTACGTTATGATTCCGCAGACGTTCCGCAATGTCCTGCCTACGCTGACCAGCGAGTTTATCCTGCTTTACAAGGATACGTCGCTGCTCGCGGCCGTGGGCGTGGTCGAGATCGTCATGAACGCCCGTACCATCGTGGCCACGACGGGTTCCATTACGCCGTATGTGGTTGCCGCGCTGTTCTATCTGGTCATCACCCTGCCGCTTGCTCGCTTGGTGAGCGGTCTTGAGGCGAGGCTTCTGGGGACGGCCGAAACCAAGAAGAAGCGTCCCGCCAAGAGCGCTGGACAGGTCGTCGCGACGCCCGCCGACCACATCGCCGGTCTGTAAGGAGGTCCTATCATGAGCGAAACCAATAACTCGAACGAGGTCGTCGTCAGCATCAAGAATCTCCAGAAGGCCTTTGGCGACAACGTGGTCCTGCGCGATATCGATCTGGATGTGCACAAGGGTGAGGTCGTTGTGGTCTTGGGCCCCTCGGGCTCGGGCAAGTCGACGATGCTTCGCTGCATCAATCGTTTGGAGCATCCCACGAGTGGCTCGATTATCGTTGAGGGCGTGGATGTGTGCGCCAAGGGTGTCGACCTCAACAAAGTGCGTACGCACCTGGGCATGGTCTTTCAGCAGTTCAACCTGTTCCCGCACCTGTCGGTCAAAAAGAACGTCATGCTTGCGCAGCAAAAGGTGCTCAAGCGCAGCAAGGAAGAGGCCGAGAAGATCGCCGTCGAGGAGCTCACCAAGGTCGGTCTGGCCGAGCGCATCGATTTTATGCCGAGTCAGCTTTCGGGCGGTCAGCAGCAGCGCGTGGCCATCGCCCGCGCCCTGTCGATGAATCCACACGTGATGCTCTTTGACGAGGCCACGTCGGCGCTTGACCCCGAGCTTGTCCGCGACGTCCTGGGCGTCATGCGCGACCTGGCACGTGACGGTATGACCATGATCGTGGTGACCCACGAGATGGGCTTTGCCCGCGATGTCGCCGACCGCGTCGTCTTTATGGACGGCGGCGTCATTGTGGAAGAGGGTACGCCGAGCGAGGTCTTCGACCACCCCAAGAGCGAGCGCACCAAGGCGTTCTTGGGCAATATCTCGTAGCTGGTTCATGCGGCTGGCATTACAGAAAACGGGGCTGGACATGAATCCAGTCCCGTTTTTTGTTGGGATGTCGATAATGTAGCGTGAGCCCCTTCTGTCGGGCTCGGTGGTGCTGCTAGGCCAGCTCGGCGCCAAGGGCACGGCAGGCCGCCTCGCCCTCATCGTCGGGCGCATCGTAGCAAATGACGGAGTCCACGACGTTGACTCCGGCCTCGTCGGCGTCGGCCTTCCAGTTGTCCATCCACTCGCCCTCGGCCCACGAATAGGAGCCAAAGAGGACGACCTTCTTGTCGCCGAGGGTCTCCTTGACCTCGTCCCACATAGGCTGAAACTCGTCATACTCAAGCTCCTCGGAGCCCATGGCGGGGCAGCCGAAGGCGAAGGCATCATATTCGGCGGCCTTGTCGGCAGAGAAGTCGGCGCAGGGGATGACCTCAGTCTCGGCCCCCGCGGACGTGGCGCTTTCGGCGACGAGGTTTGCCATGGCCTCGGTATTGCCCGTGCCGCTCCAGTAGACGACGGCGATCTTGCTCATGTTTTGTCCTTTCGGTCGTGCGGCGCTTGCCGCGGCTTGTACGTTCTATCGGGTTGCCTGGGCAAGTTGCGCCAGGCTGCAGCCCTGCTGATAGATAAAAGTGAAGTATTGGGTGCAGGCACGGTAGGCATCAAACGTCGCAAGCGCCTGCTCGACATTTGCGTAGACCTTCCAGGCCCCAAAGACCTTGTAGTTCTCGCCGCGCTGGACGATAAATTCGTGCACGTCGTCGTAGGGATATCCAAGGAAGTAGCCTATTTCGTGCGGAAACTCGCAGGTGCAGTCTTTGCTGCAGCTAGCTTGCTGGGGTAGTGCGCATCGAGTCTGGCTGCAGGCGCATTCCGCGACGTTATTGCTCGCGAGCGTGATGCGTGATGCCAAATGCACAAGGCATGCCGAAAGGTCTCTCGTGTCGTAGCCTTCCGAGGTGAGCGCCGTTTGGACGCGAGGGTCTGCGAAATAGGTGGTGAGGCTTTTGGCTCGGTACGCGTACACGAGCGCTCCGCAGGGCCGCCAGACCAAAACACTCAGGTGGATGCCGAGCGGGTCAAGCTCGCGATTGCACTGGGCGATAACGTTGAGCAGGCGTGCTCGGCGTTCTGCAATGGTTTCGGTTGTGGTCGAGCCGTCCCCGTGGGCGTAGGTGCCTGGATAGGTAAAGAGCGATGCCGGCTTGATGCCCGCGAGCGTGGGAGAGCAGTTGCGCACGACTGCCGCCTGAAACGTTGGGATGTCTATGGTTCGAGTCACGGCGCTCCTTACGGATCTAAACTGTTAGCCTAGGAAAACTTATACACGAAAGTAAGCCATGGTCAACAAAAAAGTTTGAAGAGGGAAACTAATTGACCGAACAGACATGATTTTGGGTTAAGATGGGGGCACCCCATGGGGGTATCTAGATAGTGCTACTTGAAAGGGGAGCGCATGAGTGACTTGCTCAACCCTGCGAATCTCATCGTGCTGGCCGTCATTGCCGTCGGCATGTTTTTTGGACTGCGTCGCATTGCCGCTTCGACACACGGGAAGAGTTGCTGCAGCGATGGTACGAGCGGCAAGAAGGCCAAAAAGGTTGTTGTGGTGGATACCGATGCGTCACACTATCCCTATAGCGATGAGCTGCTCATCGGCGGCATGAACTGTGACGGCTGCGCTCAGAACGTAGCCAATGCCCTCAATGCGCTGGATGGCGTGTGGGCAACGGTGACGTATGCGGACCACACGGCACGCGTGCGCTCTAAGCAGCCGGTTGATCGTGGTGTCCTCGAGACGGCCGTGAAAGACGCGGGCTACTACGTCATGACGCTGTAAGCGCCGCCCTGGATGCGCTTCCTTGGCTAGGCTCGTCCGCGCAGTTCGATGTCTTGGATGTCGTCGAAGTCGATGGCGATGTCTCGGAGCTTGAGGAGCTTGAAGGCGGGGAGCGCCTCGTCGAGGATGCCGGTGCGGCTGCGATAGCCGTATGTATCGTAATAGGTGACACGAACCAAGTCGCCACGTTTGAGACCCTCGAGCTTTTTAGAAAGTACGAGGGCTTTTTCTTCCGTGAGCTCACGTTTTGACTCGACGGTGATTTCCTGCTTGCGCACGAGTTCGTAGTATCCCGTGAGGGCGGCAAAGGGCATAAACTGTGCGGCGCGGTTGGCGCGCACGGCACCGTTGGCAGTGAGGTTGGGGTCGGCGGCGCGACGTCTGCCCTCGGGGTCCGCCAGGCGCTCGAAGGCGGTCGGCGGGCGCACGGGCTGCTGCTTGGGTTTAGGCACGATGTCCTCCAACTTGGCCGTTGCGTTCGCGCGCGGTGGCGCCGGCGGTAAAGCTTAATCCCTTGACGAGCGCGTTCTTGCCGTACTTGCCTTTCACGGCCAGGACGGCGCGCGCCAGGTCGCGCTCGCGCTCATCGGCCTCGATATCGCTGAACAGATCGATGGTGGCAAATTCCTCGGGCACAAGATTGCCAAATCCCAGGTTGATGCGCTTGACCGGTCGTTTGGGATCGACCGTTTGTGCCCAAAGGTCATCGAAATACCCCATGATTTTCTTAAACGAATTAGTGCGCTCGGGCAGCTTTCGCGAGGCGTTGGAGTGCGCAAAGAGTGCGGCATAGCCACCACGCGGTTTGCCGCCATGCTCTCCCACAAAGATGCCATCGATTGCCTGCGCTTCGCGCACCAGGCGACGCCTTTCGTCATCGCGCTGGACGGGCTTGGGAGCACGGGGCGCGAGCTCGGGGCCGTCGGTCGCTGCGGGCTCGATGCCCGAGGTACTCGAGCGCAAGTGTCCGCAGCCGTCTATATACTGCGCCGTGCCGCTGGCGTTGAGCCGGCGTATGTCGGCGCGCTCGCTCGCGTAGCCCACAAAGAGCGAGATGCTGTCGCAGACCACGTGCTTATCGACTAGATCCAACACGGCGTTGTCGACCATTTCGCGCAAGACGGTGTAGGCCTGCTCGTAGGCATAGCCCTTCGAGAGCACCTGTCCTGTGGTGGTCGAGGTCGCTTGCGGGCGATAGGCTTGGATATCGGCGATGGTTGTCGGCTCGCGCCCGAAGGCGTGGTCGATAAGATATTCGGCATTGACGCCGAGTTCGTCGTAGAGCAGGTTCTCGTCGAGTGCGGCGACGCCCATCAGGTCGTAGACGCCGTATTTCTCGAGACGGGCCGCCACGCCGGGGCCGATGCCCCAGATGTCGGTGATGGGGCGATGGGGCCAGATCTCCTTGCGGAAGGTCTCGTCGTCGAGCATGCCGATGCGGCTGGGTGCGTGCTTGGCGGTAATGTCGAGCGCTACCTTGGCCTGGAATAGGTTGGGGCCGATACCGACCGTCGCCGTGACGCCGGTACGCGCGAGGACTTCGTCGCGTAACATGCAGGCGAAGCCTTCCGCATCGGTGTGATAGAGGTCCAGATAGGGTGTCACGTCGATAAAGCACTCGTCAATTGAGTAGACGTGAACGTCTTGCGGACTGACGTATTCCAGGTAGATACCGTAGATCTGCGCCGACACCTCCATGTAGTGCTGCATGCGCGGTACGGCTTTGATGTAGTCGATGCCGTCGGGAATCTCGAACAGACGGCAGCGATTGTGTATCCCGAGGTCCTTCATGGACTGCGTGATGGCGAGGCAGATGGTCGTGCGCCCGCGCGATTCGTCGGCAACGACCAGGTTGGTGGTGAGCGGATCGAGCCCACGATCGACGCACTCGACGCTGGCATAAAACGTTTTGAGGTCGATGCAGATGTAGGTGTGCTGCTCGTGCGCCATCCGTGCCTCCAATCAAACATATGTTCTTATCGAATACCTGTTCGATAATACCTGCTCGACCGGACACCGTCAAAACCTGTCCCTATTTGGCAGGTATGGTCGTGCGGCTGCATCGGGTTTTTAACGCAGCCCTAAAGAGCGCGAAACAGCTCGGAAAAGCTCGCTTCGTAGCATGAGGCTAACGATTGATGCCACCATAAAGCACGGAAGGGTTGTGGGGATAATGGTTAACTATGGGTTTGGTATGCCGACGCGCTTGGTTGCGGATGGGGACGTGGCTCGCTGGTGCGGGCGATTGGTTGCCCACTATGGCGGCACCAAGACACTGGTCGTGCTGGGAGGCGACAAGCACACGCGTGATGAGCTCGTTTCGGCGGCGCTGGGCTCGCTCGATCGCGCCCTGCTCGAACGCGTGCTCTTTCGTTGCGGCTTGGTCGGGGGCGACGGGGGAGACGATTTGGTCGATGAGGCCGTAGCCCTGGCGACCGATGAGGGCGTGGACTTTGTCCTGGCGATCGGCGATGCCGATACGGCGGGCTTTGCGCGCGAACTCGCTCGTCGCATGGCCGTGCTCGATGCCGGCGAGGACGGCTTTGTTCCCTACGGATGCATCGTCTCCGAGGGAAAAGTGCCCGCCGTTGTGGGTGCCGGCGAGGTTCCCGTTTTCGCCATCATCGCTCCCGAACTGCTGGAGGGTATCGGCTCGCCCTTGCGCGAGCTGCTCGGCAGTGTGTGCGCCGCGGCCTAATATTTACCATAAAGGGATAGGTTATTTTTGGTTGGTAAAGCGTTTGACCTGCCAAAATAAACCTGTCCCTTTTTGGTCGGTTGCCGTTGGGGGGCGGATTGGCAACGCTCGCTGATTGTAGTCTTGACCTGCGCTAGAATAGGACTATCTGATTATCCGGGCGCATGGAGGCTTGCGCCCGTATGCTGAGGAGGACTTTATGGCAACTGTTGCCGCACCTATCGATGCTACGTCGACTGCCGCTTGGAAGGCGCTCGAGGCTCATCAGGAGAAGCTCGAGGCTGAAGGTATCGACCTCAAGGCCTGGTTCGCCGCTGATGTCGAGCGCGTGAACAAGCTGAGCTTTGACGCCGGTGACCTGCACTTCGATCTGTCCAAGAACCTGGTGACTGATGAGACCGTCAAGCTGCTGTGCGATCTTGCCCGCGAGGTGAAGCTCGAGGAGCGCCGCGACGCCATGTTCTCCGGCGAGCACATCAACACCACCGAGGACCGCGCCGTCCTGCACACCGCGCTGCGCCGTCCGGCAAGCGAGAAAGGCCAGCTTATCGTCGACGGCCAGGATGTCGTCGCCGACGTGCACGAGGTCCTCGATCGCATGTATGCCTTCGCCGAGCGCGTGCGCTCCGGTGAGTGGAAGGGCGTTACCGGCAAGAAGATCGAGCACCTGGTGTCCATCGGCATCGGCGGCTCCGATCTGGGCCCGGTCATGGCTTACGAGGCCCTGCGTCCCTATGCCGACGCCGGTATCGACTGCCGCTATATCTCCAACATCGACCCCAACGACCAGGCCGAGAAGCTCAAGGGTTTGGATCCCGAGACCACGCTCGTGATCATCGTCTCTAAGACCTTCACCACGCTCGAGACCCTCACCAACGCCCGCGAGGTCAAGACCTGGATGCTCGAGCAGCTCAAGGCTCAGGGCGCCATCGATGGCTCCGATGAGCAGAACGCCGAGGCCGTGGCAAAGCACTTCGTCGCCGTTTCCACCGCACTCGAGAAGGTCGAGGCCTTCGGTATCGACCCCGCTAACGCTTTTGGTTTCTGGAGCTGGGTCGGCGGCCGCTATTCCGTTGACTCCGCCGTGGGCCTGTCGCTGATCGTCGTGCTCGGCCCCGAGCGTTTCCAGCAGTTCCTTGAGGGCTTCCACGCCATCGACGAGTACTTCTGCAACACGCCGCTCGAGAACAACGCCGTCGCGCTGATGGGCCTGCTCAACGTCTGGTACGTCAACTTCTTCGGCTCCAAGAGCCACGCCGTGCTTCCGTACTGCCAGTATCTGCACCGTTTCCCGGCCTACCTGCAGCAGCTCACCATGGAGTCCAACGGCAAGCATGTCCGCTGGGACGGCAGCGCTGTGACCTCCGATACCGGCGAGATCTTCTGGGGCGAGCCCGGCACCAACGGTCAGCACGCCTTCTACCAGCTGCTGCACCAGGGCACCGTGGTGGTCCCGGCCGATTTCATCGCCTTTGCCAATACCGCCAACCCTGCGACCGACAGCGGTCAGGACGTGCACGAGCTGTTCCTGGGCAACTTCCTGGCCCAGACCAAGGCGCTCGCCTTTGGTAAGACGGCCGATGAGGTGCGTGCCGAGGGCACGCCCGAGCAGATCGTCCCGGCCCGCTGCTTTGAGGGCAACCGTCCGACGACCTCGATCTTCGGTGACACGCTGACCCCGTTTGCGCTCGGCGAGCTCATCGCCCTGTACGAGCACATCACGTTTGTCGAGGGCACGGTCTGGGGCATCGACTCCTACGACCAGTGGGGCGTCGAGCTGGGCAAGCAGCTTGCCAAGCAGATCACCCCGGCCTTCCACGACGACGCCGCCAAGGCCGAGCAGGACGCTTCGACCCAGGCGCTCATCGAGTTCTACCGCGCTCACCGCAAGTAAGTTTCGCTGTAAACTAACGTATGGCTGAAAGGGGCCCGTATCCGTTGGGATGCGGGCCCCTTTGCTATTTGGATAGGATGGAATGTATCGGGAGGCGCCTCGACGGGCATCGCAATCGTCGAAGGTGCGCCGTTCATGTTTGGGACAATATGACATTTTTCCCGTTGCAAACAGCGCCGCCGTGGGTGTTCTGTATGATGACTCAGACAAGGTTGTTCAATGACAGGGAGACATATATGGCAATCAAAGCCATCGCAATGGATATCGACGGTACGCTCACCAACGACCAAAAGGTCATCAGCCCGCGTACGCGCGAGAAACTGCTCGCGGCGCAGGAGTCGGGCATTAAGCTCATCTTGGCTTCGGGTCGCCCCGCATGGGGGCTGCACGCCTTGGCGCAGGAGCTCGACCTTCAGAACCATGATGGTCTGCTAGTTGCCTTTAATGGCGCGCATGTGGTCGACGCTCAGACCGATGAGGTTCTTTTTGACCAGGCCATGCCGGCTGACGAACTGCACCGTCTGATTGATCATCTGCGCAATTTCGACGTGATTCCCATGATCTCGCTCGGTCGGGACCTGCACGTCGTGGACTCGTATCGCTGCATGATCACACTGCCGGACGGTTCGCAGAAGAATATCGTCAAGTATGAGCGCGATGCGTGCGACCTTAAGATCCGTGAGGTCGAGAGCTTGCATGAGGTCGTGGACGCTTGTCCCGTGGACAAGCTGCTGACGGCGGGCGATCCAGCCTACCTGCAGGCGCATTACGAGGAGATGTATGCGCCCTTTAAGCAGACGCTTTCGGGTATGTTTACGGCCGACTGGTACTTTGAGTACACGGCGCCCAGCATCGACAAGGCGCGTGCGCTCGAGGGTGCCCTGCCCAAGCTTGGCATCGATGCCAGCGAGGTCGTTTCGTTTGGCGACGGCCAGAACGACAAGTCCATGATCGAGTGGGCGGGTACCGGTGTTGCCATGGGTAACGCCGTCGACGAGGTCAAAGCCGTGGCGCAGATGGTGACCGCCAACAACAACGAAGACGGCATTGCGGTGGCACTTGACCAGCTGCTGGGTTAGAATCGCCGATAGTGCATGGTTCGGGCGTCCGCTTGTGGGCGCCCTTTTGTTAGGGAGGGTGCCGTGTCCGCATTTCCGTTCGACGCCGTTATCTTTGACATGGACGGCGTGATTGTCGATACCGAGTATTACTACCTGGGCGAGACTGCCGCGTTTGCCAAGGAGCTTGGGTTGAACCTGACCCAAGAGGAGCTGAACGGGCAGGTCGGTACCTCGCATCAGTTCTTTCTCCACATGCTGGTCGATTGGTTCGAGCGCGCCGGTAAGGGGCATTTCACTGGCGAGGAAGCGTTGGCCCGTTGGGACGAGTGGGCGCATAAACGTCCGCGCGACTATCAGGCTTTGATTAACCCAGGCGCCGTGGATACGATTCGAGAGCTGCCGCGCCGCGGCGTTCGCGTAGCGCTTGCCAGCTCGTCTCCCATGGATAGCATCGAGGAGGTGCTCAATGCGTGCGGGCTGTCGGATGCCTTTGAGTATGTGGTGAGTGGCGAGCAGTTTAAGGAGAGCAAGCCCGAGCCCGACATCTACCTGCATGCGCTGGAACTACTGGGACTGCCCGCGAATCGCTGCTGCTGCGTTGAGGATTCGGTGCCTGGCATCACTGCCGGCAAGCGCGCCGGTCTGACAGTAATCGCCAAGCGTGAGGAGCGCTTTGGCTTTAGTCAGGACGCCGCAGATAAGATTATCGATCAGCTGCCGGAGCTGCTCACGCTTTCTTAGGAGCGCGGTAGTTGCGCGTTTTTCGGGTCTGATGAGTAAATAGCCAACATTTTGGTGCGACACCTAGCATACTTTAAGCTAATGCGGGCTTAAGGGCTTGTTGAATGCCCTTAAGCCCGTTTTAGAATTAATTGTGCTGGGAGAGGGTATATGCCACCGACTGAAGGGCCAACTGACGGTAAAGCAGCGATACCGCTGTACCAACAGGTTATCGATATCATTAAAAACGAAATCAACTCCGGCGCCTACAAGGCGGGCGCGCGGATACCCAACGAATTCGAATTGGCTGAGAGCTATAAAGTTGGCCGCGTTACCGTGCGACGCGCTATTGAGGAGCTCGTCCAGCAGGGCTATCTAACGAAGCGACAGGGGAAAGGCACGTTTGTCAATGCCCCCAAGCTCAAGCGCAAGATTCGCCAGAAGGATGACGTCCAGAGTTTTTCGGACGCATGTCGCGTTAACGGAATGGAACCGGGGGCGTGTGTCATTTCGAGAAAGATACTGCCGGCGGATTCCACCGAAGCACAGTTCTTTGGTGTTCCCGATGGAACTGACTTGATTTGCGTTGAGCGCGTGCGTACTGCCGATGGCGTCCCTGTCATGCTCGAGAACAACATATATGTTTACGAGGACAACGCCTATCTATCAACGGCACCTCTATCTAACCAATCCATTTTTGAGTTCGTGCGCAACCGGACGGGCCGCACGCCCGCGTTTACCGACCCATGCACGCTTGAGATCGCGTGCGCGTCGCCCGAGGTCGCTCGGGTGTTGGCAGTTCCCGTTGGCGAACCCTTGTTTTATATGGAAGCCTTCTTTTTCGATGAGCAGCAGCGGCCGTTTATCATCGGTCGTCAGCGGATCGTTGGGTCTCGCTACGTTTTTGACATCTAGGACATGCGTATGGAAACGCCCGGTGAATCGTCTCACCGGGCGTTTCCATACCGTTCACGGCGCAAACGCAACCGTTCAACCGCGTTGCGGCAATCAGTTTGAAATTATCTTGATGACGAGAAAAGCTGCTGGTAATCTATAGAACGTCATAGAACGTTTGCCTTGTGCAAACGTTGAAGCGAGATGCGATGCAGTCTCGAGTTCTTTGGAGGTATCTATGTCAGATACGAAGGCGAAGAGGACAAACAGACGTTTTAAGTTCAAATTACCGCATGTCTATACGATCATGTTCTTGCTGATCGTTGTCTTTGCGGTCTTGACTTGGATCGTTCCCTCTGGTCAGTATCAGCGCAAGATGATTTCGACAGCGGCGGGCGAGCGTGAAGTCGCCGTTGCTGGAACCTATGAACAGGTCGATAAGAACTACACCGATTCCGAAACCGGCGAGACCATCAATCTGGGCCAGGATATCTTTGCGGTCCTGCAAGCGCCTACTAAGGGCATCCAGGAGGCTGCCGACGTCGTTGCGTTCGTCTTATTGATTGGCGGATCGTTCGCAATCATCACCAAGACCAACGCTTTGAATGCCGGCATGAGCCGTGTGATTAAAAAGCTCAAGAACAAGGACATCCTCATCATCCCCATCACGATGACGTTGCTGTCCATTTGCGGCACTACGTTTGGTATGTCTGAGGAAGCCCTGCCGTTCTATGCCATCTTCATTCCCATCATGATGGGTATCGGTTATGACTCGATGACGGCATTCATCATCTGCTTCCTTGGTCCTAACCTGGGATATTGTGCCTCGACCATCGATCCGTTTAACGTCTTGATCGCACAGGGCATTATCGGCATCGAGGGCAATCCTCAGCTGTGGCTGCGCGCCGTTTCTTGGGTCATCTTCACTGCCGTCGGTATCGCATGGGCCATGCGCTACGCTATGCGCGTCAAGAAAAACCCCGAGTCGTCCATTACGTACGAGGACGATAAACTCAAGCGTATCGAGTTTTCCGTGACCGATGCCTCCATCGAGGAAGAGTTCACTATCCGTCAGAAGCTCGTGCTTATCGATTTTGCCTGCGGTATGGGCATTATCGTCTGGGGTCTTGTTACCCAGGGTTGGTACATGAATGAGATTTCCGCCGTGTTCCTTGGCATGGGCTTGCTTGCCGGTATCCTGGGCGGTCTTGACCAGCAGACGATTGCTGAGGAGTTCGTTAAAGGTCTCGCCGACTTTGCGTACGCCGCTATCGTTATCGGTATCGCTCGCGGCATTCTGGTCATCGCCGAGGGCGGCATGATCATCGACACCATTCTCCAGGCGCTCGCTACTGCGCTCGCCGGTGCACCCGCCGCCGTCTACACCACGTTTATGTATATCGTCCTTGGCCTGCTCTCTTTGCTGGTTCCCTCGAGCTCTGGCCTGGCGGCGCTCACCATGCCCGTCATGGGTCCGCTGACCGAGCTTATGGGCCTCAATCCCGAGGCCGCCGTTACCGCGCTCCAGTTTGCCAATCAGACCATCAACACCATCAGTCCCGTGGCGGGCATGACGGTTGCCGGCCTTGCCGTGGCAAAGATCTCGTTTGGCCAATGGTGGAAGACCATTTGGAAGTTCTTCATTTTCATGGTCGTCTTTGGCCTGATCGTAACGGCAATCTCTGGCATGCTTCCGGTGTAGGTGGTTGTGATGTCTGATCGTTTAACGGTCCTGACGTCTAAGAGCGTCTTTACCGGTACGGGGGACCTGCCGTTTGAAGGTTTCGTAGCGGTCCGTGGCAATCGAATTGAGGCTGTTGGCACCAAGTGTGAGGTAGCTTCGTATTTGACCCAAGCGGACGAGGTAGTTGACCTGGGCGACCGCACCGTCATGCCCGGCCTGATCGATGTGCATACCTTCTATACAGGCTGGGCGCTGCGGACGTTGGGGTCTGATCTGTCCGGCATCGCCGATGCCAAAGAGGCCGTGTCGCTCTTGCGTGCATGGAAAGAAGATCATCCGGATTGTGCGGCGGCTTTTGGCCACAGCCTACCCGAAATGTTGGCGTCGGATGCCGAGAACGCAAATACGGCAGCTGTGTTTGACGATTGTTTTGGCGATATCCCTGTCGTTTGCTTTACATCGGGTGCGGAGACCTGCGTTCTCAATGCTGCCGCCAGTGCGCGATACGGCTTTACACCGCAGGCGTGCTATGCCGAGAAGATCTGGCGCATGATGAGCGATTTCCTTGCGCTGCCCGAGGTGCGTGCCGGGTATTCGGACTACATGAGCATGCTTAACGAGCGCGGCGTTACCGCCATCAAGGAGATGGCGTTTGATGACTACTACGGCTTTGCCGACGAAATGGCTCGCCGTGAGGAATCTGGTGAGCTGACGGTTCGCGTCTCTATGATGTCGCAGCCGGTGGGCGCTGGTGCAAATCTGGCATATGCCCGCGAGGCACGAGAGCGCTTCCGGGGACCGTTCGTTCGTTTTTCTGGCTTCAACCGTATGACCGATCGCGGCGTATGGGTGGGGCTTGCCGAGATGATTGACCCCTATGAGGACACGGCCGATGCGGGAGCCGCCGGCAAGACGGTCGTCGAGGAGCCCGAGTGGGATCTGATTGAGAACGAGCTGCGTGCAATTGATGCTGACGGCTTCCGATATTCCTTGCATTGCCAGGGAGATGGCGCCGTTCGTCGCACCGTGGCGCTCTATGCCTCGCTGCCTCGAGACGAACATGGACGGATGCTTCGCCGCCATGCGATTACCGATCTTGAGAACTCTGACCCGACCGATCTTGTCGAGTTTGGCAAGTTAGGTGGAATTTGCGAGGTCTATCCGCAGATTCTGACGCTGGACCGGCGCGAGGATTGCCTATCGATGATGCGTCGACAAATTGGCGAGACGCGACTTTTACACAGCTGGAATCGCCGCGGCATGGAAGATTCCGGATGCACGGTGTGCTGTGGTACGGATTTGCCGCTGCTGATTCCGAGCCTGGGCGAGTCAATCTACAGCGCGTGCGGCGGATACTTCGACGATGGACTGCCCGTGAATGAGGCCAACGTGCTGACGCTTGTCGAGCTCTTGCGCGCTTGGACTGCCGGGGGCGCGTACGATCTGATGCGCGAAGACGAGCTGGGTACGCTTGAGGTTGGCAAGCTTGCCGATATCTGCGTGCTCGATCGGGATGTGTTCGACCTCGATTATCGCGACGCACGCGATCTTGCGGTTGATATGACGATGTCGGACGGACAAATCGTGTTCGATCGAAATAAGGAGGCATAAGGTGTCTGAATCCAAACCGACGCTGCGCCGCGAACAGATTGCGGGCATGAATATCCACTACATCATGTGGTCGCTCGATTACTTCCTTGACGCGCAGCAGCGTTTGGGCTTTGAGTCCATTGAGCTGTGGTGTGCGGAGCCGCATGTGACGCTCGACCACACGGGCTACTTTGAGGCTGAGGTCCTGGCGAAAAAGGCTGCAGACCGTGGGCTTAGGTATCGTACTCTGTGCCCCGAGAATGTTGTCTATCCTTGGCAATACTGCGCACGCAAGCCGCTGCATGAACAGCGCAGCCTGGCGTACTTTAAGCACGGCATTGAGCTTGCCGAGGTACTTGGGTGCGACCGTATGTCCGTCAACTCGGGCTGGGGCGACTGGGACGAGGATCGCGAGGAAGCCTGGAAGCGCAGCCGCGAGCACTTGTCCATTCTGGCGGAGTATGCCGGCGAGCACGGTCTGGTGCTTACGATGGAAAGCCTGCGTCCCGAGGAGAGCAACCTTGTGACGACGGTTTCCGATGCGAAGCGCATGATTGACGAGGTCGCGAGCCCGTACTTACAGCCCATGGTTGATACAACCGCGATGGGCGTTGCAGGCGAGACGCTCGAGGACTGGTTTGCCGCCTTTGGTGATGGGGCAATTCACGAGATGCACTTTATCGACGGTGACCCGTATGGCCATCTGGTGTGGGGCGATGGCAAGCACGATATGGACGCCTTCGTCGCCACGCTCAACGCCCATGGTTTTGACGGCATGCTGGGCCAGGAAATCACGGACGGTCGTTACTACGATGACCCGGCGGCGGCAGATGCCAAGAACATGGCCGCATTCGAAAAATATCTGATTGACTAAAACAACTATCGGCCACGCAGCCAATCTCATTGATTGCGGACCAAACAAGAAAGGAACTGGATATGAACGCACACGATCTGATCAAAGAGGCAATTGCCGAGAAGGGCAAGTTCGACAGCGTCTACTGGATTGCTTGCGGTGGCTCCATGATCGATTTGATCCCGGCTCATGAGCTTCTGCAGCGCGAGGCAACCACCTTCACTTCGTATATCTATACCGCGCGTGAATTCGACATTATGCGTCCGCGTCGTCTGGGCGAGAAGTCCCTGGTCATCGCTTGTAGCCACAGTGGCAACACCCCCGAGGTCGTCGAGGGCTGCGAGATTGCCCTTGCTGCCGGCGCTACGGTGATCGCCCAGACCGACAACGCTGGATCTAAGATCGACTCCGGCAAGTGGACCACGTGGGTCTACCCGTGGGGCGAGGGTGTGCCGCAGGCCGAGGTCCCCGCTGGTATTTCGCTGTCGCTTGCGGCAGAGCTGCTCGATCAGCAGGAGGGCTACGCCGATCTTGCCGATATGTATGCCGGTATCGCCGAGATGGATAAGATTCTTCCCCCGGCACGCGAGAAGGT
>CABUVF010000033.1 GCA_902494945.1 uncultured Collinsella sp.
CGTCAGCGGTCGCAGGGACACCTCAAAGCTGAAGCTCTCAAAACGGGTGCGATAGGAATCGAGCACCTCGGAACCCCAAGAGTTCGAGCCAAGGCCGAGCAGCTGGTCGTTGATGTTGATCGTAACCGTGTCGCCCGGGACAAGATCGTAGACATGCTTGGCGTTATCGATAGCCTCGCAGCTATAGGGCCATGCAGAGAATGAGAACGGGTTGGAAGCGGCGTCGGCTGGACGAGTCACCAGCACGCCGTCACCGTGGCTAGAGCGCAGGGCAACCCAACGGGTACCCTCGCGGTTGGCGCAGTCCTGAGGCATGACGTAGGGCGTGAACATGTCGTCGACCGTAGTGCGGTAATGACCGACCGGGTTGGCGCGCAGCGAGTCCGGATAGTTCTCACCCGGGCCGTGGCCATACCACTCGACGGCACGATCACAACCGGGAACCTCGAAGGAGATGCCGATGCGCGGGATAATGTCCGAATAGTCGCCGTAGGGCTCGCCGGAAACCTTGAGGTCGACGCGACCGCTCGGAAGCACGGTGTAGACGAGCTCGACGCGCATGCCGAACGCGCGGACGGGAGGAGCGACACGCTGGCTCACGGTAACGACGACCGCATTGCCGTCCTGCTTCCAAGAAACCTTGCGGGTAGACGTCTGCATCACATCGATGAAGTTGTCCTTCCACAGGGAGTCATACTCCTGGGCGTGGTTATCGACGAGCGGATGCCAAAAACCAACCTGGGGACCGGAGGTCATGACGTCGCGGCCGGATGCCTTCCACTCGCTCACGGTACCGTTGACCTTGCTGAAGGTCAGCTCGCCGTTGAGGGAGTGAATGCGAATCTCCTGCTCGGTCTCCTCAACCGTAAGCTCAGGACGAGTGGGAGCCGCGATGGCCGGCGCCGGATGGTTTGCGATGGCAAGCTGGCTTGCGCCCAGCTGGAACATCGGCTCGCACCAGGTGTGAACCGCCATGGTATAGGCGTGCACGGTCAGCAGGGTCTCGCCCACTGCAGCCTCGCGAATCACCAGTGGCAGCTGGACGGACTCGCCGGGGGCAACCGCACCGGGCATGAGCGTCTTGCGGCAGACCACGTCGCCGTCCACCAGGGTCTCGGCCGACAGGCAAACATCTTCGAGGGTGGTAAACCAACGCTTGTTGGTGACGGTCAGCTCGCCCGCCTCGGCGTCATAAGCCATGCGGACCGGGCAGATGACCTGGCCGTACTCGGTAAGGCCCGGGCTCGGCTGCTGCCAGGGGAACACCATGCCGTCGATGCAGAAGTTGCTGTTGTTGGGGTAATCGCCGTTGTCGCCGCCATACATGTCGTAGGCAACGCCGTCCTCGGTCACAGCAGCCAAACCGTGGTCGCACCATTCCCAAATAAACTGGCCTTGGATGCAATCCCAGCGATCGAAGACCTCCTGGTACTCGGACAGGCCTCCGGGACCATTACCCATGGAGTGGCCGTACTCGCAGTTGATGCGCGGCTTGGGGAACGGATGCTCGCCAAAGTCGTTCATCTGCGACACGCGGGAGTACATCGTGGAAATGACGTCGACGGTATCGGCGTTGCGATCCTCCTCGTAGTGGACCGGACGACCGTCGAGCTCGTGAGCTTTGGCGTACATCGCGCGGATGTTGCAGCCATAGCCGCTCTCGTTGCCCATCGACCACATGATGATGCACGCGTGGTTGCGCTCCTGCATCACCAGGCGCTCAACACGGTCAACGTAAGCCGGCTCCCAGGCAGGGTCGTCGGTGACCAGGGCGATATTGCCGATATTCTCGAAGCCGTGGCTCTCCATATCGGTCTCGGCGACCAGCATGATGCCGTACTCGTCGCACAGCTCGTAGAAGCGCGGGTCGTTGGCGTAGTGGGACGTGCGCACCGCGTTGATGTTGTGCTGCTTCATGAGCTCCAGGTCACGGCGCATGCGCTCGAGGCCCACGGCGCGGCCCTTGTGATCGTCGTGATCGTGGCGGTTGACGCCATGCATCTTAAAGTAGGTGCCGTTGAGGTAGATATGATTGCCCTCGACCGTCACCTCGGCAAGACCCTGGCGATGCGGAACGTACTCGCTGACCTCGTCGCCGTCGTAGACCTCAAGCGTAAGGTCATAGAGGAAGGGGTCCTCGGGGTTCCAGAAGTGGGCATCGGCAACGCTGCACTCGGCATGGCCATCGACGCACTCGCCCGTAGCGACCACGTTCTCGCCATCGCTGAGCGTAAACACGACGCGGGAAGCGCCCTCGGCAACCGTATCGAGCGTGATCAGGGCGGCATCGCCCTCGCGGTGCGTGCGGAACCTAAAGTCGACCAGATGCGCGGCGGGACGCTGCATGAGGTACACATCGCGGAAGATGCCCGACGCCCACCACATGTCCTGGTCCTCGATGTAGCTACCATCGCTGTACTGCAGAACCTTGACCGCAAACAGGTTGTCGCCCTCGACGAGCGCGTCGGTCACGTCAAACTCGGCGGACAGGCGCGAACCCTTGGTCATGCCGATAAACTTGCCGTTGACATACAGCTCGCCGTAGCTCTCGATACCGTCGAAGCGAATGATCTCGCGAGCGCCGGCAGGCACGGCGGGAAGGTTGACGATGCGCTGGTAGACGCCCGTGGGGTCGTCGGAGGGAACGAACGGCTGATCCACCGGGAACGGAAAACCCTCATCGGTGTAGGCAAGGTTACCATAGCCGTCTACCTGCCACAGGTGCGGAACCTCCACGTGATCCCACTCGGGCTCGTACGTGCAAAGCGCCTCGTTGGAGACGGCCGCGGGGCCCTCAAAAAGGCGGAACTGCCACGAGCCGGACAGCTGGACAAATCCGCGCGACAGCTCGCGGCTGTACGTAGCGGCGAGATCGGCGGTCTCGTAACCCATAAAGTACGCATGGGGTGCCAGGCGGTTCCTGTGGGTGAGCGCTTGGTTTTCCCAATCGTTAATGGCGTCCATGGTGATGCTCCTTCGTCATCGTAGTGATTCTTGTGCAACCGGTTGTCCTTATCTTACGGGCGATGCAAAAAATTGTGCAACCGGTTGTCCGCTGAACGGTCGATTTGGTCGGATTAACGGTGCAACCGGTTGTACAGCTGCGACACTTATGTCACCCTGAGTATCGAAACTCAACACAAAACATCGTTCTTAAGCTCGTAGGCAACCGCCGCGCCCGCTGATATCTCACCCACACGAGACGTATTCGATTGCGGCTTGGTTGCAAAACGACACCTGTCACCGGATATCATGAACGCTCTTCAGGTGCACTATAGTAAGCTGTATCCGCACCAGCCCGTATCAGTGACAACATCGACCGCATTTTCCAGGAGACGCCATGACCCAACCAGTTCGCACCGCACCTACGCTTGCCGAGGTTGCCGCAGCTGCCGGCGTGTCGCGCTCCACGGCCTCACGCGCCCTCAACGATTCGCCCCGCATTAGCGAGGAAACCAAAAAACGCGTCCGCGCAGCGGCCAAGGAAGTCAATTTTGTCCCCAACGCTCGCGGCCGAGCGCTCGCTGTCGGGCGCACGGAAATCATCGCCGTGCTCGTGACCGAGCCCCTGAGTGAGCTCTTCAGCGACCCCACCTATAGCGAATTTTTGAGCGGCATTACCGAGGAACTGTCGGAGTCGTCCTATCTGCCCGTTATCTTGCAGGCGTCTTCTACGCATGAGCGCAACCGCGCACGCGAGCACTTTGAGCGCCGCTCGTTCGACGCCGTGATCGACGTCTCCCCCTACAAGGGCAGCGAGCTGCTCGAGGTGCTGCGCGAGCTGGGTGTACCCACCGTGTTGTGCGGCCAGCTCGAGGGCCACCCCTATCGCGATGTGTTCTCGACAGTCTACTCTGACGACGAAGAGGGCGGACGCTTTGCAGCGCTCGCTATGAAAGAGCGCGGGCGCAAAGATATCGTCGCCGTGTTGGGACCGCAAGACAACCCCGCTGTTGTCGACCGCCTGCGCGGCTACCGCGCCGTCTTGGGCGAAGACCTCCCAGACGCAAACGTTATCTATACCGGCTGGAACAGCGGAGACGGCTATCAGGCCATGCACCAGATCCTCGCGCGCGAGATTGCTTTCGATGGCGTGCTCTGCGGATCGGACCGTATCGCGGCTGGCGTCATCACCGCACTCAACGAGGCAGGCCTATCTGTTCCGGCGGACGTTTCCGTCGTCGGCTTCGACGATCACGAGATTGCGGCGTGCTGCGTCCCCGCGCTCACGACCGTCCGCCAGCCCCTGCGCGAAGAAGGCCACATGGCCGCCAACATTGCGCTCGACATGATCACGGGCGCCGAGCCCACCACCTCCGTGATGCACATGCAGCTAATTCAGAGAGACTCGCTATAAGAAACTGGGACAGGCTTTCCGCCAGACAGTTGTTGCGGAAAGCCTGCCCCGTTTTGAGTGCTCATTCTGGGGCACAGTTTCCGTTAGACCGCTCAACCGGAAACTGTGCCCCATTATTTTGCCGAATTCTGGGTCGCGCTTTCCCAGAGGACCCCCTTTGGGAAAGCGCGACCCGTTCTGGACGCAGATTCCGGGACGCACTTTCCGCGACGCCCGGTCATCCCATGCCCCCACAACCTCGGCGCATAAAAAACGAGGGAAGGCGCACGTCCTTCCCTCGTTGCAAGCAATTTGTGGCCGCTCGCCTACATCAAGCGCAGGCTGACGTCCTTGAGCTGGGCGCCGCTAACGGCACTCGGGGCGCCCGACATGAGGTCGGAGCCGCTGGCCGTCTTGGGGAACGCCATGACGTCGCGGATGGAGTCGGAACCGGTGAGTAGCATGCACACGCGGTCCAGGCCCAGAGCAAAACCGCCCATCGGGGGCGCACCAAACTTGAGCGCCTCCATGAGGAAGCCGAACTGCGACTCGGCGCGCTCCTCGGTAAAGCCCAGGAGCTTAAGCATGGACAGCTGCATCTCGGCGTTGTGGATACGCATACCGCCGCCGCCGGCCTCAAAGCCGTCCATGACAAAGTCGTAGGTGCACGAACCGGCTGCCAGCGGGTCGGCCTCGATCTTGGCGATGTCGGTCTCGGTCGGCAGGGTGAAGGGCTGGTGCTCGGCAGCGTAGGCCTTGCGGTCCTCATCCCAGTGGAACAGCGGGAAGTTGACGACCCACAGGAAGTCGTGGCCCTCGCGCTTGATCTCGAGCGCGTTGGCCATGTGGGAACGCATGCCGCCCAGGATCTCGTCGGAGAGCAGGCGCGGGCCGGCGGCGAACATCACAAGGTCGCCGGGCTCGACGTCCATGCGCTCGCGCAGAGAGGCCATCTCCTCGTCCGAGAAGAACTTGACGATGGGGCTGTTGATGGAGCCGTCCTCGCGGAAGGCGATCCAGGCCAGGCCCTTGGCGCCAAACGTGGAGGCCACGCCGGCGAGCTTATCGATCTTGGCACGTGCCCAGGCACCGGCGCCCTTGGCGTTGATAGCCTTGACGACAGAGCCCTCCTCGTTTGCGGCAGTCGCAAAGACCTTGAACTTGGAGTTGGCGAAGATGTCGGTCAGGTCGACCAAGTGCATGCCATAGCGGGTATCGGGCTTGTCGGAGCCATAGGTGTCCATGGCCTCCCAGTAGTCCATGCGACGCAGCGGCGTGGGCATCTCGACACCCATGCGGCCGAAGGCATCGGCCAGGACCTCTTCGAGCGCGCTCATGACGTCATTCTGGTCCACGAAGGACATCTCAATATCGACCTGGGTGAACTCGGGCTGACGGTCGGCACGCAGGTCCTCGTCGCGGAAGCACTTGGCAACCTGGTAGTAGCGCTCGACGCCACCGACCATGAGCAGCTGCTTCAGGAGCTGCGGGGACTGCGGCAGGGCGTAGAAGTTGCCCGGCTGGATGCGGCTGGGGACGATGAAGTCGCGGGCGCCCTCGGGCGTAGACTTGAACAGGGAGGGCGTCTCGACCTCCATGAACTCACGGTTGTGCAGCGCCTCGCGAATGGCAAAGGTAAAGTCGGAGCGCAGCTTGAGGTTGGCCATCATCTCGGGACGACGAAGGTCCAGATAGCGATAGCGCAGGCGGGTGTCCTCGCTGGTCTCGATGCCGTCCTCGATTTGGAACGGCGGGGTGACGGACGTGTTGAGCACCTCGGCGTGGTCGGTCAGGACCTCGATCTCGCCGGTCGCGAGCTTGGTGTTGGTGGTCTCCTCGCCACGGGCGCGCACGACGCCGTGAATCTTGATGGGCCACTCGGGACGCATGGTCTCGGCGATCTTAAAGGCATCGCCGTCGGAGTGCTCGGGGTCGAAGGTGAGCTGCGTGATGCCCTCGCGGTCGCGAAGGTCGCAGAAGATAAGGCCGCCGTGGTCGCGGCGACGGCTCACCCAACCGGTGAGGGTGACCTCTTCGCCCACGTTCTCGAAGCGAAGCTCGCCGCAGGTACGGGTGTGCATGGAATGCTCATCGATGGGACGGGTCTGGCTCATACCAGTGATCCTCCTTTATGGATCTGTGCCGCCCCGTGTCGTTCCGGGCGGCGTCGTACAGATTTGCCCAGCCTGCGTAAACCGCGCAGCCAGACATGGCGTTCTATCTTATCGCACTCGCGTCGATGTGCCGCGAAAAAGTGGCTCCTGCCCAAAGACTTGACGGAGACGAAACAATTGACGCGCCGCGGCACCCGCCCGCGCTCGTCACGTGCGACAATATGCCCCAATAAAACAGCACTCGGAAAGGCCCGCCATGACTGCACGCCTCATCGTTATGGATATCGACTCCACGCTCATCAACCAGGAGGTCATCGACCTGTTGGGCGAAGAGGCCGGCGTGGGCGAGCAGGTGGCACAGATCACCGAACGCGCCATGCGCGGCGAGCTCGACTTTAAGCAGGCGCTCGAGGAGCGCGTGGGGCTGCTCGCCGGCCTGGACGAGAGCGTGTTCGAGCGCACCTTTGAGCGCGTGACATTTACCCCCGGCGCGTTGGAGCTTGTGCGCTCGGCGCACAGCAAGGGCTGGAAGGTCGGCGTGGTGAGCGGCGGTTTCCACGAGGTCGCTGACAAGATCGTGGCTGCCGCGGGTATCGACTTCTGCCTGGCCAATCGTCTGGAGGTCGTGGACGGCAAGCTCGCCGGTAAGTTGGCTGCCGACATTGTGACCAAGGAGTCCAAGCTCATCCAGCTGCTGGACTGGGCAGTTGAGTGCGGCGTCGATATGGCCCACACCGTCGCGATTGGCGACGGTGCCAACGACATCCCCATGATTCAGGCCGCGGGCACGGGCATCGCGTTTTGTGCCAAGCCCAAGACGCGCGAGGCCGCCCCGTTTGCCATCGACGAGCGCAATCTGATGCTCGCCATGGACATCATCCTGCGCGACTAGCCAATCCGTCTAACAATTGATGCAGTCTGTCCTATAGTTTCCGAACAATTTTGTCCTAGTGTTCGGAAACATACCCTTTGAGTGCTAGACTTTGCGCCGTCGAAGGGAACATATATGGATAAGCGAGATCTTGAGCAATTGCTGAGCGATGTTGCCGGCGGAGCAGTCACCCCTGCCGACGCCCTCACGCGCATCCAGACGGCTCCGACCGCCGATTTGGGCTTTGCGCAGCTCGATCTTTCGCGCGGGGTGCGCCAGGGAGCCGGCGAAGTTGTCTACGGTGCCGGTAAAACCGCCGAGCAAATTGCCGCCATTATCAAAGCATTACTCGATGCCGGCCAGGAGCGCATCCTGGTCACGCGCCTGGACGACGAAAAGGCAGCCTGCACCTCGGAGCTCCTCGGCAACGGCATCGACCTGGGATATGTCCCGGACGCCCAGCTCGCCCTGGTGGGTGGCAAGCCCTCCCCCAACGGCAACGGACGCATCGTCGTCGCCTGCGCCGGCACGAGCGACCTGCCCGTTGCCGAGGAAGCCGCGTTGACGGCCGAGTTCTACGGCAACGAGGTCGATCGCCTCTACGACGTGGGTGTCGCCGGCCTGCACCGCCTGCTCGCTCATGCTGAGGAACTTGCCCAGGCGCAGGTGGTCATCGCCATCGCCGGCATGGAAGGCGCCCTGGCGAGCGTCATCGGAGGCCTTGTGAGCTGTCCGGTCATCGCCGTCCCCACCAGCGTGGGCTATGGCGCGAACTTTGGCGGCGTTGCCGCGCTGCTCGCCATGCTCAACTCCTGCGCCAGCGGCGTTTCGGTCGTCAATATCGATAACGGCTTTGGTGCCGCCTACCAGGCAAGTCTTATCAATCATCTGAGCGCCGGCACGTCCTGCGCCCGCTAAGGAGCATTTCATGTCCAACCATCACCACACGCTTATCATCGACGGCACCTCGGGCATCAGCGGCGATATGACCGTCGCGGCCCTGCTCGACCTGGGCGCCAGCGAGAAGCATCTGCGCGAGCAGCTCGCCACGCTGCCGGTCGACGGCTTTGAGATTGCCGTTACACGCGCAAACAAGCATGGCATCGACGCCTGCGACTTTGACGTTCAGCTGGCAGAGGAGCTCGAGAACCACGACCACGACATGGCCTGGCTCTACGGCAACGAAGCGCCTGCCGAGCACACGCACGAGCATGAGCACCACCATCATGATCATGGCGAGCATGAACACGAGCACTGCCACGAGCATGACCATGAGGCCCACGGTCATGGCCACGAGGGTCACCATCACGCCCACGGCCATCACCACCGTTCTTTGGCGGACGTCACCGCCATCATCGATGGCTCGCAGCTAAGCGATGGCGCCAAGCGTCGCGCGATCGCCATCTTTACCGCGCTCGCCGCCGCCGAGGCCAAGGCCCACGGCAAAACGCCCGAGACCGTCATGTTCCACGAGGTGGGCGCCGTCGACTCCATCGTCGACGTCTGCTCTGTCGCCATCTGCCTCGATGACCTTGGTATTGAGGACATCGTGGTCGAGTCGCTCTCTGAGGGTCACGGTACCATCCGCTGTGCCCACGGTCTCATGCCCATTCCCGTCCCCGCTGTCGTCAACCTGTGCCAGGCGGGCAATATCGCCCTCACGCCCGCACCGGTCGCCGGCGAGCTCGTGACGCCCACGGGTGCCGCCATCGTCGCCGCGCTACGCACGTCCAAGCACCTGCCAGCCCGCTACCGCATCGAAGCCGTCGGCTACGGCGCTGGTAAGCGCCCCTACGAGGGCTGCTCGGGCACGCTCCGTTGCCTGCTTGTTCACATGGATGCATAGCTATGGATGCCCGCAAGGCAAAAAGCCGCGCCGCCATTGTCACGGCGTTTTCCGAGCTCCTTCGCGAGGAGGACTACGGCAAGATCACCGTCGGCGACATCATCGCGCGCGCTCACGTAGGCCGCGCGACTTTCTACGGCCTCTTCAAGAGCAAAGATGACCTACTGTCCGAACTCGTGAGCGACATCTGCACCCACGTCCTCGACGATGACGGCGCACCCCTCGACGACCCACTCGTACAGGTCGAGCATATCCTCAACAACCTCTGGGAGCGCCGCCAGGGTGTACGCGCCCTCGTAGCCGGCGCCGGCTCACGCGTCTTCGCCGACTGCTTACGCAAGACCATCATGTCACGAGCAGCCGAAACCGTCCCCACCGACCCAAACGGCCCCGCCGCCACCATGGACCGAAGCTTCCTACTACACCACATAGCCTCAAGCTTCGTAGGAATGGTCCAATGGTGGGCCTGGCACAACTTCCAAGCAGATAAGGCCGACGTAGCCAAAGACTACTTATCAGCCATAAAGCCCCTCTTCAACTAAGTAACTATCCCTTCCCAAAGTGGGAGCCCCATCCCAAAGTGCGGACCCCATTCAAAAGTTCCGCTCCGACTCTAGACGCCACGCATCCCAAAGTGTCACTCGCGCCTCAACGCCCCCAACAGCAACAAGCCCCTCCCATCAAAATTCAGATATATATGTTGGGTTGCTTGCACGAACGCACCCGGATTCCCGCAGGTCACGGCACAAGTTAACTTTCCGCCGCATTCCGCAGGACGCAAAAAGCCCCCGCCGCACGAAGTGCGCAGCGGGGGCTTCTTGCATGTCCGAGGACGCGGCGGAAAGTTAACTTGTGCCGTGACCGGACGTTATATCAATTGCTCGGACTAGAACATGCCCAAGAAACCATGCACAAACAGCGCGGCCAGAGCGGCGCCGACAAACGGAGCGATGCCAGGAACAAGCAAGCCGTACTTCCAGTTGTTGTCAGCCTTGTTCTTGATCGGCAGCACCTGATAGGCCATGCGAGGACCAAGGTCACGAGCCTGGTTCATGGCGAAGCCGGTGATGCCGCCCATGCCCATGCCAACAGCCCAAACGATCAGACCGACGCAGATAGCGAGCATCAGAACGTTCTCGCCGGCGCGGCTAGCGGCAGCAAGGATGGCGCTGATGAACACGAAGGTGCAGATAGCCTCGCAGAAGAAGTTACGAGCATAGTTCGCGCCCTCGGTGGTGGGGTTGGTCGAGAAGATGTTGCGCTGGGCAATGGGGTCGACGACGCCCTCGGAAGCCTTGAACTCATCGGCATACATAAACCAGGCGATCACGGCACCCACAAATCCGCCGAGCATATCGGCAAGCATGAAGGGGATGCAGTTGCCCCACGGCACCAGGCCGACGATGCACTGGGCAAGCACCATGGCGGGGTTCATGCACACAGCGCCACCAAAGACAAACAGGCAGACCGAGATGCCAAAGGACCAGGTGGTGATGGCAAACATATGGCCGGAGCCCTGATACTTGGTGCCCTTGAGCACGGTATCGCAGTGAACGCCCACGCCAAAGACGATCATGAGGGCCGTTGCGCCGAATTCGCAGAGGAGTTTGGTAAGCATAAAACCTTATCTTTCTTGTCGGTTATAAACGATTCGTTTAAGCCGCGCACTAGTGCTGTGCGACAACAACACCCAGGCCATCGGGGATGACGGCGACCTTGGCATCGGCACCCTTCATCTCAAAGGCAAGCTTGAGCGCCTCCTCGAGGGTGTTGACCGGCGTCATGTGCATATCCTTGAGCATCTGGTGATCGCACAGGTCGGTGACCATGATCACAGGGTGATGCGCCAGGATGCGGGCAAAGATCTGGCTCGTCCACTGGTCGGGCAGGGTCTCGTCCTTGGGACGATCGATGCAGGCGCGCTCAAACTCCGCCGGATCGTTGTCGGCGATGTTGTGATAGAAGCCCTCGCCACCGTGACCGTCGGCACAACCGGCGACGTCGATGATCACGCCGCCCTCGGGAAGCGTGGCCTCGGCAGCGCACATGCCCTTCACGGCCTGGTAGATGTTCTGGTCGAGCGGGTAGCCGCCGTTGGTGGTGATGGCGATCTCGCACTCGACGGGCTCAACGCCGGCAAGGCTCTTCACGAACTCGCAGCCGGCCTCGTGCGCCTTGTGGATGTCGCCGGCAAAGGAGCCGATGACCTCGTGCTTGCCATTGAGCACCACGTTGAGCACAAAGGCAAGGTGAGCCATCTCGGCGGCGGCGAACATGTCCTCACTCACGTGGTTGTGGCACAGGTTGCCGGCACGCGAGTGGGAATCGTTCACAAACTGACCGTTGTGGTTGTACATGATGGTCTTGTAGCTGGCGATGCCAGGCAGGACGGACTTGCGGCTACCAGAGAAACCGGCAAAGAAGTGCGGCTCAATAAAGCCCTCGGCAAGCAGCAGATCGCAATCGGCCGCAATCTTGTTGATGATGCACTCGCCACCAGAAGGCAGGGTGCCGATCTTTTTCATCATGCTGTCGTCAGTCGCGACGTGCATAACGATTTCTTCGTTGGCAACGATCTCCTCGCCGTACTTGTTGACGAGCTCCTCGTGCGTCGAC
Source organism: uncultured Collinsella sp. (assembly GCA_902494945.1). Lineage (GTDB taxonomy): Bacteria > Actinomycetota > Coriobacteriia > Coriobacteriales > Coriobacteriaceae > Collinsella. The sequence goes on from CABUVF010000033.1 coordinate 11,784, forward strand.
GGACGATGCATACCCGTAGCAACCAGAATGCGAACGCGCGCCTCAGGCGCAGCGGAATGGATGTGATGCAGCAGAATAGGCATCGTCACACGCGAGGGAACGGGACGTGTATGATCGGAGCTAATGATGACAATATCCTTCTTGCCAGCACAAAGCTCCTCGAGCGAAGGCGAGCCGTAAGGGTTGGCAAGCGACTCCTCCACCAGCTCTTCCTGCGATTTCGTGGTCTTAAACTCGTTTTGATGACCTTCCATCACACCCGCGAAGTTCTTATCCTCGAGTTCCAGATGCAACGTCTTGTGGTCAAACGGCAGTTCACATTCAAACAATGACGAGCGCCCTCTTCCTTTCAACTGACACACTAGATAAACCGTTGGAAGGATACGCCGCTCACCGAAAAACACCACCGTCTACCGACTCATTAACACAACGTTCATATTTGACCCACAACAAAACGACCGCGATCCCAAACGGGACCGCGGCCGCTACAGTCGTAAGGCGAGAAGCGCACTTTATTCTCATCAGCTCCAATCCCTGAAGACCGAGGACGAAGGGACCCGAAGGGTTTCCCTCTGAATGCATTCCGCAGCACGAAGCCCCCTCCAAACGCGCGAAGCGCACTATATTCCCTCAGCCAATATTCCGCCGAAGACCGGACATCGCAGGGGCTGCCGTATGTTTACTTTCCGGCGCACTCCGCAGGACGCAAGAAGCCCTCGCCGCACTCCACATTAGGCGCGAAGCGCACTTTAATCCCTTCAGCCCCAATCCCTGAAGACCGAGGACGAAGGGACCCGATGGGTTTCCCTCTGAATGCATTCCGCAGCACGAAGCCCCCTTATCCGCAGCTCCGAAGGAGCAGGATAAGGGGGCTTCAAGTGCGAGGACGCATTCAGAGGGAAACCCATCGGGTCCCGGTGAGAGCCGCAGGGCTATCGATTACCCTGTGTTTTGCAATCCTGCCGAGACGCCGGTCACAGTCGAAAGAATCAGGCTCATGTACTCGGCCTTCTTCTCCTCGGCCATCTCGTCCTGGTTCATACGCACCTCGCGAAGGGCGCGGACCTGAGCGATGGACAGGGCGTCGACGTAGGGGTTACGCACGCGAACGGCGCAGCCGAGCACGCGGCGACGCTGCAGCGGCCACTCGTCACCGACGATGGCAAGGACCCACTTACGGGTAAGCTGCATCTCGGTGAAGACCTTCTCGGACAGATCCTGGCGATCGCCCAGGTGCAGATACATCTTGGCGATGCGCTGGTCAGTCTTGGCGATCGACATCTCGATGTTGTCGATGAACGTGCGGAAGAACGGCCACTCCTGGTAGGCAGCCTTGAGCTGGTCAAGATCGCCCAGCTGCTCGCAGGCGGTGCCCAGGCCGTACCAAGCGGCCAGGTTAATGCGCGCCTGGCTCCAGCTGAAGATCCACGGAATGGTACGCAGGTCGTCGAGCGACTTGGCACCCAGGCCGCGCTTGGCCGGGCGCGAGCCGATCGGCAGCAGACCGACCTCGGTCAGCGGCGTCACGGTCGAGAACCACGGTGTAAAGTCCTCGGTGTTCAGCAGGTCCAGATAGCGCTCGTGGCTTACGGCGTTGAGCTTCTCGGCCATATCCCAGAACTTCTGCGTGGTCTCGGTGTTGGTCCTCTCGACGCTCGGGGCCGACTGCAAAAGCGTTGCGGCGGCAACGGACTCAACATGGCGCTGAGCCAGCGTGCGGTTGCCGTAACGGGCAAAGATGACCTCGCCCTGCTCGGTGAGCTTAAAGAAGCAGTTGACCGAACCCTTGGGCTGCGCCAGCACGGCCTTGTTGGCCGGACCGCCGCCACGGCCCACGGCACCGCCGCGACCGTGCATGAGCACCAGGTCGATATCGTTCTTCTCGGCCCACTTGGCAATGCGCTCCTGCGCGGAGTGCAGCGCGAGCATGGCCGTGGTAGGACCGGCATCCTTGGAGGAGTCGGAATAGCCCAGCATGACCTCCATGCGGCGGTTGGTCTGGGCAAGGCGCTTTTGCACCACGGGCAGCGTAAGCATCTGGTCGAGCACGTCGACGCAGCCCTCGAGGTCCTCGAGCTGCTCGAACAGCGGGATCACGTCGAGCTCGGGGACATCCTCCTCGTGTGCAAAGGACAGGTGGGCAAGCTCAAAGACGTCGGCCACATGCTGGGCGCTCTTGGTGAACGAGATGATGTAGCGGTGCGCCATCTTCTTGCCGTAGCGCTTTTGGATGGAGCCGATGGCGCGGAAGGTATCGATGACCTCGCGCGTCATGGGCTGCAGATCGCCGTGGATACCGTTCTCGTGGATATCCTTGAGGGCGCGGGCGTGCACCACGGAGTGCTGACGGAACTCCATCTCGACCATATGGAAGCCGAAGGACTCGACCTGCCAGATGATGGTCTGGACCGGGCCGTAGGCAGCACGAACGGCACCGCAGGCGGCCAGGGAGCGCTGAACGACACGCAGGTCATCCAGGAACTCGTCTGCGCTGTGATACATGGTGTCGGTGATGCGACGAACGGTGGCATTCAGACGATCGGCCATGACGAGCATGACGGCGCGATGCGGCTCGTGCTCGGAGATCAGCTCGGCGCGGGCCGTGTACTGGGTGCTCATCTCGACCTGATGGTTCCACAGGTTGATGAGCTCGGCAGACGGCTTGCTGTAGGTGGCCTCGAGCGTCAGGTTGCGGCCGATGCGGCGGCACTTGTCCTCGAGCTTGAGCACCATGTGAGTGAAGTACTTGGCGGCGACCTCGCGGCTCACCTTGGCGGTGACGTTGGGATTACCGTCGCGGTCGGAACCGATCCAGCTGCCGGGATGGAAGAACGCCGGGCACAGCGGCGGCACGGTACCCGCCTTGTCGCCCAGCACCCAGTCGTCAAAACGACGATAGATAACGGGGATGACGTCGAACAGCGTGTTATCGAAGATGTCGATGATGGTATCGGCTTCCTCGACCGGCGTGGGCTTCTTCAACGCGATGGGGCTCGTGCGTACCAGGGCGTCGATTTCCTGCAGCATATGGCGCTCGTTCTCCACCAGGTCGGAGCCGCCCAGGCGCGGGCGCTCCTCCAGCAGGTTGGAAATACGGCGAATCTTGCCCTCGACGGCCTTACGACGGGCCTCGGTGGGATGTGCGGTAAAGACAGGGTGGAACTCCAGCTTGTCGAGCAGCTCGTTGGCGCCCTCGACACCCATCTCGTTTACCAACTGGTGATAGGCGACGGTGAGTTCGTTGGCGGGATCGACCTCGGTATCGGTCGATGCGCCGGCCTCGCGCTCGCGCAGCTGCGCCACGCGGTAGTTCTCCTCCGACAGGTTTGCCAGATGGAAGAAGCTCGTAAAGGCGCGGACGATAACCTGCTGCTTATCGAGCGGCAGACTGTCGATCAGATCAACGACCTCGCGAAACGCCACGGCGGTGGGCTCGTCGGCAGTGGGCACGCCCTGCTCGTCGACGGACTCGTCGGCAGCACGGGTGCCGGGGTTTCCGGCGTTGGCCACAATCTCGGCTGTCAAAATCTTGTCGAACAGGTCCGCGATCTCGGGATCATACTCGCTAAGCACACGGCGCTCCAGGCGCAAGAACAGCGCCAGATTGTCGCGCAGCTCCTCGGGGATCTCGATCTCGGCGAGACGCTCCTTGGATTCGGCATTCGAGCCGATTCGGTTAACGAGGCGGTTGACCACGGCAGCGACGCGCGCCGCGGCTTCGGGTACAGACTGGTTGCTTAGGTTCTCAGCCACGTTTCCTCCCATTCCTCCTTCTATGCACGTAACATGCGGTATTCATTATAGGC
>CABUVF010000034.1 GCA_902494945.1 uncultured Collinsella sp.
CCCTCAGATTCACCTCGATGTGTGGCATCAGCCAACGGCTACATGCTTTGAATCACTTATACTTGGCATTTCGGACGCGGCTATCTCGTTTGAGGAACCACGGGACAGCGTCCTTTCTTCAAAATATATGGGTGAAAAGGAGCTCAGGGTTCTTTCATGCCCAGCTGGTCATCAATCTGTGGGTGCTATGGCCGTTCGTGAGTTACTGGGCGGCAGGCTCGCTGTTCCCATTAATTTGTCACCCTGTCTCAATGCAATCAATCAATGTCCCGAAGCTCAGCTGGTTAATTTCCGCTTTCGCGATGTCGAATACGGAAACAGGGCGCAGGCTGAGTTTCTTCAAGCCGGGGGATTGATATTGAGTTTTTCTGGCTCTTCTCTCGCATCGGATGGATCGGAAGTGAGCGAGTGCTCCATTGAAGCCTCACATGACGTAGCCTTGCCCATCTACTTTTGCTATCGACAAAATGCCTGGACCGATCGACACCAGACGGTATTTCTTCACCTATTGCGTCATCTCGCTTCGTGAGGCCATTTGGCCTCGTGTCGTCAAGTGAATGTTGACGCCCTGCAACACATAGCTGACAGCTTTGCCCTCATGCTTTTCCAAGATTTCGATTTAGATTGCTGACTCTTGGAGGGCGGAGCATGAAAAACCGTACGGTTTTGCTTTATATGACGTTCGTTTTTCTGTCGAACTTCAGCACTATTTTGTATTTTCTGACGGTTTACCTTGAATTCGTCGGATTCTCGATAGTGGCGATTTCTAGCATGATGATTGCATATCAAGTGAGCAAGTTCATCCTCGAAGTTCCCACTGGCTATATTGCTGATAGGTTTGGACGAAAGGCAAGCGGTCTCGTTGGCGTCGTGGGGATGCTTGGATACTACGCCGCCCTGCTTCTCGTCCGTTCCCCTCTGCTTTTAATCGGTGCGTTCGCTCTCAAAGGTTTTGCCGTTGCATGTCTGAGCGGATCCATAGAAGCGATTTACATTGACAGCGTCTCTCAGGACCAGCTCGTAAGACTTAATGTCGTTGAGCGATTTGTTTTCTATGCTTCTTATGCCCTCTCCGCTTGCGTGGGCGGTTTCATTTCGTCTGTCGGTGCATATCTCATTGGTCTTTCGGCAGATATCATCGCAATGGTGTTGACGTTGGTTGTCGTTGTCTGCATTCCTGAGATGCGAAGAGAGGGCACTGCGGGGGCACCTGAGCGTGGAATTAGCCCGAAGATGATCGGTGCCGCTATTGCGTGTAATGGCATTCTTCGTTCAGCGTTCATCATGGACTGTTCTCAGGCATTTGCTTTTGTCGCCCTGGAAGACTTTTTCTCACTGCTGCTTGCGGGTCGCGGAATGAATGCCGTCGCTTCGGGTGTGACCACTGCGGTCCAGCTCCTTGCCTCGGCCTCCATGGGGTTTATTGTGCCCAGTGTGATTGCTCGTGTCGACAAGGGCCGTTTTGCGCGTATTTGCGGCATCTTTCGCTTAGTATTGACAGCTTTGTTTTTGATCCCCCTTACTCCGGCTAATTTGCTGCCCGTGTTCTATGTGCTGCAGACGGTTGCGTACTCGTTGTTTGCCCCAATCAAATACTCAGTTTTCCAAAATGCTGCCGATTCATCGATGCGCTGTTCACTGATTTCGGTTCAAAGCCAGATGGTGGCGGTGGGTGCTGTTCTTTTCTATCTGCTCAACTCTGTGCTGAGTAGCGTTGCGGGCATTCGAGTCGTATTGCTTGTTGCGCTCGGGATTTCTTCCCTGGTGTATATCCCCGCGCTATTTCGTCTTACAAGTCAAAGGCCATGAGTATTTAGGTACCGATAACTTATATATCAACGCAATAAACCCGAGCGCGAGGGCGTTTGGGTTTATTATTGATGTGTATGTAACCTGGCGGCGCCACACCGCCTGTTAGTAGGGAGACACATGAACGTTCTGGTCGTCAACGCAGGATCTTCGACCCTTAAGTATCAGGTCATCGATACCAAGTCCCATAAGGTGTCCGCAAAGGGCTCCTGCGAGCGCGTCTGCTTTACCGGCGGTACCTTCACCCACGCTGCCAACGGCTCCAAGAAGGTGACCGAGAACATTGAGTTCCCCGACCACAAGGTCGCCATCGAGGTCGTCCTGAAGGACCTCGAGGCCAACGGCGTCAAGATTGAGGGCATCGGCCACCGCATCGTTCAGGGCGGCTGGTACTTTGGCGATTCCTCCCTCGTCGACGAGGACGTCCTCGCCAAGATCCGCGAGGTCGCTCCGCTCGCTCCGCTGCACAACAACCCCGAGGCCAACGTTATCGAGTACTGCCTGGAGCAGTATCCCGACCTGCCCAACGTCACGGTCTACGACACCGCGTTCCACTTCAACATGCCCGAGGTCGCCAAGACCTACGCCCTGCCTAAGGACGTCTGCGACAAGCTGCATATCCGTAAGTACGGCGCTCACGGCACCAGCTATCGCTACATCTCCAAGAAGGTCGCCGAGATGACCAACGGCGAGGCCCGAAAGGTCGTCGTGTGCCACATTGGCTCCGGCGCTTCCCTGTGCGCCATCGAGGACGGCAAGTGCATGGACACCACTATGGGCTTGACCCCGCTCGACGGCGTCATGATGGGTACTCGCTGCGGCTCCATCGACCCGGCTACTGTGTGCTACTTGCAGCGCGAGGGCGGCTATACCTTCGACGAGGTCGACGAGATGATGAACAAGAAGTCTGGCCTGCTCGCCGTGACCGGCGGCAAGACCAACGACTGCCGCAACGTTGAGGAGCTCGCCGCCGCTGGCGACCCCGAGGCTCAGCTCGCCTTCGACATGTTTGTCTACAAGATTGCCGCCAAGGCGGCCGAGATGGCTACTTCTATGTGCGGTATGGACACCCTGGTCTTTACCGCCGGCATCGGCGAGCATGCTCCGGCCGTCCGCGCCGGCGTTGCCGGCCGCCTGGCCTTTATGGGCGTCAAGATGGATCATGCCCGCAACGCCCTGCGTGGTGACGGCGCTTGGTGCCTGTCTGCCAAGGATTCCAAGGTCAAAATCTTTGTCATCCCCACGGACGAGGAGTTCATGATCGCTTCCGACGTCGAGCGCATCGTCAACGCCAAGTAATTACAAGAGGGGAGGGGCTGGACGGCAACATGCCGTTCAGCCCCTCTTTTGAACTCGTTGGGCGATATGCCTGATAGCTATTTATCAAGTTGTGATAACTTCTTATTAACATACGGCCGCCTTGAGCGGTCTGCGCCGACCGTATCGCACTGCAAAGGAGTCTCATGAACGTACTTGTTGTCAACGCCGGTAGCTCAAGCCTTAAATATCAGCTTTTGGATACCGATACCCGCGAGGTTTTCGCCAAGGGCAACTGCGAGCGCATCGGTTCGGACATGGGCATCTTTGGCCACACCGAGAACGGTGGCGCCAAGCAAACCGAGGAGGTTCCCTTCCCGGATCACCGTTCGGCTATCGCACGTGTGCTCGAGGAGCTCGAGAAGACCGACTTTACGATCGATGGCATTGGACATCGCATCGTTCAGGGCGGTTGGTACTTCGATGATTCCGCTGTCGTCGACGACGAGGTTATGGCCAAGATTCTTGAGGTGGCTCCCCTGGCTCCGCTGCACAACTACGGCGAGGCCGCGGCGATTGAGTATTGCCGCGAGAAGTATCCGGAGCTGCCCAACGTGGCCGTCTTCGACACCTCGTTCCACATGACCATGCCCGAGGTTGCCTACACCTACGCCCTGCCCAAGGACGTGTGCGACAAGTATCACGTGCGCAAGTACGGCGCTCACGGAACGAGCCACCGCTACGAGTGGATGATGGCCAAGGAGATCCTGGGTTCGCGCTGCCACCGCCTGCTTTCGTGCCATCTAGGTAACGGTGCCTCGCTTGCCGCTATCGAGGACGGTGTTTGCCGCGATACCACGATGGGGCTCACGCCGCTCGACGGCTTGATGATGGGAACCCGCTGCGGCTCCATCGATCCGGCCACCGTGTGCTACCTGCAGCGCGAGGGCGGCTACAGCTACCAGGAAGTCGACGACATGATGAACAAGCAGTCTGGCCTGCTTGCCATCTCGGGCATCTCCAACGACGCCCGTGACATCCGTACGCGCGCCTCCGAGGGCGACGAGCGCTGCCTGCTCGCCTTCGATATGTTCGCCTACAAGGCCATGCAGCAGGCCGGCTCCATGATCGCTTCCATGGCGGGCGTGGACACCATTGCCTTTACCGCCGGCATCGGCGAGAATGACTGGTCGATCCGCAAGGCCTTCTGCGACTGCTTCGAGTGGCTGGGCGTGCGCATCGACAACAACAAGAACCGCGAGGCCGTGGGCAACGGTCCGCAGGTCATCAGCGCCGCCGGTTCTGCCGTCACCGTCATGGTCATTCCCACCGACGAGGAATACATGATCGCCCACGACGTCGAGCGTCTGACCAAGAACAACTAACGCATTCGTCTGTAATTGACAAAAAGGCCTCCAGAGCAACAGCTCCGGAGGCCTTTTTACTAGCAGGCGGAAATTCCAGTCCCAAAGTGATCATCGCCGGCAACGCCTGCGCTCCCAACAACGGCACTCAATCATTCAGATTCCCCGCCCCAGCTCGTAGCCAAGCCGCCGTCCACTTCAGATGCCCTGATTGCAACGTAGCGGCAGGGACCCTACAGGGTAAAGCTCTGAAAACTTTCCGCAGGACGGAGGAAGCCCCCGCCGCACGTAGTGCGCAGCGGGGGCTTCATGCATGTCCGAGGACGTTTTCAGAGCTTTACCCTGTAGGGTCCCGAGGGGATATGTAAGCTACTCAGCCATCTGAGCCTGGACGGCGGTGATGGCGACGACACCCACGATGTCGTCGGCAGAGCAGCCGCGCGAAAGGTCGTTAACCGGCTTGGCGATGCCCTGCAGGATGGGGCCGTAGGCGTCAGCACCGGCGAAGCGCTGGACCAGCTTGTAGCCGATGTTGCCGGCCTCGAGGTCGGGGAACACGAGCACGTTGGCCTTGCCGGCAACGGAGGAGCCGGGAGCCTTGAGCTGGGCGACGGTGGGGACGATAGCGGCATCGAGCTGCAGGTCGCCGTCGATGGCGAGCTCGGGTGCCTTCTCCTTGCAGAACTTCACGGCCTCCTGGACCTTCTTGGCGACCTCGCCACCGGCGGAGCCCATGGTGGAGTAGGAGAGCATGGCCACGTGCGGCTCAACATTGCCCATGAAGGTGGACCAGGAGTGGGCCGAGGCGATGGCGATCTCGGAGAGCTCGTCGGAGGACGGGTTGATGTTGAGGCCGCAGTCGGCGAAGATCAGCGTGCCGTCGGTGCCGAACTGCGGGGTGTCGGTGCACATCACGAAGAAGGCCGAGACCAGCTTGGTGCCCGGGGCGGTCTTGAGAATCTGAAGCGCGGGGCGCAGGGTGTCGGCGGTGGAGTGGCAGGCGCCGGAGACCAGGCCGTCGGCGTCGCCCATCTTGACCATCATGGTGCCAAAGTAGGTGGCGTCCATCACCTGGGCGCGAGCCTGCTCGATGGTAACGCCCTTCTTGGCGCGGAGCTCGGCAAACTTCTGTGCGTACTCCTCGTGCTTCTCGGCATTGCGCGGGTCGATGACGGTGGCGCCGGGAACGTTGATCTCGTTGGGATCGCCCAGGATGACGATGTTGGCCAGGCCTTCTTCGATGATCTTGTTGGCCGCGACGATGGTGCGCGGATCCTCGCCCTCGGGCAGGACGATGGTCTTAAGGTCGGCCTTGGCGGCAGACTTCATACGGTTTAGGAAATCGCTCATGTTACTCCTTGCAAGCGTTTCGCTAAGCTCCAGGCGCCCGGCTGTTCACGAATAAACCCGCTGCTAGCGGGTTTACCTTTCAATTATGTACGCCGCGGTGCTTGAGCTTTCCTTGTGTGGCAAGCTCATTATAGGACGCATTAGCGCTATAATCGCTCTGATAAATATGTCTCGAAGAATGTTCGAGAAAAGCCCAGCTAACGAGCCCGTGGCTTTTGACAAGGAGTATCGATGCAGATTACCTCAGGCCTGCCTGAAGGCTTTAACGCCGGCGCGTACGACATGATTGTCGTCGGTGCCGGATATGCCGGTGCCGTTTGTGCCCGCCGTCTTGCCGAGACCATCGGCTATCGCGTTGCCGTTTTGGAGCGCCGTAGCCACATTGCGGGCAATGCCTATGATTGCACTGACGAGGCCGGAATCCTGATCCACGAGTACGGTCCGCATATCTATCACACCTTTAACGAGCGCGTGCACAATTTCCTGTCGCGCTTTACCAAGTGGACGGATTATCAGCACAAGGTGCTCGCCAACATCAACGGCACCCTTATGCCCGTGCCCTTCAATCATGCGAGTCTCAAGCTCGCCTTTGGTGATGAGCGCGGCGAGGAGCTGTATCAGAAGCTCGTGGAGACCTTTGGCAAGGATGTCAAGGTGCCCATTATGGAGCTGCGTAAGAAGAACGACCCCGACTTGGCCGAGGTCGCCGATTACGTCTACGAGAACGTCTTTTTGCATTACACCATGAAGCAGTGGGGCCAGACGCCCGACCAGATCGATCCCTCGATCACCGGTCGTGTTCCCGTCTTTGTGGGCGACGATGACCGCTATTTCCCGCAGGCTCCCTTCCAGGGTATGCCGCAGGACGGCTACACGGCGCTGTTCGAGCATATGCTCGACCACGACCTGATCGACGTGTTCTGCGACGTGGACGCCCGCGATCTCTTTGAGATCGACGAGACCACCGTCAAGATCGGTGGCAAGGTCTACGGCGGCGAGATTGTCTATACCGGTCCGCTCGATGAGCTGTTCAACCTCGACCTGGGCGCGCTGCCGTACCGCACGCTCGACATGAAGTTCGAGACGCTCGATATGGACCAGTTCCAGCCCGTGGGCACCGTCAACTACACCACGAGCGAGGATTACACGCGCATCACCGAGTTCAAGAACATGACCGGTCAGGTCCTGCCCGGCAAGACCACCATCATGAAGGAGTACTCCAAGGCCTATACGCCCGGCTCGGGCGAGACGCCGTATTACGCCATTCTTGAGCCCGAGAACCGCGAGCTCTATGAGCGCTATCTTGAGCGCGTCCAGAACCTGACAAACTTCCACCCGGTGGGTCGTCTGGCCGAGTATCGTTACTACGATATGGATGCCGTGACCAATTCCGCCCTCGATCTTTCGGATGAGATTATCGCCTGCCATGCATAAAGTCATAACATTCGGTATTCCCTCGTATAACGCCGCTAAGGACATGGACCATTGCATCACCTCCATCTTGGAGGGGAGCAATTATGCCACCGATATCGAGATTATCGTGGTGGACGACGGCTCCAAGGATGAGACGGCCGCCAAGGCCGACGAGTGGGAGGCCCGTTATCCTGGAATCATCCGCGCGGTGCACCAGGAGAATGGCGGCCACGGTATTGCCGTCCTTTCGGGTCTGCGCGAGGCGCAGGGCACCTACTACAAGGTTGTCGACTCGGACGACTGGCTTGACGGCGCTGCCCTTTCGACCATGCTGTCGATTCTGCGCGGCTTTGAAGAGCGCGACCAGCGCGTTGACCTGTTCATCTCGAACTACGTGTACGAGAAGGTTTACGAGGGTACGCATACGGCCATTGGTTACAAGTTTGCCCTGCCTCGAAAAAAGATCTTTACCTGGGACCAGATCGGCCATTTCCGTTTGGACCAGAATCTGCTCATGCACAGCCTGTGCTATCGCACGGATGTGCTGCGCGAGTCCAACCTGCCCATGCCGCCGCACACGTTCTATGTGGACAACATCTACGCCTACGTGCCGCTGCCGCGTTGCAAGACCATGTACTACGCCGACATCGACCTCTATCGCTACTTTATCGGTCGCGAGGGCCAGAGTGTCAACGAGGCCACGATGGTCAAGCGTCTGGACCAGCAGTTCCGTGTTACGCGTATCATGATGGAGTCGTACCACCTGTACAGCGATGTCGAGTCGTCGCGTCTGCGTTCGTACATGATGGGCTACTTCACCATGATGATGGCGATCTGCTCGGTGCTGACCAAGCTTTCCGAGGAAGATTGCGCCGACGAGCGCCTAAAGACGCTGTGGAATGATTTGAAGGCCTACGACGAGCGCATGTATCGTCGTGCCCGCTACGGTGTGGTCGGGTTCTTCACTAACCTCCGCGGTCGTGCCGGAGACAAAACCACACTCGGCCTATACCGTCTTGCCTCGAAGATCTTCAAATTCAACTAACTGCTGAGTAATCGCTGCTGATAGGTTGACTGGGCCCCTTGGCCTTTAGTTTGCTACTGCGAACAGTCCTGCTCGCACGGAAAGCACATTGAGTGCTTTCCGGCTCGTGCGGAACTTGTAGCAAACTAAAGGCCAAGGGGCCTCTGCTATAAGAATCGATTGTCAGGTTATTTGAATTTGAAGATCTTCGACGCGCGGTACACAGGGGCCTGGGCTGAAAAGAATTAGATTGGAAGTCGGTCGGAGGCGGGCGGGCATTACGTTTGTCGCGAGTTCCGCATGCAAAGAAGGCCACTTAATGTGGCCTTCGTCTTGCATAGGACTGTAGAGCAGCAAACGTAATGCCCGCCCGCCTCCGACCGACGGTCGAGTGAGATTACTTTGCGGCGCCGGGGATGCCGTGGGAGGTTTTGGCGGTTTTGGCTCCGTTTACGATGGCGGTTTCCAGGGCCCTTACGGCGAGCATGCCCAGTAGGTCTAGGGGTGCGGCGGCGCTAGCCTGGGCACCCAACTTGCCGCTGGCAAGGGTGTAGATGGTGTCGCCGTCGTTGGTGGTGTGCGTGGGACGGATGGCGTGTGCGTAGGCGTCTGCGGCCATTTGGGAGACCTTGGTGGCCTGGGCCTTAGTGAGCTCCATGTTGGTGACGATGCAGCTGATGGTGGTGTTGGTGCGGTCGAGCGGCATCTGCATGGATCCGGCGGCGGCAAAGGCTGCGAGTTCCATGTCGACGATCTGGTCGCTATCGGCTGCGGCACGCATACCGGCGACCCACTCGCCGGTGAAGGGGTCGACAACGTTGCCGCAGGCGTTGACCGAAACCACGGCGCCTACCTTAACGGGACCGAGCGCCACGGCGGCAGTGCCAAGTCCGGCCTTCATGCAGGTGGCAGGGCCCATGAGCTTACCCACGGTAGCGCCCGTGCCGGCGCCTACGTTGCCCTGTTCGAGCTTGGTGGGGGTGTGGTCGAGCGCCTCGCGCACGGCGGCGATGCCGGCCTCAATGTCGGGGCGAACGGTGGGGTCGCCAAAGGCAAGGTCGAAGATACAGCTGGAGCACACGATGGGCACCTGCGTGGGGCCGACGGGCAGACCAATGCCGCGGCTCTCGAGTTCGCGGGCCACGCCGCTTGCAGCCTCGAGGCCAAAGGCCGATCCGCCCGAAAGGCAGACGGCGTGGACCTTATCGACGGTGTTTTCGGGACGCAGCAGGTCGGTCTCACGCGAAGCGGGGGCGCCACCACGTACGTCAACGCCACCGGTGGCACCCTCGGGCGCCACGATTACGGTGCAGCCGGTGCCAGCCTCCTCGTCCGTATAGTTGCCAAAGCAAAAGCCATCGACATTGCAAACATCGATGGCTTCGAGCAGTGTGTCCATGTGTTCTCCTATCGGTTTTCCGCCGGGCCTTATGCCCGGTCGGGATCCGTACGGTACGGCAAAATTGTAGGCGCTGGGGGATACCCAGCGCCAGATGCAATTACGAGAGTTTTTGAATCGCGCGTGCGACGCGAGCGATGGGCAAGCCCACCACGTTGTAGAAGTCACCCGAAATATCGTGCACAAGCATGCGGCCGCCTGTGCCTTGGATGCCGTAGGCCCCGGCCTTGTCCATGGGTTCGCCGGAGGCAACATAGCGCTCGATCTGCTCTTCGGTAAGCTCATAGAACGTCACGTCGGTCACATCGACAAACGACAGGCTCTCGGCGGCATGCGGAGCTGTAGCGTCGCCGGCTTTAACGATGCAGACGCCGGTTGCGACCTGGTGCGTGCGGCCCGAAAGCTCGCGGAGCATGGTGCGCGCCTCGTCCCCGTCTGCTGGCTTGCCCAAAATTTGGCCGTCAAAGGTGACAATAGTATCGGCCGCGACGGTCAGTTCGTTGGGCTCGGCATGCTCGGCTGCAACGGCGGCGGCTTTGGCACGCGCCAAGCGCTCGACGAGTGTAAGCGGAGCTTCGCCATCAAAAGGCGTTTCGTCGATATCTGCGGGAATCACGCGAATGTCATAGCCCGCCTCGCGCATCAACTCGATGCGGCGCGGTGATTGCGAAGCCAAAATCATAGCTGAATGCCCTCGGCGACCTTCTCGACGGCCTTGTCGCCGGCGAGCGTGCGCAGCAGCTCAAGCGCAAAGGGGAGCGACTGGGCCATGCCGCTGGCGGTGATGATGTTGCCGTCTTGCGTAACCTTCTCGCCGGTATAGGCGCCTTCGGGGAAGCTTTTCTCAAAGCCAGGGAAGCATGTGGCGTGGCGCCCCTCGAGTAGGTCGAGCTCGCCCAGGATAAACGGGGCGGCGCAGATGGCGGCAACGTGCTTGGTCGCGGCGAACTCGCAGACCACGTCGCAGACGCGCTGATCGGCACGCAGGTTGGTGGCACCGGGCAAGCCGCCGGGCAGCACGACGCAGTCGTACTCGTCAAAGTTGATCTCATCAAAGAGCGCATCGCAGGTCACGGGGATCTGCAGCGAGCTTACGACCTCACGTGTGGGCATAATCGAGACGAGCGTGGCACGCACACCGCCGCGACGCATGACATCGACCATGGTCAAGCATTCAATAGTTTCAAAGCCATCGGCGGCGAGAACGGCAACGCTGGGCATGAGGGTTCCTTTCATAGGCGGCATACAATTAGCCGTCTTATACCCCGAAGACCTCCGCTTGCCACGCTCGATTTCTCAATGATTTATCTGAGCAATGATTGAGTGACTAGTTGCGCCTAAGGTGGACGACGGTCTCGCAGTGGAAGGTTTGCGGGAACAGGTCGACTGGCGTGATCTTGACGGGGGAGAAGGTGCCTTCTTCGACAAAGCGTTTGAGATCGCGCGCCAGGGTGGCCGGGTCGCAGCTCACGTAGGCGACATCGCGAGCACTCGTGCTGGCGATAAGGTCGATCGCTTCGGGGGCGAGGCCTGCGCGCGGCGGGTCGACCACCAAGACGTCGGCATCCTGGTCGGGGAACTCGCGCACCGCGTCTCCGCCAATGACGTCGACGTTATCAAGCTTGTTGATCTCCAGGTTACGGCGCAGGTCGCGCACGGCCGGGCCGTAGGCCTCGACGGCGGCGACGAAGTCGCAGCGGCGGGCGAGCGGCAGGGTAAAGGTTCCGGCGCCGCAGTACAGGTCCACGGCAAGCTCGTCTTCTTGCGGGTCGAGCGCTTCCATGACAAGCTCGATCAAAATCTCGGCACCCTTGGTGTTGACCTGGAAAAAAGACGGGGCAGACAAGCGCATCTGACCCCCGGCGATATTCTCGGTCCATGAGCCCTCTCCGGCGAGCATTTCGACCTTGGAGACACGGCGGGCCTTCTTTTCGCCCTTGCTCATCACGCGCACGATGCTCGTGGGATGAGCGGCGTCCGCCAGCACGCGGGAGACCTGCGAGCGCGGAAAAGAGCCTGTAGGCGTCCAGAGTGCGACCTCGAGTGCCTTGGTGCGGCGCGATGCGCGAATGCCCACGCGTTCGAGCCCCAAGTCATGGCTGCCGCTTAGATAGTTGAGTGCGCCGACGACCGATTTGAGCGCCTTCGGGAAGCGCTTATCGAACAGCGGGCACGCATCGACGGTCACGATTTTGCTGGGGTCGACACCGTGCATGCCAAGGCGCACGCGACCGTTGACGACGGTCGGTTCGAGCTCGATTTTATTGCGGTAGCCCCAGTCGTCCTTGGTGTGGCAGATGGGCTGTACCAACTCATCGACCTGCTCAGGAGCGAACTTGCCGATGCGCTCGAGCGTGGAGCGCAGGTTTTGCTCCTTGGCGGCGAGCTGTGCCGTGCGTGAGAGATTGCCCCACGAGCAGCCGCCGCAGATGCCCACGAAGGGGCAGGGAGGCTGAATGCGATCGGGGCTTGGCTCCAGAATCTCGGTGGTGCGGGCGCGCATGAACGACTTGCCGTCCTGTACGACCTCGGCCTCGACGGTGTCGCCTGCCACGGCGCCCTGCACAAAGACGGCCTTGCCGTTGTCGGCGTGCGCCAGCCCGTCGGCGCCGTAGGTCATCGATTCTATAGTGAGCTTCATATCCCTGCCTGTCATTCGTGTTGTTGCTCGCACCATGGTAGCAGGGAAAAGCGCCCCGCATCCGAGGCTTTCCTCAAATGCGGGGCGCTTCTACAAACTGCTTCTACAAACGACTATTTCGTCTTGCCGGTAATGAGTGTCTTAAGACCCAGGCCGATCAGGCCCAGGCCCATGCGCACGCGGCCGGGGCGATGGCGCTCGATGGCCTTGGTCTTGCCGGCGGGCTTATCGCGACGGGCGCTCGTCTCGGGTGCGGGCTTAGCTGCCTGCGGCTCGGGCTGAGGTGCAGGTGCGGGCTCGGGCTCAATGACGGTCGCCTGGACCTTCTGAACCTTGGGTGTGGCCGGCTGCGGCTTAGGAGCAGGGGCGGGCTTTGCCTCAATGACGGGCTCGGGCGCGGCCTCGGCGTTGCGGTAGGCACGCTCCAGCAGGGCTTCCTGCGAGTTGAAGGGTTTCTCACCCTCTGCGCGCTCCACGGGGACCCAGGTGCCGTCGCTCGTGAGGCTGCGGGCCTTCACGTTGTCGCGCAGCTGCATGCTCATGTACTCGTGCACCAGGGCGCGGCAGGTGGGGTCGAGCACGGGGAAGGCGATCTCCACGCGGTGCTCGGTGTTGCGCGTCATCATGTCGGCCGAGCTCAGATAGATCATGTCCGAGTCCACGCCAAAGGCGTAAACGCGCGCATGCTCCAAAAAGCGTCCGACGATAGAACGGACATGCACGTTCTCGGTCTTGCCAGGAACGCCCGGCTTGAGGCACGAGATGCCGCGGATGATCATGTCCACGCGGACTCCTGCGCACGATGCCTCGGCGATCTTGTCGATGACCTCGCGGTCGGTGAGCGAGTTGAGTTTAAAGAACACGCGGGCGGGCTCGCCGGCGAGGGCGCGCTGGATCTCGCGGTCAAGCCCGCGCATGATGAGCGGTTTCAGTCCGACGGGCGCCACACCCAGGAAGCGGTAATCGCCGCGCAGGTTGCCCAGCGACAGGTTGCGGAAGAACAGGTTGGCGTCCTCGCCGATGCCGGGGTGAGCGGTCATGAGCATAAAGTCGCTGTAGAGTTTGGCCGTCTTCTCGTTAAAGTTGCCGGTGCCCAGCAGCGTCAGGCGCGTTAGCGCCATGCCCTCGCGATAGGTGAGCTGGCAGATCTTGGAGTGGCACTTAAAGCCCTCGGAGCCGTAGATGACGGTGCAGCCGGCCTCTTCCAGGCGCTCGGCCCACTCGATGTTGTTCTGCTCGTCAAAGCGCGCGCGGAGCTCCATGAGCACCGTGACCTCTTTGCCGTTCTCGGCGGCATCGATCAGTGACTCGCACAGGCGGCTCTGCTTGGCCACGCGGTAGAGCGTGATGCGCAGTGAGATGCACTCGGGGTCGTAGGCGGCCTCGTGCACCAGATCCAGGAAGGGGTTCATGGCCTCATAGGGATAAAAGAGCAGCTTGTCGTGCTGAAGTACCTGCTCGCGGATGGAGCGGGTCATATCGATGGTGGGGTTGGGCTGCGGCTTAAACGGCGTAAAGAGCAGCTCGTTGCGCAGGTGCTCGGGAATCTTACTCTCAATGCCAAAGACGTAGCCCAGGTCGAGTGGGATATCGCAGGTAAAGACAGAGCGGCGCGAAAGCTCGAGCGCCTTGCGGATGGTCTTGAGCGTCGCCTTCTCGAGCGACCCCGAGACCGCGAGCACTACCGGCTGCAGACGCAGGCGCTTCTTGAGGATGCGCTTCATGTGCTGGCGGTAGTCCTCTTCCTCTTCGACGCCCTCGCCGTCCGGATCGATGTCGGCGTTGCGGGTGACGCGGATGAGCGCGCGGTCGAGTGGCTTGTAGGAGCCAAAGCAGCTGTCCAGGCAGGCGAGGATGACGTCCTCGAGCAAGATGTAGGAGTAGGTGCCGGTGGGCGAGGGGATCTCGACCACGCGGTTCATCGAGGCGGGAATCTCGATTAGGCCCAGCAGACTTTCCTCGTCGGTGACGCCGTCCAGGCCGCAGGCCAGATAGAGTGCGCCGTTGCGCAGGTTGGGGAAGGGATGGCGCGGGTCAATGACCAACGGCGAGATGACCGGCGACACGTAGGCCTGGAAGTAACGGGTTACAAAGGTGCGCTCCTCGGGCGTAAGCGAATCGATGCAGGCGCGGTGAACGCCCAGGGTGTCGAGCTTGCCCTCGATGCTCTTAAAGATGGACTCCCATCGGGTAAGGAGCCCGGGCATTTCGGCCATGACAGCATCGACCTGTTCGGAGGCGGTCATATTGCCCTTGTTGTCGACAGGCTGTTTTTTGAGCTCTGCCAGATCGGACAGGCCGCCCACGCGCACCATGAGAAACTCATCGAGGTTAGACTCGAAAATCGACACGAACTTTAGCCGCTCGAACAGCGGAACGGTCTCGTCGAAGGCTTCGTCAAGCACACGGTTGTCAAAGCGCAGCCAGCTGAGCTCTCGGTTCTGCGTGTACGATAAGTCGCGCGGCGGCTTGCGCAGCTTTGCAGCGGCTTGCTTTTTTTCGATTTTGCTCGGCATATGCATCTGTCCGTTCAGTCCCCGTGGGGGACGGTTGCCTAACACTATTCACTATTGTCTCAATTTAGTCGACCTATGGCACGGACGTATCGCGTGAACGGTATCTTTACCTACTTCTTACGCTGACAAACCATAGAGCTGACGCCCTTCGCGTTGTGAAAAACGGTCTATATCCTCACTCAACTGGTGAGTATGTGTGAATAAGAATGATAGGTAGCTGAATATCATCGAATACAGACAGAAACACGAACAAGCGTCATTTATATACATAAAACCGTTTTAGATATGCAATTCTTAATCGAAAGATTGGAGTTGTAATTGCGAATGATTTTTAAGAAAAAAGAGCATTTACCTTAGAAAAGCTACTTTAGAACGCCGAAGTGCATTATGGGGGAATCATATTCGATATACCGTTCATCGAACTTTGTTGACCGTTCGGGGGCGAGGTGGAATTGCGGTTGGAATTTGGATATAACTAGAGCTGTCAGCAAGCAGCATCCGTTACGGAAGGGTGCTGAGAGATTCGGCCGAAAGGCCCGAAAGAAAGGTAGGAGGCCATGACGAAAGGTCTGCACGTGCCTTCCGAGATCGGCAAGCTCAGGAAGGTCTGCCTGCACCGTCCCGGCGACGAGCTCCTCAACCTGCCGCCC
>CABUVF010000035.1 GCA_902494945.1 uncultured Collinsella sp.
CCCCGATGACGCCGTGATGCAGGAGGAGATTTTCGGCCCCATCTTGCCGGTGCTGACGTTTGAGAGCCTAGACGAGGCCGAGACGTTTATTACGGATCGTCCGACGCCGCTGGCCCTGTATATCTTTAGCCAGGACCGTGAGGTTCAGCAGCGCTTTGTGCGCTACGTGCCCTTTGGCGGCGGCTGCGTTAACGACACCATCATGCATCTGGCTACGAGCCATATGGGCTTTGGCGGCATGGGAGCGAGCGGTATGGGGCAGTACCATGGACGCGAGAGCTTCGATACGTTTAGCCACAAGAAGAGCATCGTGACCAAGACAACGTGGCTGGACGTGCCATTCCGCTACGCTCCTTACGCAAGCTGGAAGCACAAGTTCGTGCGCATGTTTGTACACTAGAAAAGAGCGCGGGTAATACGAACAAGTGTTCCTATTACCCGCATTTTGCGTTAGACTACTGCTATGGAGCACGGATGGGCCAACTCCCTTTAGAAGGGATTTGGTATGAACGTAAGCGATGTTATTTCGTTATTGGCGTTGTTGATCGCGGCTATCGAACTCGGCCTGTTTATCGGCCGAATGAAATAGCCGCCCCCGCGTAAGCGAAGACGGCCACTTCTCACGATGAAAACGTGTATCGGAGTTGGCAAGACCCGCTGCCACGGGTGCCATCCGTGTTCCTATCTTATCTGCAAGCGTTCCGTCGCGCAAGCGTTGCGGCAAACGATTGAAAGACGCAGACAGGATGAATTTGTGTCCGCACGGGCCCGTAGGCTTCTCAACTACGTTGTGGATGCTCGCTAATCGGTAATGGAGGCGCACGTGTTTGATGACGATGACCTGTTCGATCTGACAGACGATCCGTTTGAGTGGGATATGCTACTCGATGACGATGAGTTGGAGCAGGACCGTAAGAAGCGGCAGGGCAAGAAGGCGCGGGATGACGCTTCGAAAAAGCAGGACAAGCGTCGCCGAGGTCTGTTCGGCGGGCTCTTTGGGTGACTGTCTCATCGCTGCGTCTGTATACTAGACAGGTCTTATACGCGTTGCGAAATGAGAACATAGACGATGATGTGGTTTACCGCCGACCTGCACCTGGGCGATACGAATATCCTGCACGACATGGATCGACCGTTTGGCTCGGTCGAGGAGATGAACCGCCGTGTCATCGATGCCATCAACGAGTGCGTGGCTGTGGACGACCGCCTTTATGTCCTGGGAGACTTTACGTATCGATTGCCCCTGGCGGAAGCGGTTCGCCTGCGCGAGCGCATCGACTGCCAGAACATAACGCTCATCCGTGGTAACCATGACGGCGATTGGGAAGATCCGGACGCGCCGCACATTTGGGATGAGGTGCGCGATTATCTGGAGATCGCTCCCGGTTACGCGAAGGGCCATCGTCTGGTGATGAGCCATTACCCCATGCTCAGCTGGAATGGCAAGGCGCGCGGCGCCATCATGCTGCACGGGCACATTCACAGCAGGGGAGACCGCACCAACGCGCGCAATCGCGATCGCGAGCGCCCAGTCCTTCGCTACGACGTTGGCCTCGATGCCAACAACTACAAGCCCGTTAGCCGCGACCAGATCCTGGGTTTCTTTGGACTCTAGCTGTAAGTGCAGGTAGAATGAACGCGCCGCGCGGATGGTCTGCACGGCGCGTTTTAGTAGGAGCGATGAATCCATGAGGGCTATCCAGCGCATTAACCATAACGCTGCCATCTGCGAAGACGGCGCGGGGCGTCAGCTTATCGCGCTGGGTCGCGGTATCGGCTTTGGCGATATGCCGCATGAGGTCGACCTGGATGTCATCACGCGTACCTTTTACGGCATTGATTCAAAGTACCTGGCGTTTATCGATGAGGTCGATCCCGAGGTGCTGGAGTTTTCTGCTCAGCTGGCCGATATCGCGACCGGACAGCTTTCGTACGAATTGAGTCCTAACCTTCCCATTACATTGGCAGACCATATTCAGTTTGCCATTAAGCGCGCCCGCGAACACATGGTGGTGTCGTTGCCGCTCGAGCGCGATCTGGAGCAGCTGCATCCCATCGAATACCGCTTGGGCGAGCTGGCCGTTCGCGGCATTCAGAAAAGCTTTCGTGTGCGTATGCCCCGAAGCGAGGCCGCGGGCATTGCCATGTCGATTGTCAACGCATCGGTTAAGCCGAGCGAGCGGCGCGTGCTGGCTGAACAGCATGAAGAGCATTTGCTCGATATGACGGTCGCGATTATTCAAGAAGAGTTGGGTGTGACGGTCGATCGCTCGTCGTTCGCCTTTGCCCGCTTTGCCACTCATGTGCGCTATCTGCTCGACCGCGTGGCAAAGAAAGAGCCGATCGATACCGAGAACTCCGGTCTTTACGACGTGCTCGTGGAGCAGTATCCGGCGGCATCGCGTTGCGCTCATCGTGTCGACGATCTGATTCAAGAGACCTTTGGCGAGCCATTGGCCCAAGAGGAGCTCGTCTATCTGATCATGCATGTGAATCGCGTGGCTTCCGTCCACTCGGATAAATAGGTTCTCTGGTATTTCCTTTCCGTCATGGCGACCGTTCGCGGGTCGTTTGTTACCGTTCGTCGGTAATCTGAGCCGCAACGAACGCATCTGCCGCATATACTCGTCGTGTGTTGGGTGTTACTCACGGCGCAGCTCCGAGAGGCACTACCGATTCTGCCGAGGCCATAATTGGGTCTCTGTCGGTTGTGCGCGGGGCTTTTTTCATGTCGATCCACCCGGGAATCACATGCAAATCAATCTCTTGCCAACTGATATCGCGCGCTGCGCAGGCGCGAGCGGAATCGTGCGTCTTGGTGCCGTGAAGTCCCACGGCCTTTAGTTGGAAGAGAAGGGATTCGACATGGCTGTCGATAACAAGAAGATTGCCGAGGACGTGCTCGCTGCCGTCGGCGGCGCCTCCAATGTGACAAACGCGACGCACTGCATGACCCGCCTGCGTCTGAACCTTAAGGATCAGTCCATTCCCAATGATGATGAAGTTAAGCAGATCAAGGGCGTGCTGGGCGCACAATGGTCCGGCGGCCAGTATCAGGTCATCATTGGCCAGAACGTGCCGAAGGTCTACGACGCTGCCATTGCGCTGGGCGTTAAGGGTGAAGGCTCCATTGACGAGAACCTCGATGGCAACACCAAGGAGCCGCTGACGGTCAAGACTGCGGGCAAGAAGGCCCTTAACTACCTGTCCAAAACAATGTGCATGACGATCCCCATCATCATGGGCGCCGCCATGTTCCGTACCATTGCCGTGCTTTGCGGCGACGGCATGCTCGGTATCTGGTCTGCTGATTCCGACATCTACAACTTCTTCTACAACTGGATTTACAACGCTGGCTATTATTTCCTTCCTGTTTATCTGGGTTGGGCTGCCGCAAAGCAGCTCGGCTGCAGCCAGCCGCTCGGCATGATGCTCGGCGGCGTGCTCATTGCCCCCGAGTTCATGACACTGGTCAACGCTGCGGCGGATTCGGGAGCTACGACCACAATGGTTTATGGCGTGCTCCCGGCTCAGCTGAACAACTACTCTGCGACCGTGCTTCCCATGGTCCTATCTATGCCGGTGCTGATGGTCGTCGAGAAGTTCATGAAAAAGATCATCCCCGACATGCTCTCCACGGTGTTTGTGCCCGTGTGCACCCTGGCTGTGATGATCCCCGTTTCCCTGTGCGCTCTGGCTCCGATTGGCTCCATTCTGGGCAACCTGGTCGGCAACTTTATGTTCGGCCTCGGTAACGCTGGCGGCATCGTCACGATCCTCTCCCTCGTCGCCATTGCCGCGCTTTGGGAGTTCCTGGTTATGACCGGTATGCATCAGGTTTTGCTTACCCTTGGTATTGTGCAGCTGCTCACCTTGGGTTCCGACTCCTGCGTTATGGTCGCAGGCGGTATCGCCCAGTTCGCCACGTGGGGCATGGCCTTCGGCGCCTTCCTGCGCCTTAAGGAGACCGACGAAAAGGGCGCTATGCTCGGTTTCTCGCTCTCCGGCATTGTCGGTGGCGTGACGGAGCCCGCGCTGTATGGCTGTGGCTTTAAGTACACCCGCTGCTTGGGCGCCATGGTTGCGGGCGGCGCTATCGGCGGCCTGATCGCGGCTCTCACTAATGTGACCACGTATGTTTTGGGTGCGACTAATATTCTGGGCGTTACTGGATTTGTTGCCGGCGGAACTGCTAATCTCGTTTGGGGATGCGTTGCATCGGGCGCTGCATTTGTTTCCGCAGCCGCCATCGCTTACCTCTTTGGTTTCACCAAAGAGCAGCTCGATGAGGACGCTGCCGCCGCCAAGGCCTAAAGCGTCTGTTCGGTAAGATAATTGCCTGGGGCACTTGGTTGCACTTCAAGTGCCCCTTTCCATAGATGGGGGTCAATATGAAGCAATTGCTCATTCGTGCCGATGATATTGGTTATTCGTATGCCGTTGACTTGGGGATTGCCCGCAGTATCAATGAGGGCCTGGTGCGCTCGGCGGGCCTGATGCCCAATATGCCCGAAGCTGAGCGCGGCTGGTCGCTCGTGGCGGATGCCGGCATTGCGGTGGGCCAGCATACCAACGTATGCCTGGGCAAGCCGTGTGCCGACCCGGCGCTCATTCCGAGCATGCTCAACGAGAACGGTGAGTTCCATAGCAGCCGTACCTTCCGCGAGCACTTTAAGCGCGGCGAGGAGTTGATAGACTTCGACGAGGCCTGCATCGAGATTCGCGCGCAGCATGACCGCTTTGTCGAGATCGTGGGCCGCGAACCCGATTATTTTGAGGCCCATGCCGTCATGAGCAAAAACCTTAACCGCGCGATCTCGACGGTTGCCCAAGAGCTGGGCCTTAAGGAGCAAAAGGCGAGCTTCGACCCCACGGCGGTGGTGCATTGCGGAGATACCGACCTGCGGATGGTGATGCACTCGATGGAGCCGGGCTACGAACCCAAGGACTCGATTATGCAGGCGGTTCGAGAGATGGAGGACGGCGAGACGGTCGTCTTTGTGTGCCATCCGGGCTATCTCGATCGTTTTATCCTCGAGAGCAGCTCGCTTACGACCGATCGTGCCAAGGAAGTTGATGCACTCATCGACCCCGAGCTTTGCGCTTGGCTTGAGTCTCAACCCAATCTTCGCCTGATCGACTACCGCGACCTGTAAGGATCCAAGCCACCACAAAGGGGACAGTCACCTTTGTGGCGGTTCTGGCGCCGTTGCCATTATGACAGCGGCGCCTTTTTTGTCCGCGCGGCGCGGTAGAGTGTAGACGGTTTAAAATTGCGTCCATCGAGGAGCTGCCATGAACGAGATCAAGTGCCCGCATTGCGGCGAAGTGTTTAAGGTCGATGCGTCCGGCTATGCAGATATCGTCAAACAGGTGCGCGATGCCGAGTTCTCGCGCGATCTTGATGAGCGTGTGAAGGCGGTCCAGCGCGAGGGCGAGCAGGCGCTGGAGCTTGAGCGTTCGCGTTCGGCGTCTGCCCTGCAGGAGGCGGAGTCTCAGCGCGACGCTGAGCTCGTAGAGCAGAAGAACGCTGCGGCTCAACAGCTGGCGCAAGAAGTCGCCAAGCGCGATGCCGAGCTTGCCGAGCTACGCGCCAAGCTCGAGGGCGCTGCCGCAGAGCGCGAGAGCGCAAGCCAGCGCGCGGCGGTTGAGGCCCGCGCCGATGCTCAAAAGGAGAATGCCGAACTGCAGCGCGAGATCGACAACCTGCGTGCGCAGTTGGGGCGCAAAGATGATGAAGCCAGGCTTGCCGAGGCAGCGGCACGCAATGCTGCTCAAAACGACCTGTCCGCACGTGATGCCCAGATTGCCGAGCTGCAAGCCAGGCTCGCCGCGGCGGACAAGGCCCAGGAGATGGCGCTTGCTGCTGCTGCGGCCGAGTCGCAGCGTGAGCTCGAGGCCGCTCGCAGCGAGGCCGAACGTACGCTTGCTGACTATCGCGCGAAGGTTCAGGAGAAGTTTTCCGTCGCAAAGGCTCAGTCCGAGCAGGAGGCCGAGGGTCTGCGTGCTCAGCTGCGCGAACAGGAACTGACGGCCAAGATGAACCTATCGGAGGCGGTCGCCGCGGCGGAGCGTGAGCGTGACGAGGCCCGTGCCAAGCTGACGAGCGAGCTGGCGGTGCGCGATTCTCGCGAGGAGCAGGCCAAGGCAGCACACGAGCTCGAGCTTGCGCAGGCCAAGCGCGCGAGCGATGACCTGATTCGTTATAAGGATGAAGAGATCGAGCGCCTTAAGGACATGAAGGTTCGTCTGTCTACCAAGATGGTGGGCGAATCGCTCGAACAGCACTGCGAGACCGAGTTCAATCGCCTGCGCATGACGGCGTTTCCCAACGCGTACTTCGAGAAAGATAACGATGCGTCCGAGGGCACCAAGGGCGACTTCATTTTCCGTGAGTGCGATGCGAGCGGCAACGAGATCATCTCGATTATGTTCGAGATGAAAAACGAGAACGATGAGACCGCGACCAAGCATAAAAACGAGGACTTCTTTAAGAAACTCGATCACGATCGTCGCCAGAAAGGCTGCGAATATGCGGTGCTCTGCACGTTGCTCGAGCCCGAGAGCGAGCTCTATAACGCCGGCATCGTGGACGTGAGCTATCGCTACGAGAAGATGTACGTGATCCGACCGCAGTTTTTTATTCCCATGATTACGCTACTGCGCAACGCTGCCATGGGCTCACTTCGCTACAAGCAGGAGCTGGCGGAGTACAAACAGCAGAATATCGACGTTACGAACTTCGAAGCCAAGATGGAGAAGTTCAAGGACGGCTTCTCGCGCAACTACAACCTGGCGAGTAAGCAATTCGAATCGGCGATCAAGGAGATCGATGCCGCCATTAAGCAGCTCGAGAAGACCAAGGATGACCTGCGCCGCAGCACCGAGAACCTGCGCTTGGCCCACAACAAGGCCGATGAACTTACCATTCGCAAGCTCACGTGGGGCAACAAGACCATGAAGGCGGCATTTGACGAAGCGCGCGAGGCCGCACCAGAGACAAGCGATGAGCCCGCCGAGGCGGATTCGTATGAGGTCGAGGATGCCGAGTAGGTCATAGCGGATAGTGCAAAAGCGGGGCTGCTGGCGATGTTGCCAGCGGCCCCGCTTCGTTTCGTCCCATTGCGCCCGGCTAGTCTTCGAGCAGGTCCTCGATAAAGCCGACGCGGTAGTTTTTGAAGATGACCTCGCCACCGTCTTGCGTGGCGTCCAGATCGACATCGCCCATGATGCCAAAGTCGTGGTCGCCGTCCTCGTCGGCAAAAATCTGGTGCACGTGCCACACGTGGAGCGCCTTCTCGTCGGACTCGTCGATCGAGAACATAGCAGAGGAGCGCGCGTCGCCGTCGGTGAGAATCTCCTCGTGCTGCTCGTGGTAAGCGTCGAGTGCTTTTTGCCAGCGGATCTCGCTCATGCCCCAGTCGTCGTCGAGCTCACCTAGGTCGCGCGCGTGCCCGCGGGCGGCAAGGGTCACGCGGCGGAAGAGTGCGTTGCGCACCAGCAGCGTGCAGCCACGGCGGTCCGCCACGACCTCGTCGATGCCCTGCGGCGGCGCGGCGTCGAGTGCGGCCGGGTTGCCGGCGTTCTCCCACTCGTCCACTAGGCTCGAGTCCACCGAGCGCACCACAAAGCCCAGCCACGAGATAATGTCGCGCAGACGCTCGTCGCGCTTCTCGATGGGCACGGTGCGATCGAGCGAACGGTAAGCCTCTGCCAGGTAGCGCAGCAAAATGCCTTCGGAGCGGGCAATGCCCAGCTTTTGAATGTAGCCCTTAAAATCGCTTGCGCTTTCCAGCATATCGCGCAGGACGCTCTTGGGAGAGAGCTGGTAGTCGTTTGCCCAGGGTACTTCCTGGCAGTACTTGTCAAAGGCGGCGTCGAGCAAATCCTCGAGCGGCTTTTCGTACGTGACGTCTTGAATGCGCTCCAAGCGCTCCTCATACTCAATGCCGTCGGCCTTCATCTCGGCCATAGCGCGATCGCGTGCGGCGCGCTCCTGTGCGCGCAGCACCTGCTTGGGATCCTCGAGCGTTGCCTCGACCATTGAGATTAGATCCATGGTATAGGTCTCGCTCTCGGGATCGAGCAACTCCAGCGCGGCAAGCAAAAACGGCGAGAGCGGCTGGTCGAGTGCGAAGTCCTCGGGCAGATCGACCGTCAGCGCATAGTCGATGTCCGGTGCGGCGTCGGCCGGGGCATCCGGCGCGGGCGGCACTTCGGTGCGCACGACGACGCCGGAATCGATAAGCGTGGCGAAGATTTCGTCGGCGCGAACCTCAAGCTTGGCCTTTTCCTCGGGGGTCTGCAGGCTTGTCTCGATAAGGTCGTGCACGCGGGCGCGGGCGTTACCGCCCTGCTCGACCACGCTAATTACCATAGAGTGCGTGATGCGCAGGCGCGGCTTGAGCGTCTCGGGCTGCGTCTCGATCAGGCGTTCAAAGGTTTGCTTGTTCCAGGAGACAAAGCCCTCGGGGGCCTTTTTCTTTTTAATCTTACGGAGCTTTTTGGGGTCGTCGCCCGCCTTGGCCATAAGCTTGGCATTCTCGATCTCGTGCTCGGGTGCTTCGGCAATCACCATGCCCTCGGTATCGAAGCCCGAGCGGCCGGCGCGGCCGGCAATCTGGTGGAACTCGCGGGCGCGTAGGCGACGCATCTTGTAGCCATCGAACTTGGTGAGCGCGGTGAGCACCACGGTGTGGATGGGTACGTTGATGCCGACGCCGAGCGTATCGGTGCCGCAGATGACGGGCAACAGACCCTGCTGCGCCAAGCGCTCGACCAGCAGGCGATAGCGCGGCAACATGCCAGCATGGTGCACGCCGACGCCGCATCCAAGCAGGCGTTTGAGAATCTTACCAAAGGCCGTGGAAAAGCTCGTTCCCTTTGCCGCTTCTTTGATGGCCTCGCGCTGCTCCTTGCTGGCGATGCCAAAATTGGCGAGCGACTGTGCCGTCGCAAGGGCAGCATCCTGGCTAAAGTGCACGATATAGAGCGGGGCCTCGCCTCGGCGCATGGCGAGCTCGACCGTGCCCTCGAGGGAGGTTGTCACATAGTCGTAGCTCAGCGGAACAGGACGCGGGGCGTCGACGACCAAGTCGCAAGCAGCGCCGGTGTGCTCCTCGAGTGAGGCGGCGATGGCAGTGACATCGCCGAGCGTGGCGCTCATGAGCATGAATTGCGTGTGAGGCAGGGTGAGCAGCGGCACCTGCCAGGCCCAACCGCGATCGGGGTCGGCAAAGTAGTGGAACTCGTCCATGGCGACGCAGCCAACATCGGCATCTTCGCCCTCGCGTAGTGCGTCGTTGGCGAGGATTTCTGCCGTACAGCAGATGACGGGCGCCTTGGTGTTGATATGCGTGTCGCCGGTGATCATACCGACGTTATCGCGGCCGAGCACCTGCACAAGGTCGAAAAACTTCTCGCTGACCAGAGCCTTGATGGGGGCCGTGTAATAGCAGCGTTTGCCCTGTGCCATGCCCATAAAGAGCATGCCCAGCGCGACAAGCGACTTGCCCGATCCGGTCGGCGTGCCCAGAATGACGTGATCGCCGGCGGCTAGATCCATGAGGGCCTCTTCCTGGTGGTCCCACAGCTCAATACCGCGATCGCTCGTCCATTCAAAGAAGCGCTCGAAGGCCTGGTCGGGCGTGAGCCACGGTTCGGGCTCGCTGCCGTCCTCGGGCTCCCACCAGGTGGGGGAGAGCGCACCGAGTGAGCCGAATTCGGCTTCGGTTCCCGTGCCGCCCGAGAATGAACTGGCGGCTCCGGCGCCGGAGACGGTGCTGGCGGCGATATCTGTCGTGGTCTGTGCCATGTGTTTGCTTTCTCTCGCGATTGTCCGCCAACTATTATGGCGTAGCGGCGGCGCGGGGTGCCAGCGCGAAAGAAAATGCAGGAAATGGGCGTTCTGCCCAGCCGTTTAGTGTAGTCGCTAGCCAAGTGAGTAGACTTTTTGCGATATTGCGAGCACATGACTTTTGCGCAAGGGTTCTACCTGCGGTTTTATGTTTCGCTATGCGGGCTGTGCCTGGCTATTGCAAAAAAGTCTACTCACTTAGGTTTGAGGGCCGTTCGCTGGCGCCAATTTGCGCTTGTTTGCCGACGCCGCGACCATCAGAAGCCCCTAGGACTCTTGCGGCAGGCGCTTCTTGCCTTTGCGGGCGCGGTTTCTAAAGTTCTCGACGGCCTCTTCCATGCCCAGAGGTACATAGGTGAGCTCATCGAGGTTTTCGGGCAGGTAGCAGGCAAGGCTTTGCTCCTGCGCGCGGCCCGCCGCGAGCTGTTCATTGCTGGGCTGCGCGCCGGGTGTGGCGCAAATGCCATAGACGACGGCACCCATCTCGCGCGTGCGGCATTCGTACTCGGTCTCGGGATGCTCGGGATGGTCGCGGCGGACGTCGTCGCTTACCCAAAGCGTGTCGTAGCCGGCCGCGGCAAACTGCCCCAGGGCGTAGTCGCGCAATGGCTTACTGTCGGTTCGCAGTGTGACGGTGGCGCCGGCTGAAAAGAGCGGGCGGTAGAGCATCAGATGGTCGACATGGACGAGTCGTTTTTTGGCGTACTTGGCCTTGGGCTGCGGCGTGGGAAAGTTAATGGTAATGGCATCGAGCTCGCCTGCGGCAAACAGCTGCGGCAGCGATGCGGCGCCTCGGGGCAGGACGAGTGCGTTGGACAGCTCCTGCTCGCAGATTTTCTGTGCGGCATAGGCGATGCAGATGGGCTCCTGGTCCATACCGATAAAGAGGGTGTTTGGCTCGTGGGCCGCGCGCTCTACAAGGTACGTTCCCTTGCCACAGCCAAGATCCAGGTGAAGGTGTTCGAAGGGCTTGCTGCCAACTGGCGCGCAAGCCTCGCGCCAATCTCCGGCATAGGCCTCGGGGTTCGTCTCAATCGCATCGGCGTAGCGCTCCAGGCGCTCCTCGAGCACAAAGTTCTTAGGCGTGCGAACGTGGACGGCTCCCATGAGGCTCCTTGGTCATAAGTATGGAACGCATAGCTACGCGTTCCGTCAATGGGTTGAAAAGGGCGGGCATAGCTTGCCCAAAAGATGCGATGCGGCTCGGCGGCGAGTTGTCGATGCCTACAGGCGCTTGAGAATCACATAGCGGTTGAGATCGCCGCTGCGACCGTCGGCATGGAAGCGCTCAAGCTCGCGCACGGGGACCTCGCCGCTCTTGTAGAACGTACGGACGCCACGCACCAGATCGGTGATCTGCTGATCGTCAAAGTGATGGCAATAGCGGTAGGCGTGGCGGTCGTTTTGCCAGCCAATGAGGTGGTCGCCGGCTTCAAACTGTGCGGAATCGTAACCCTCAAACGGTGGGGTGAGCTCGGCGCGGGCTTCGGCTCGAACGGCCTTGCGCGCCATGCGCTCGTCGTTCATAAACTCCCAAAAGCTGATGGCGATGATGCCGCCCGGGCGTGTCTGACGCACCAGGGCGTCGAGCACGCGTACGCGGTACTCGCATGACGGCACGTGGTGCATAAAGCCAAAACAGACCGATATTTCGGCGAGCGGGGCGTCGAAAAGCACATCGGGTGTCTCGGCGGGGTTGAGCTTCATGAGGGCATCGAGCACATCGAGTTCCTGGAAGTGCAGGTTGGGAATGCGCAGCGCGTGGCCATGTGCATCGATGGCCAGGTCTTGGCACGAGTCGACGCCGTAGAACTCAAACGGGCAGCTGGCATCTGCCGAGGGGTTTGCGCCGTCGACGCCCTTGGCGGCAAGTGCGCCGCCGGCGGCAAAGTTCTCGAATCGCATATTGCCGCAGGCAAGATCGAAGACGCGGACGGGATGCTCAATCGTGGCGACATCGAGCTGTTCGAGCGCGATGTCCATGGTGCGCACCCAGCCGGGCCACGGGGCCTGGCGCGTATCGGAGAAGGAGGCGGAGTGCTCGCGATAGAACGTGTTGTTGAGCTGGATGAGCGATGAGGCGAAATCGCGGTTCACGGCGCGGAACTCCCTCCGTTGGCGGTGCGGAATAAACAGTACGACCATACTACCGTTAACGCCGCAACGGGGACAACCAAGCTACGGGTCATTGCTTTGTTTGGACACATTTCCGCAGCTCATATGCACTCGCAACCGCCGGTTGTCAAAAATCTCACTAGAATAGGTGGCGTGCTTTTGGCGGTGGCGGATAGATTTTTAACTGTGCAAGGCGCCTTAAGAACAAAAACGGTCCGGCGGCACGGCTGGCATCACATAGGAGGAACCATGAATGTAGAAACTGCGCAGCGGCTCGCCGACCTTCGCCGCAGCAAAGGCTTTAGTCAAGAAGGGCTGGCACGAAAGCTGGGACTGTCGCGCCAAGCGGTCAGCAAATGGGAGCGCGCGGAGAGCTCGCCCGATACCGAGAACCTGATCTCGCTCGCCAAGCTCTATGGCGTGAGCCTGGACGAGCTGCTCAATCCGAGCGATGAGATCGAGGACGATATCGAGTTTGAGAACGAGGACCGCGCCCGCCAGCGCGAGGCCGAGGCGGCAGAGCGCGCACGCACCCATGAGGCGGCGGCACGTGCCACCGAGGCGGCAACACAGGCGAGTGATGCTGCGGCCAAGGCGGCACAAGCGGCAAGCTGGAGTGCGCAGGCCGCCAATGCTGCTACGGCGCAGGCGACGAGTGGCGGCGCAGTTGGCTCGACTCCGGTGAAGGGCCCGTTCCAGTCGTTCCCGTATTGGGCCGTGTGTTGGCTGCTGTTCTTTTTGCTGATGTTCCCGTTTGGTGCCGGCCCCTTGGCCGCGCTGATCTTCTTTACGATTCCCATTTATCACTGGGTGGCGCGTGCGCTCGATGGCGATTGGGCGCGTGGGAATATCCAGGTTGGTCCGGCGCCGGTGACAACTAGGGCTCAGAATGTTTCCGCTTCGGTTGATGCTGACGTGGCTACCGCGACCACCGCTGAGCCGATTGCCAAAGAGGGTGATGAATGATGAAGCTTTCGCATGAATCCAAGGTACGCTTGGGCGTTGGTATTGGGGCGTTTGTACTCATCATTGGGCTTGTCTTTGGCATTTCGCGGCTATTGGCTCATTCCGATATGGTGCGTACGACCGGTATTCTATCTGGCAATTTGTCTGATTTTGACGACATGTTTGACGACGATGATCTCTTGGATAGCGGTAACTATTCCGCTCGGCCTCAGCAGCTTTCGAGCACGACTTTTGATGCCGATGAGTTCCGCTACCTCGATTTCGATATCAATGCGGCTTCGGTGGACGTCAGGGTTGTTGATGGCAACAAGGCTCGCGTTATCGAGCGGGGGCGCGTTGCCAAGGGTATGGATGCCTCCAAGGCCGCGGCGCAAAACATCGCATCCGTCGAGGACTCGACGCTCAAGGTTTCCCAGTTTGGAAGTGATGACGGTAAGGCAATCGATCGCTCGGTTACGGTTGAGCTGCCGCGCCGTGTTGCCGAACATCTGAAGGGGATCAACGCGCACGTGGGCTCGGGTGATTTGCAGATTGCCGGTGTCATCTGTGATGGTTTTGACCTTTTCCTGGGTGCGGGAGATGTAGAGTTTACAGGCAGCGTGACTGATGCGCTCAGTGCTGAGGTCGGTTCGGGTGATGTGACGTTCGAGCTCTACCAGGCCCCCGCGAAGTCGATGAACGTAAGCGTGGACTCGGGCGATGTGGAGGTAACGGTTCCGAACTCTACGGGCTTTACGGCGAGCCTTACTCTGGGTAGCGGTGACTTCGAGAGCGATTTCCTTCCGGATAGCTACGACGATGAGGCGATTTCGAGCCTCGAGTTCGATAATGGCGATAAGTCCGCCACGTATCGCTTTGCGGTTGGTTCGGGCGACATGTCGTTCAATCCGGAATGACGACGGCGGGCTAAGTCCGCAAACATAGATGCTTATACGCGCTGTTTGATGTAGGCGCCGGAGCCGTGACGGGCTCCGGCGCCTTTGCCTTTACAATGGGGGCATGGAACAGATTATTTTGAACATACTCGAGGCTCTGCGTCGCGGCGAGACCGTGGACGACAAGGCACTCGTCAAGCTGATACATGCCGAGGCGCGCCGTGAGGGCGCCGACAAACGCGATTTGGCCAAGCGCCGCCTGCTGCCGTTTTACCAGCGGGTGAAGCGCGAGGAGCCGGCTCGTTGGGCTGGATGGAATGTCGATGCCGATCTGGAACGCCAACTGCTGCAGGTGCTGCGTATGAAGCCGCGCCGAACGGCCTCGGGCGTGGCGACCATTACCGTCATCACCAAGCCCTGGCCATGCTCGGGCGATTGCCTGTTTTGCCCCAACGATCTGCGCATGCCCAAAAGCTACCTGCACGCCGAGCCGGCGTGCGCCCGTGCGGAGCAAAATTGCTTCGATCCGTATCTGCAGGTGAGCGCCCGTTTGACGGCGCTTTCGCAAATGGGGCATGCGACCGATAAGATCGAGCTCATTGTGCTTGGCGGTACCTGGAGCGACTATCCGGAAGGCTATCAGACATGGTTTATGTCGGAGCTCTTCCGCGCGCTCAATGACGATGCCGTGGCCGGCGTGGCGGCCAATCCCATGTTGGCGCGTCCGGGTATCAGCCGTGCCGAGGCGGGGCGCCTGCTCGACGATGCGCCTGCCGATGCCCTGCCGCCGGTGGTAGCGGAGCGCCGCGAGCGCTATCGGGCTGCCGGTATTGCGACCGACGAGGCCGAGCTCGCTGCCGGCGTTGCCGACGAGCAGGGGCGTGTGGATGCTAGCGTGGGCGGCTACAACCGCGCGGTGCGTCGTCTGTACGGCCCTGGCACGCCGTGGGGCGAGGTTGCCGAGTGGCAGGCGGCAACGATGGAGGAACTTGAGCGTCAGCAGCGCATCAACGAGACGGCGAAGCATCGCGTGGTGGGTCTCGTTATCGAGACGCGCCCCGATGCTGTAACACCGCAGGCCCTCACGCTCATCCGCCGCCTGGGTTGCACCAAGATTCAGATGGGTATCCAGAGTCTCGACCAGCATCTGCTCGATATCAACGAGCGTCGTATTTCGGTGGCGCAGATCGAGCGAGCGTTTTCGCTTGCGCGCCTGTTTGGCTTTAAGATCCATGCGCATTTTATGCTTAACTTGCTGGGCGCCACGCCGGAGGGGGACAAACGCGACTACGAGCGCTTTATGACCGAGGGAGCCTTTATGCCCGACGAGGTCAAGGTCTACCCGTGTGCGCTCATCGAGGGCTCGCGTCTGGTGGGCTGCTATGAGCGCGGCGAGTGGCGTCCCTATACCGAGGAAGAGCTGCTCGATGTGTTAGCCGACGACATCGTGGTGACGCCGGCGTTCTGTCGTA
>CABUVF010000036.1 GCA_902494945.1 uncultured Collinsella sp.
GCCATGTTTCTCCTTTTTCCATGCGACCGGTCGGCTGCAGGCCTCGTAGGACCCAGCCCAACCTTGGGCGCCCAATACTGGGGAAGTATCTTAACGCACTTTGACTGCTACAATGCATGGTTTAGAAAGAGCACACGAGGGTTTGACGCAGGCTTTGCGTTTGCCCAGCAAATACTTTAGCGGGGAGACGTGGAGCGTATGAAGTACAAGACGACGGCAAAGTTGGTCATTCAAGCGTGCGACAAGGATTTGCCGGGCGTGTTCGGCCATGGCTGCGTCTTGCTGCTGCAGGGTATTGCCCGGGAGCACTCGCTCAACCGAGCCGCCAAGAGCATGGGCATGGCCTATTCGAAAGCGTGGCGTATTGTAAACGAAGCGGAAGGCCAGCTAGGCTGCAAGCTCATCGAGCGCGACGGCGCCCGCGGATCCACGCTCACGCCGGCCGGCGAGCGAGCCATAGCAGTCTACGAGGAGCTGCAGGCCGATATCAACAAAGTCATCGCTGCCAAGGCCGACGCCCTCATCGCCAACATCAACGCGGAGTAGTCCTTTTGGGCGGTTTTTAGCCCACAGCGCCCTCGGGTTGAGGATCGCGCCACAAAACGGGCCCATCTACTACGTTTAGTTGAATACCCACGACCATACCGGACATTATGAAATTAAAACCGCTGGTAAACAGCTTGGTAATCTTCAAAATAGGCGGGTGTGGTCGACCCCTATTGCTTAAACGTAGTAAATAGGCCGTTTTCGTGACACAGACCCCGATTAGCTACTTGCGAAGGGCGTTATCGAGAGTGGCAGTCACCTGCAGAGGGTCGTCTGTGCCGGCGAAGAGGCGGATGGCGCTCCCCTGCTTACCGCGCGGGGCCGAAAGGCGCGTTGTTGAGCCGCCGGCGGGTGATGTGCGGAATTCGTCCGGCAGTATGCTGAAAAATTCACCCGCGATGCAGTCCATCAGGTCAAACTCTACTGCCGGGCCAAAACCGTGCTCCAGGATGCCGGTCGCGATGGCATGGTCGGGATGCAAGGTCAGCCCGGGATAGCGCACGTTGCGCACCATCTCGTTGGCAGCCAGATACTCGGCCAGCGCACGGGCGCGGTCGAAATGCGCCTGCATGCGGGTATCGAGCGAGTCCAGCCCGCGCTCCAGCACATCGGCCTCCTCAACAGACAGGTCAAAAGCAGGCGCGCTGCAGGTCGCAAGCAACGCGTGCGCACACTCTGCGGCGGCATCCACGCGATGGCGCTTGAGCTGCGAGCGCGCCACCGAGACGGCGACGAGCTTGCGAGGAGCTTCGCCGGCGCACACACGGTCGAGTGCCTCGAGCGACAGCGCGGCACCCAAGCGCAACGGATCGCATCCAAAAACACCTGCCACGGTGTTATCCACCACAAGCAGCGCATGCGCCTCGCGAGCCGCGCGGCCCAGGGCACGAAGATCAGGCACACGCAGGCCAAACCCGCCGATGGAATTGACGAACCACCACAGATGCGACCCGTCAGCATCAAACGAAGCATCAAAGCCCTCGGACGCGGCAGCAAACGTCGCAGCCGCAGGCTCCCCCACCAGCGCAACATCGCAGCCATCAAAGCCGCAGGCAAACGCATCGGCAAGGTCATCCGCAAGGGCCACCAGGCGATCACCGGACTGCACAATCCCCAGCATCGACAGCGCCGCCGGCACATGCGAGGCCGAAACTAGACGCGCCTCACGCGCGCCGGCCCTTGCAGCCCAGGACTCTTCTAGCTGTTGCACGTCCACGCGACACCATCCCTTACATAAAACCAAACCAAGACTAGCCCACCCAGGTCGAGAAAACGTCAGCGCAAGCAGCGTCGAGCGGTCCGGCGTTCATTAGAACGCCGGAACAAAATCACCCGTGATATTCGCCGTTGTACTGGATGAGCGTCAGGTCCTCAACGCCATCGAGCGCGCGGATGGCGTCGGCGTAGGGCATATCCACGCCGTCCGAGAACACCTCGACGGCCATCTCGACCTTGTCGCCGCGCATGGTCTTGGACTTGACGGTGAACTTGGTGCGCCCAAATGCACGCACGATATCATCGCCGGTGGTCTGGCCTGTGTAGTGGATGACCATCATGTACACGCGCGCCTTGTCCTGGTGGCTCGCAAAGCCGGCGATCATCACCACGATCACCACTGCCGTGAGTCCTACGAGCGCATACATACCGGCGCCTGCAGTAATGCCTGTGGTAATGGCCCAAAACAGATACAGCAGGTCGAGCGGGTCCTTGACCGCCGTACGGTAGCGGACGATAGACAGAGCACCGACCATACCGAGCGAGATGACCACGTTTGTCGAGATCGCGAGCGTGACCATGCAGGTGAGCACGCACATGCCCACGAGCGTCACGGCAAAACTGCGAGAATACACAACGCCGGTAAAAAAACGCTTGTACACGTAATAGATCAGGATGCCCATGGCGAGCGCCACGAGCAGCGACAGGCCAATCTTGGCAGGGTCGACCTGACCAAACGCCTCCAAGACGGAGTTCTTAAAAAAGTCCCTGGTGCTCATGGTCTAAATATCCCCTCGGTTCCCAAAATCCGATTCCCAGTAGTTAAAACCGCGCAGGTAGGCGGTCTTGTCATAACACAGGCAGTACTTAGAGACCGCCGTGAGTTCGGCCGCACCTGGCGGCACCATATCGCGCACCAGCTGCGGGCAAAACTCGGTAAACTTGACCTCCATCACCAGCTTGCCGGGCTCCAGTACGGGCAACGCGGGCAACGTCGCGTCAAAGATGTCAAAGCTCCCCACCGCCGCACGCACGTTGCTATCAAAGGTAATGCGCACGGTGCCCTCGTCCATCACCCACGGCTCGCGCTCGTAGTCCACGATGGTCCGCGGGCGCATCATATTGCAGATGCACTCGATGTAGAACTCGCGACAGAGCGGATAGGGGCTCCTCAGCAAAAAGTTGTAGTCACCGGCCAGAATCTGCTCAAACTCGCCACGCGTGAGCGGCGCGTCCTCCTTGTAGATCCAGCTGCCGTACTTCTTTTTGCGCTCGAGCTTAATCACCTTGTCGCCGCCGTTATAGATGCGCACGCGATACTTTTTGCGCATGAGAATACCGGCGTCTTTTTCCTCGTAGGCCGAGTTGCAGTAGTCGTCAAAGTACAGGCTGCGAATGGTGTAACCACCCGCCCGCGCATGCTTATCCAGTTTAAAAACCGGCGCCATGCGGCAGGCAAGCGCGGCGTGCTCGCCCTCGTTAATGAGATATTTGAGCTCGTGGCGGTAACGCTCCTGCGTGGCGCGTGCGGGCGGGGCCGCCAAGCGCTCAAGCAGCGCGCTAGCCCTCCTCATACGTGTCCTCCACGACCTTACCGCCGTCTTGCACGTAAAAACACTTCATGCCGTAGTGTTTGCCGTCGTCGGTCACATAGTAGTCAAACGCATCTTGGGCATAGCCGTCTGAGTTGGTGGCGCGCACGCGCACAAAATACTGGCCGGCATCGGGCGCATCACAGGTCACCTCGGGAAGCAGCACGTCCTCAGCCTTAAAAAGCACGTCGCTTATGGCATAGTCGCGCGCCAGCTCCACGGTATAGCGAATGTCACGCGCCTTAA
This sequence comes from uncultured Collinsella sp., assembly GCA_902494945.1. Taxonomy (GTDB): domain Bacteria; phylum Actinomycetota; class Coriobacteriia; order Coriobacteriales; family Coriobacteriaceae; genus Collinsella. The sequence continues at coordinate 3,600 of CABUVF010000036.1, forward strand.
AGTCGTAGGACGCATCCCAGTTAATGCGCAGCTTACCGTTATCAATCTGCGGCACGCCAATGTAGAACGGCATGGGCTTTTTATAGCTCTCGCGAAAGCTCTTATAGTTCTCCTCGATCTCGGAGGGAATCGCCGCGGCAATCTGCTCGTATTCGTCCTTGGTGACAGGCAGATTGTCGATATCGGGCGAAGCAAAGACCAACGATTCGGTAACCTCGCGATAATGTCTAATCATCTTGGCCAGGCGCGCCTCGGTCATATACGAGCGCAGGTCCTTTACGGCGCGGTCGAGTTCGCTGCGGAACGATTTGCTACGCAGTGCACGATTGAATAGCACGTTGCCCCAGTAGTTGCTTACGCCGCGCTCCCAGCTCGCATAGTCCAAGAACCCCTTCAGGCTCAGCTCAAGCTTACGCAGCATGCCGTCGTTATCCCAATCTAAAAAGTACCAGGTATTTGAGTTGAGCGGGCTGTACAGATAGCAGTTGCGGTTCTGCGTATCGCAGTTGCCCGTCAGAATCTGAAACGCCAGCCAATAGACCAGATTCTCGGTATCAAAGTAGGTGTCGAGCACGTCATCGATCTTTTGCGATTCATCGTTGAGCGCGTCGAGCATCTCGATGAGCTTGGTGTGGTCCGAATCGCCCTTGATCTCGAGCATGCCCTCAAAGTTTGCCTGGTTGTAGTCGGGGTCGTCGGCAAGTTTAATGGTGTCCTCATAGCGATGGAAATCGAAGCTGTTCACCTTGTACAGGTGCCCGCTCTTATCCAGGCCATGTGCCTTAAGCGCCGTCTTGTTGAGCTGCTCCACCTGCGTAAACAGGCCGTAGTCCTCAAAGGTATCGTTGGACTTTTCGGTCTGGTCGCACACCCACAGATGCACAAACTGCGTACGCAGGCCCATCATCTGGGGAATCCCGCGGATAAGGTCGTAGGCCATCTTGTTGCGAAAACGCATACCCTCGCCCATGTGCTTGTTGAGCGCAATCGCGCGCTGTTGGCGCCAGGTGCCCTTGCCCTTTTTGAGCTCCACCTTGTAATTCTTTTGCGTGTAGGAGCTCGATGTCTGGCCGCGCACCTGCACGGTGGCATTGGGCGCTTCCTCGCCATAGCCAACCTCGCCGGCCACCGGGCCGTCTTCGTCGCCCGCCTGCAGCAGGCCCATAACCTGATAGCGCGTCACGCCCATGTCGGCATAGTCATACACCGAGTACGTGTTGATCTCGGCCCAGCTATGGTCCGTGTTCTCGGAGCTGTTGCCGCGAGAGACCGTCAGATACATGGTCACAATGCCCGAGTCATCATAGACCTCGTACAGCTCGTCCTTATCGCGCAGATGCTTGGACTGGTCGGAGGCCTCGGCCTTTTTAATCTTGTCCTGCTTTTTTACCTTATTTGTCGAGGATTCGTCCTGAGATGAGCAGCCCGAAAGCAGCAGCGCGCCGGCAGCCGCCTCGATCAGACAGCGGCGAGACATCAACTTATCGATCATCAGAACCTCCCCAATGGTTGCGATACACGCGAACTACTGCGCGCTGAAACGCGCCGTGCGGCACGCCCTTGCAGCGGCACTCCTCATAGCGCTGCTCGGCACGGTCGAGCAAGCGGCCCAGCTGTGTAAAACGACCCGTTTTGTCGGTCGCCACAATGGGCTGCTGACTCAGGATACGATACGGTAAGTTGGCGGTATAGGTATCGAGCCGCAGCAGCGCCACGATAAAAAACACCACCGCACCCAACAAAAAGCCAAAGCCGTAAAACTGCTGCGGCAAAAGCAACGACACGGCGGTCGCCAGCCCTGCCACACCGGCAAACAGGCCCGAGGCCAGAACGGCTCCCTTGTAGTCGGTAAAGTACAGCAAGATAAGCAGGATCGTGTTGCCCACGGCATACAGGCCGTAGCCTACGCATAACGTGCGAAAATACCCGTGCATAAGATTGTTAAAGCCCAGCGGCAGGGCCGAGAGCACTGTGGTCTCGAGCGAGATGACCGCCGCGGTCACAAACAGCTGCTTGAGCGCGCAAAAGCGCAGTTCGCTGTTGAGCGTGGAGAGCATCTCCTCCTCGGCCACCACAATATCGCCCACCACGCCGCCGTCGTTAAACAGGCTGTAGTAGTCACGGTAGCGCGGATAGAAATTGACCTCGACCGACACCACAAAGTTGACGGTCGTGACCAGAATGGTCAAAAACGCAAGCAACGCCGGCACATCATGATAGGGCGCGCCGTAAAACAGGCCTTTGACCCACACGCCAATGGGCCCTGCCCAAATAATCACCAGGTGCGCAAAGAGCCCCAGGTTGGTAAACAGGCCCGTGAGCGCCAGCGGCATAAACTGATCGAGCCAGCGCAAAAAGAGCCAGGGGCTGCGGTCGTTCTGCGGAAAATACCGGTACAGCAGTACCACATCCCAGGCGAGCATGACGCCGTAGCCTAGGGCGATTGACGCCAACAGGCCCTCGACCGGCGGCAGTCCCAGCGCCAGCGCGGCCAGGGCGCACAGGCACGCCACGCCAATGGCAGCCGCAAAGCTGCACAGGATACCGCGGTAATCCTTGATGGCCGTGAGGTAACTCATGCCGTTCCAGTTGACGATCATAATGTTGAACAGCCACAGGCACAGCAGCCCCTGCAGCAGCGTGGCGCCCGAGAACAGCAAAAAGACGCCGTAGAGCACCGTGCCCGCAACGAGCATAATGGCGTTGGAGCCCCAAAACGAAGGCAGGATCTCATCCTCGCGCTCGGCAAAGAGCATGTCGGCCAAAAAGCGCGTGACCGGCATAGAGAAAAAACTCGTGAGCGTGAGCGACGCCAGCAGCGTATAGGTCACCATGCACACCAGCAGATCTTGGTTGGCACGGCCCACACCCCACAGACCGCACAGCACCAAGATACCCACCTGGAGCAGCACGCCCAGCAGCATGGGGCCCGTGCACACAATGCCAGCGTAGCCATAGGCGCGCATCGTGGCAAACAGACCCTTGCGCCTAAACAGGCGCTTGAGCTCAAAACCGATTCCGGCCACCGGCTACTCCCCCTCTCTGGGCAGGTCAAACGCTTGCGCCGTCTCGTCGTACAGCGCGCGATAGTTGGCGAGCATCTGCTCGTGCAAGAAGTACGTGGCAACGCGACGATGGCCGCGCTCCCCCATCTCAATGCGACGAGCGCGGCTTGTGCACATGCGTTCCATGGCATCGGCCAAGCCCTTGCGATACATTGGCGGCGTCACAAAACCCGCCACGCCAAAGTCGTCGCCCGGGGCGCCTTCGAGAAGCTCGCGACAGCAGCCCACCTCAGTCGTCACGCAGGGACGGCGCGCTGCAAGCGACTCCAGCACGCTGAGCGGCTGGCCCTCGGAGATGCTCGTCAAAATGGTAAAGTCGAGCTTTTCCATGTACTCGACCACGTTGACGCGGCCGGTAAAGATCAGGTCGCGCACGCCCAGGGTTTCGACCAGCGCGTGGCACTCGGCGCCGTACTCCTCGTCGTCCACGCCACCCATGATGTGCAGGCGCACCTTGGGCAGGCGCTCGTGCAGCTCAAAGAAGGCATAAATCATGGTCTTGACATCCTTGATGGGCGCCAGGCGCACCACCGCGCCAATGTCCACCCAGCCGTCATCGATCTTTAAGGGAATATCCTTAAAACGATCGAACTGGATGCCGTTGGGGATGACCAGGCATTTGTCCGCATCGCAGCCCATATCGATCTGCGTCTTGCGGGCGTTATGGAACAAACTCGTCACACGGAAGGCGCGGCGGTAGATCTCCTCCGAAAGAAGGTAGAAAAAGCGAATCCAGCGGTCCTTAAACGACGGCACCACCCAGTCGGCGCGAATGATCTCTTCCTCGCGCTCGCGGGTATAGATGCCATGCTCGGTCAGCAGCACCGGCGCATGGTGAACGCTTGAGCCCAGGCAGGCGAGCAGGCCACCGTAGCCGGTCGAGATAGCGTGGTACACATCGGCCACCGGCACCTCGCTGCCCAACAGGTAGAGCACGGGCAGCAGCATGGAGCGCATGGTGTGGAATGCATCGGCAAAGGGCGTGTAGGGATACTCGGCCAGGCACACGTCGCGAAAGATATCCATAAACGTGCGGCTCTGCAAAAACGAGAGCGGATGCACGCGACGGCGGTGGAAGATATCGAATAACACGTCCCAGTCCGGATTGGACAGCGACACCAAGCGGCGCAGTGCCTCGCGCTCGCGCTCGTCAAAGTCGACTTCTTCCTGCTCGCCCGAGAGGCGCAGGGCATCATCCAGGAACACTTCGTGTACCTCGACCACGTTGTCGGGCAGCTCGTAAACAAACTTGCCGCGGTCGACGGCATGCGCACCGATCACCCACAACACAAACTCATGCTCGGGCATAGCCGTAATGTAGGCGTGCATCCAGGTAGACACGCCGCCGTGCACATAGGGGTAGCAGCCCTCGAGTACCAAACAGATTCTCATTTGTCGCCGCCCTCCCTGCGCGCGATCGTCACGGTCTTGTCCGTAGCTTTAACCAGGTACAGATCGCCCGTCAGATGCGTAATCTCACCACCCGTAACTGCACCCGGCTCACCATTGTTGGCGCGGAACATGAGCCACGCCTCGTCGTGGAAATTGCCCAGACTAATCGTCCAAGCATCCGCGCTGGTGTTCACACTCACCGTCACGGACGAAAAGCGCTGGATAGCACCCGAACATTCCGAGCCGGTCTGGCGACGTAGGTCGGGCGCCGACTTGGTAAGCCAGTCAAGGTAGTCGGTCAGGCCGCCCTTGTAGACCTCCCAGCCTAGTCTGGCGCCGCGATCGGGATCGAGTAGGTCGTCCGGGTGCATAAAGTGCGTGCTCACGTAGTGCATGTTGAGCTCGGACACAGCAGCCAGGCGCATGTAGGAATCGTCGACCATGCCGCCCGATACGATACGCGGCTGCTCCACAATACCGTCGCTCGCCACACCAAACTCCTGCACGTACGGCAGATCGGTGCCGTCCTCAAAATACGTACTGGCGATGGTCTTAATGCGCGGAACGTCGGCGGCGATAAGCTTGCGCGCGCGGACCGAAAGGATATTTGACGGCGGCACGTAGACCGAGCCGCGTGCATTGGGCAGGACATCGTCTTGGAAGGCAATGAGCTCGTTAAGCGATGCGACGAGCGTCTCCTTGTTCTTCCACGTCTTGTAGTCGTACAGCGTGCCATAGTCGGTATCCCAGAGCGCGAGCGGCTGATGGTTGTAACCATGAAAGCCCAGCTCCCCGCCCATCTGCAGCAGCATGCCGCCAAAGTAGCGGAACTGCGTGGTATCGGGCTGGCGCGCGGGCTCGGCCTGGTTGACCGCGTTCTCGTAGTTCTCGATCATCACGCCGGTATAGCGAATGTCGTACTTTTGCGCGAGCTTTTGCAGATCGGGCCACCAGACCTTGACATAAAAGTCGGCGATGGAAAGCCCGTAGTCGCGCTTGATGTAGGTGCCGTCGCCCGAGGGCACGGGACTGGGAAAGTCGTCCAAGTAGAACACGGCGCTATTGATGACCGGATAAGCTGTGGCATCGCCCAACAGGCTCATCGCCGCAGCGTAGAAGCCGCGCATGACCTTGTCGTAGATGCCGATGTTACACACCACGGTGCGACCGCTGCCGCATTCGTTCGACCAAATGAGCGGGACACCCGCATTGCCGGTCGTTGCCCACACGCGCGCCGTATCGCGCAGCGACACCGAAAGCGACGAATCAAAGGGGTCCGAGAACTCGTAGCGCTCTCCCCCACCCAGCATAAAGTCTTCGCTCGGAACAATACTTTCTGCAGTCACGTATTCGTAGCCTGCCGATTCAATGCCAAGCTTGGGGGCAATCACCTGCAGGTAGCTCGAATTATCTGGCGGCATGGCGAGCATAAGCGAACCGCCGGCACTCACCCAACTCATAATGTCGCTCAGGTGCGTACCGAGCCCACCGAGCGACGGCATGAGCAAAATCACGCGATCGAAGGAGGTCAGCGAGGGAATGGCATCCGCACCATCCAGGGCAAGGTCCACGTCGCGGTGCGCGATCTTCATGTCGAGCAGGATCTGGTCGAACTGCTCCTTTACGTCCTCGACGCCAGCTTGGTCGGAGTCGGTAATGACCAGGCACGCGGGCTTTTGGCCAAATATTGCCGAGGAGGCCGGCACCGCGTCGTTGGCGGCAAGCATCCCCAGCTTATGCTGGCCCGCACTGTACTGCACGCCGGCACGTTCCACCAGCAGCACGGCCGCCATGGCAATAAAGACCGCCCACACCACGAGAAGTCCCATCCAACGAAAATGGCCCGCACGGTCGCGGATATGCTGTACCACGCTCATCGGGCCTCCTCTCCGTTGCGCCAAAACGCCAGTTCCTCGCGGTTGGCGGCGCTCAAGTATACATGCTGTTTGTCAATCGCATCGATCACACGGTGGACCTCGTCACCGTCGCGGCGCATCACGGCCAGGCGCAGGCAAAGCATCCAAACCTCCTGCTCCTCGGGCACGTCGAGCACCAGCTGGTCGGTCACGGCCTGCGCCTCGTCGATCTGTCCGACATCGGCCAGCGCCGTCGCGTATCGAATGTGCAGCTCAAGGGTGTCCTCGCGCTCGCAGCGACGCGCAAGCAGGCGCGCGTACTGTTGGCGCTGAATCTGAGCCACGCGCCCCTCGGCCAAACCCGAGCCCAAGTATTCACCAAGAAAATCGCAGTATTCGTTGAGGTTTTGCGCGCTCGGGTCAGTCTTAAAGGCACGCTCCAGCTGCTGCAGTTTAAGGTCGGACTCCTTGGAGATCTGCGCCACCGCCGTCGCGGCATAGTGTGCCACCTCAACGTCGTCGTTAAGCTTAGCCGCCTGCAGCTGCGCCAGGTACGCGTCGGGCTCCTCGGTGAGCATGGAGAGCATGAGTCGGCGCCGTTCTGCCGGGTCGTTGACGATGAGCGCCTCCTCGAGCGGCACTACGCCTGCATCGGCATCACGTTCGTGCACTAGGATGCTGCGATGCAGGTCGTCGTTGAAGCGCAGCGACTCCAGCGCAGACTCTTTCAGCCCCTCGCCAAACACCGCGCCGCGGACCGATAGCAGAACCACCAGCAACGGGCCCCACAGCGGCACCAGCACTATCACAGCCAGCATGTGCCCGCGCACCGGCAGCAGGCCCAACTTCATGAGCATCCACAGCATCAGACAAACCAGCGCATGAATCAGCAACAAGACGGCGGCAACGACAAGCGAGATCAAGCGACATCCCCCTCACCGTCACCGGTGTAAGCGATGTGCTGCAGCAGCGCCACGATGTCCTCGCCGTCGACGGGCTCCACCGCAATCTGCTTTGCGCTCAGGCGCTCGCGGATAATGGGCAGATCGCACGCCTTTGCCTGGCGCATAAGCAGGTAGAGCATGTCACCATCGACCAGGCCCGCCGCATCGCTCTCGCGGATTGCCGACCCAATTGCGCCCACCAGCTCGCCGACAGGCTCCATGCCCGGTACCACGCGCAGGAGCAAAAAGCTGCCCATCTTGCCATCTGCCAGCGCCTGCTCGGCCGCAAGCTCTTGGCCAAAGGCAGCCTGCTTGAGCACGCAAGTACCGTCAACGCAACGCTTATCCTGTGCCACCGCCTCATAGTCAAAGGCACGGCCCAGCGCGCTTTCGACCAGGCCGCACAAGATGCGGAACAGGTTTTGGTAATAGAGCGTCATTTGGTTTTCGGCCGCACGACGCACAGAGATCAACACGGCGGGTGCCCCATCGCGCTCGATCGTGTATCCAAACATGGGAAGCCCCGGCGTCAGCTCGCGGTTCACCCACAGGTTCGAACGGCCCCCGTCGCCCAAAAGAGGTGCAAGCTGCTCAAGCGTGAGCGAGCGTGCGGCGTCTTCGGCAATCGCGGGACTTGCTGCCACCAGGCGTGCAAATGCCCCGCCCGAAACATGGTAGATCGCCACCGAATCGTTCTCGAGGATCTCGCCCAGAAGCTCGCAGCACTTGCGATAGATGTCGCGTGGGTTGAACACGTCAAGCTCCTGCGTCACGGCAAAGATCTTGCCAAAGCTGTCGTGGCGACCCACGATCTGGCGCCTGTACGTGCGCTTGTCCTCGATCGCGTCGTGGTAGAGCTGCGTAAGGAACGTATTGCGGTTGCGCACGAGCTCGTTTTGATCGCGCTCCGCCCTAATGGCTTCGCTGTTGCGCAGCTGCACATAGCCGCACACGGCACCCACAACAAAGTACGCAATAAACGGCAGCCAGTTGGACGGCTCGTAGAACAAACCCTGGAAGGTATAGCCGTACTGAGAAAAGTAGCTCGCAGCCAAACCCACCGACGCCAGCAGCGCCGCAACCAGGCCAAAGTCCAAGCCATACAGCGTGCCGATGAGCACCACGTAGAGCAGGCGGTAGTCGAGCACGTTAAGCTGAGCAGACTGCGAAAACACCAGCTCCAGGCCCTCAAAGAGCACCCAGGCCAGCGCGGTCTCCAGGCATTTGATGGGCAGTGTCCGCCCGCGCATGCGGTCGATGGCGGCACGCAGCGGATGGCGCTTGCCCGCGAGGGTCTGCTCCCAGCGGGCGTGTATGGTCGAAAGATCGCGCAGCACGTCATAGCGCTGGAACCACCCGTAGCGCGTGCGGACGGTATCGCTCGGAGCAATGGAGACGACGGCGTCCCCGTCGTAGGTAATGTCGAGCCCCGGGAACAAGCCCTTGAGCGCCTCGCCCAGGTCTCCCACGGTGTGGGCAAAGCTATCCGGAACCTCGAGTTCCTCGAATGTGGCATCCCAGCTGTCGAAGATGCGACGCACCAGAACGGCCAGCTCCTCGGCGCAGAGGGCACCGAGCGGTGAGTCCGCCCCAGCCCTCATGACAGCAGAGCCTTGCGAGCACGCCTCGAACAGCGGGGTCAAAATCGGGTCTTCCAGCGTGGGCGAGGCGGTGTACAGATACGGCACGCGCAAGATCTTGGCCTGAATGCCGTCGCGGACCGCATAGTAGCGGCACAGGTCGTTGGCCGCACGGGCAATGATGCCCTTGCCGTTTTGCCCCGCAACGTCCACCGCACCGTCCGCTCCCATGGGACCAGTCACAAACAGCAGCTGAATCTGGCGACCCATGCAAGCTCGAAAGACGGAGCGCAGCAGCTCGATGTCGCCAACGGCCTCGGTATGCGGCGTGAGATAGGTAGAGAGGTAGACCACACGGTCGAATTCGTAAGCCTGGTCCAGGTGCTGCAGCAGCTCTTTCCAAGACGCATGGAGCGACGACCCGTCGCGGCGCGCCTCGTTGGCCGCCACGACCTGAACATGGTCACCGGGAAACGCCTTGGCACAAAAGTCGTCATCGACATACGCGGTATTGCCAACAACCAGCACTTCCACCGTGCGCTCCCCCTCCCCAAATTTAGCTTTTGCCATGGTAAACATGCGTATTGTACGCTGTCAATGTAGGCCAAAGGCAACTTTAAAGCTGTTTTAAGAACTTTTTCAGACGGGAAGCGACTCGCGCCTGAGCCAGAGAGCCCTACACGTGCCGCTGCACAGCGGAGAAAGGCGAATCCACTACCCCTCAGGCATAATTCCTGAGCAAAATCAAGCAGAGCACACGGCTTTTTGCGCCACTTTAAGACGTAATCGGGATGTGGCGAGAGGCCAAATTCGGAAGTGCGGGGAAAACCAAAGGAATGCTGACCAGACCCCCGTTTTAGGCTTCCGCGACCTGCGGTTTTGATACAAAAAAAACCGCGTTGTGCTCGAAGGTTTTCGATTTTTCCCCGCACTTCTGTAATTACATCTCTGGATCGAGGGCGCAGGCAATGGTGACGACATCCACGATAGCGCCCCCCTATGCCTGATACCAAAATCGTTCCATAGGGACCCGTTTCCCAATGGGATGATTCTTCACAAAGGGCATTAAGGCGCATGAGAACATGGTAGAGGCAAGCAAGCGCGCTTCCACGTTTTCGCCCATGGTGACCACGGTATAATCCAACGAGACAAGCAACGAACGGGAAAGGCAGCGCGGATGAACCTGGGCAGCGAGAGCGAGACCGTCGAGTTCAAGAAGTCCACTGGCGAGCATAAAGAAGCACTGCAAGCCATCAGCGCCATGCTGAACAAGCACGGCCGCGGCGAGCTCTACTTCGGCGTGAAGGACAACGGCGATGTCATCGGCCAAGATGTCAGCGACGCAACGCTGCGCCAGGTGACGTCGTGGGTGTCCGACAAGATCGAGCCCGCGGTGTTCCCGACGGTCGAGTGCCTCGACGCCGATGATGGGCTGCGATACATCAAAATTGCCTTCTCAGGTGCCGACGCCCCCTACTCCGCCGACGGACGCTACTTCACCCGCGTGGGGACTTCGAACAAAGCGCTGTCGGCCTCGGAGCTGAGCGCCATGGTCGTCAAGCGTGAGCGCGCCCGTAGCCCGTGGGACTCGCTGCCGTCCGGCAGGCCCGTCTCCGACGCCGACGAGCAGGCGGTGCGTGACTTCGTCGCGCGCGGCGGCAGGGCCGGACGCGTGGGCGGCGGGTTCGCCGGCGTGGAGGACACCTTGGCAAGGCTCGACCTCGTCGCGCCCGACGGCAGCCTAAGAAACGCCGCGGTGGAGCTGTTCTGCGAGGGATCCGACACCTACCCCAGGATGAAGCTGGGGCTTCTGGGCGGCAACACCAAGGCCAAGATCCTCGACCTGCGCCGCGAGTGCGGCACCATGCTCAAGCTGCTCGACTTCGCCGAGTACTTCGTGACGTCGAACATCAGGCGCGAGTTCGTCATCGGCGAGACGGGCATGTACCGCAAGGAGATCCCCGAGATCCCGGCCGAGGCCATCCGCGAGGCGGTTGCCAACGCGCTGTGCCACCGCGACTACACCACCGGCACCGCCGTCGAGGTCAACGTGTTCATGGACACCGTCCAGATCGTGAGCCCGGGCCTGTTCCCCGAGGGCGACTCGCCGCAAGAGCACCTAGACGGTACCGCGAGCGAGTTCGGCCTCCGAAACCCCGCGATCGCGCGCACCCTGTTCCGCGCCGGCGTCATCGAGCAGTACGGCACGGGCATACCGCGCATCAAGGAGGCCTGCGAGGCAGCCGGCGTGAGGTTCCGCTTCGAGCAGACCGTCAACAGCACCGTCGTCGTCTTCGAGCGTCCTGGGTTACAGAAAGCGGCCTTCAGGAGAACCGCGGCCGACAACCGACCGCTCCTCAGCGAGCGCGAACGAGCAGCGATGGCAATTGCCGCCGCTCAGGGGAAAATCACGACCTCCGACCTCGCGCGGGAGTCCAATGTCGGTAGGAAAACGGCCTCGAAGACTCTGAAAGACCTTGCCGGGCGAGGCCTGTTGGAATGGGTAGGGAAAAGCCCGAAAGACCCGCACCAGTTCTACAGGATGCCAAGCGAAGTTTGAGGCTGCAGGTCCTAGCCGGGAAACAGGCCCATTGCGTTTGCTGCCCTCCCCCTGCTGGGCACTACTGAGTAATCTACTGGGCACTGCTGAGTAATCTACTGAGTAGTGCCCAAGCGCGAGTTGGCAAGTCCGCCGAAGCCCAGAGAAACGGCTCCGAAGAATATACTGACCGCTACTGACCGCTACTGACCGCTACTGACCGCTACTGACCGCTACTGACCGCTAC
>CABUVF010000037.1 GCA_902494945.1 uncultured Collinsella sp.
ATGGCCTGGGCGTAATACTCGCCCAGCTTCTTGAGCTGATAGCCCGTCACGTAAGCGCCGGCGTTCATAAAGAACGGGGACTGACGGCCGCTCTTGAGCGTAAAGCTGCCGAACTTAAGAACATCGGACTCGACCATAAACTTGATGAACTCTTGCTTGTAAGCCTCCATGCGGGCTCCTCTCGTAATCGCGTACGTGTCTTCCAGTTTAGCGCAGGCAAGGCGCGTTGCGGGCGCGCTTTGGGGCCTCAGCATTCTGTAAAGGCTTTGTCAGGGGCAATGGTTTTCCAAACAAAGGGGTTGACACGGCAAACCCCCTCATCAAAAATACGGGCGGATTAAAACGGGTACGAGATACCCAAAGCGCGCCGCGCCCGGCCTTAAGGGGGTGTGCCATGGAAGGCAGCCATAGTCGAAAAACCTGCATGTCGCCCTCGGCACGCCGCGAGGATTCCGCGCACGCATAAGCGCCACTAACCGATCGTCAAAACCACCACAAAGGTGCCTGTCCCTTTGTGGTGGTTTGAAAGCATGACGTGAGCGACATCTAGGTTTTTTGAAGCAAATACGACACGTACGCTAACTCCCTTCAACAAGGAGGACCCTATGCTGATGCTCAAAACCGCCACGGTACTCGAAGCTATCTCCAAGCGCCGCCGCACGGCGCGCCCTGCCGCCCACGCCGGCCTGCCCAAGAACACCATATTCGCCGCCACCCATTGTGCTGAGGACACTCTCGTACTGCTTGACGCCACGGCAAACGGCCTCACCGCCGAGCGCGCCGCCGAGCGCCTGAGCGCCGTCGGCCCCAACACCATCGAAGCGCCGACCAAGACGCTCGCCCGCCGCATCGCCGACGCGTTCGTCGATCCCTTCGCTGGCATCCTCGCCGCCCTCGCACTGGTCTCGCTCTACATCGACGTGCTCGCCGTGCCCGAGCCCCAGCGCGACCCCTCCACGGTCATCGTTATCGGCATCATGCTGCTGGTATCGGGCGGCATGAAGTTTATCCAGGAGGCCCGCAGCGGCAATGCGGCCGAGGCCCTCAAGGACCTGGTCTCCAACACCTGCTGTGCCCTGCGCGGCGGCGAGCGCATCGAGATTCCCTTCGACGAGCTCGTCCCCGGCGATGTGATCCGCCTCTCTGCCGGCGACATGGTGCCGGCCGATGCCCGCATCATCACCGCGCGCGACCTGTTTGTGATCGAGTCCGCACTCACCGGCGAGAGTGAGGCTGTCGAGAAGACCGCTGCCATCACCGTCGTCGAGGGCGCCGACGGCTCTGCGCTGCCACTCTCTGCCTGCAAAAACATCGTCTTTACCGGCACCTCCGTGCAAAACGGCACCGCTATGGCACTTGTCGTAGCCACCGGCTCGGACACTTACCTGGGCGGCATCGCCAAGATGCTCAACGGGCGCGGCGAGAAGAGCGCGTTTGACCGCGGCGTCTCGAGCGTCTCCATGTTGCTCGTACGCCTCATGCTCGTTATGGCGCCGGTCGTCTTTGCCATCAACGCCGCCACCAAGGGCAACGTCATCGATGCGCTGCTGTTCGCCACGAGCGTGGCCGTGGGCATCACGCCGCAGATGCTTCCCGTCATCGTGACCACGAGCCTGTCGCAGGGCGCCAAGGACCTCGTCCGTCGCCAGGTTATCGTCAAGGAGCTGCCAGCAATCCAAAACCTGGGCGCGATGGACGTCCTGTGCTGCGACAAGACCGGCACCCTCACCGAAGACCGCATCGTGCTCGAGCGTTATCTCAACACCGATGGCAACGAGGACGCACGCGTGCTGCGCCATGCGTTTTTGAACAGCTTCTTCCAGACCGGCCTCAAGAACCTTATCGATCTGGCCGTAATCGACCGTGCCGATGTGACGCCCTCGACCGTCGTACCCGATTCCATGCTGGGCCAGAGCCTGCGCGACCGCTATATCAAGGTCGACGAAGTGCCCTTCGATTTCTCGCGCCGTCGCCTGAGCGTAGTTGTCGCCGACGTCCAAGGCAAAACCCAGATGGTCACCAAGGGAGCTGCAGAGGAAATGCTCGAGATCTGCTCCTTTGTCGAGGTCGATGGCATCGCTCAGCCGCTCACCGACGAGAAGCTCGCCCAGATTCGCAAGCAGGTCGCTGGGCTTAACGCCGAGGGCCTGCGCGTGATTGCTGTGGCGCAGAAGACCGATCCGCGCTGCGTGGGCGAGTTTGGCATCGCCGACGAGTGCGACATGGTGCTGATGGGCTTTTTGGCCTTCCTCGATCCGCCCAAAGCAAGTGCCGCGGGCGCCGTCGCCACCCTCGAGGCCAAGGGCGTCGCCGTTAAGGTCCTGACCGGCGACAATGACCGTGTCGCCGCCACCGTCTGCGAGCAGATCGGCATCGACGCAAGCAACGTCTTGCTGGGCTCCGAGATCGATGCGCTCGACGACGCCGAGCTTGCCGAGCGCGCCGAGAACACCCACCTCTTCGCCAAGCTCTCGCCGCTGCAGAAGGCGCGTCTGGTGCGCGTCATGCGCGAGCTGCTCGGCCACACCGTGGGCTTTATGGGCGACGGCATCAACGACGCCGCCGCCATGCGCGCGAGCGACTGCGGCATCTCGGTCGATTCGGCCGTCGACATCGCCAAGGAATCCGCCGATATCATCTTGCTTCAGAAGGACCTGGGCGTGCTCGAGCGCGGCATCATCGAAGGCCGCCGCACCTACGGCAACCTGCTCAAGTACCTCAAGACCACGGTGAGCTCCAACTTTGGCAACGTACTGTCCGTGACCGTCGCGAGCCTGTTCCTGCCGTTTTTGCCCATGAGCGCCCTGCAGCTGGTGTTGCTGTCGCTGGTCTACGAGATCGTGTGTATCGCGCTGCCGTGGGACACCGTCGATGACGCCTGGACCGCCCGTCCGCGCGCCTGGGACGCCGCGTCCATTAAGGGCTTTATGCTCGAGTTGGGTCCCGTGAGCTCGCTGTTTGACATCGTAACCTTCGCCGCGCTCTTCTTTGTGGTGTGCCCTGCCACCGTAGGCGCAAGCTGGTCCGAGCTCGCCGGGACGGGCAACGCCGCAGGCATGGCGGCCTTTGTGGCGCTCTTCCAGAGCGGCTGGTTTGTCGAGTCCATGTGGTCGCAGACGCTCGTGATCCACATGCTGCGCTCCCCGCGCCTGCCGAGCCCGCGCGACCACGCCGCGCCCGCGCTGTGCGTTCTCACCGTACTGGGCCTGGCGCTCGTCACCTGGCTGCCGGCAAGCCCCATCGCCGATGCGCTCGGCCTCTTGCCGCTGCCGGCGAGCTTCTTCGCGCTGCTCATCGGCATCGTCACCGCCTACATCGCGCTCACTCAGCTGGCAAAGCGCCGCTACATTGCCCGCCACGGCGAGCTGCTGTGACGCCCGAATCGTGGCGCGCGACCCATCAGGCGGTCAAAAAGTCCCGTCTCAAGTTAAACCACTCATTTAAGTACGTCCCCAATGAGTGCGGCGGAATGGCTCCCCTTGACAGCTTAAAGCCGTCATGCAGGAACCATTCCGTCGCAGCCTTATGAAAGGGACTGGGTTGTAAATGTTGGAGAAGAGCCGTTAGCGCTCGGGTGTCAGGATCACCAGAGCGTCGTGCTCAAAGGGATGCTGCGCCACGCGCACGGTGCCGTCACCGTTGTCACGGACGGGCAGTTTTGCGATGCGCTTGTCCTCCATGTCGAGGACCGTCGCCGTCCAGCCACGCGCGCCGTCGAGCTTAAACTTGAGCGCCGTGGTGCGCGGCAGGTACGTGACGACGCGATCGCCAACGCGCGCCACACGGATGGCCTCGCGCGCGTCATCGAGCAGCTCCTGCGCCGGAACCACGGCAAGCGCATCGTCACCGGCAGTAGCGCCTAGGCTGGCAAGCACATGCTCGATCGCGCCAAAGTCCCACACACCCGCAAACTGCAGGCACTCTTGCCAGCGGAAGGGCATGTCAAAGCCCTCGCCCAGGACCGAACCCTGGCTGCGCGATGTCTGCCAGTTCCAAACGCCGTGCGCGCCATAGGTCACGCCGGCACTGGCGCCGGCAAGAATCGACGACCATACGCTCGCGCGGCAATCCTGCGCGGTAAAACGCCAGTAGACGTTGCGCGACGCACCCATCTGCTCGTAGCAAGGCTCGGAGTTGACCATCGGCTTTTTGGGATAGTTGGCGATAAAGTCCTGCGGCAGACGCCATGCCTCGGGCTGGCCCTCGTAGTTGTGGCCGGGCTGGAACATGTAAAAGTCCAGACGGCCCAGATACTGCGCCGGAATGGTACGATTGCCGCGGTTGATATGCATGGTGCGCAGTGCCTCGGGCGCGCGCTTGACGACCTCGTCGAGCGCGTCCTCGTAATAGACGATCGCCTCGTCGCCGGCAAAGTCGGTATCGCCCGTCACTACGTAGACGGGGTCGAACTCGCCCAGGTTCTCGACGACGCGGGCAACGTGGGCACGGACCTCCTCACGCGGCATAACCTCGGCGCCGCAACGCTCGGCGATCTTGGCACCCCAGGTACCGGGCACGTAGTTGCACCACATAAGCACGAGCGCCGGACGGATGCCGTGCTCGACGGCAGCACGGCACATGGCGGCGGCGCGGTCCCAATATGCCTGGTTGGGACGGGACCAATCAAAGTGCACGCCGTCCTCGCTGGCATAGGGCCAAATGCCCAAGTCGGGGCAGCAGCGATCCCACTGCGGCAGCGTGTTGATCTGCAGTGCGTTCATGCCCTGCTCGGCACGGCGGGTCAGGTAGTAATCCCAGTCGTTCTCGGCGATGCTCGTAAATGCGCTCCAGCACGTATCGGCAAACCAGAAGAACGGTTTGCCCTCGCACAAAAAGCCATCCTGGCGACCGTTGACGGTCAGCTTTCCCAAACTCATCTGCATGTCCTTTCGTTTGATAAAGGATTTGCGAACCGCCGAGGGCTTTCGCGGTAACCCCGCGCGAAAGCCCCCGCCGCTTGGCAAACCATCGCGGGCGAATACCGTCCGCCCCATCAGTCTACCTTGCAAGAAGGGCCCCGCCGGGCTTACGCCTGACGGGGCCCTGTCGTGTAGGTGAGGTCATATGTGACCGAACGGTTTGGCCTTAGGCCTCCATCTCGGCGAGTTCCTCCTTGGAGAAGCCGCAGGCAAAGACGACGGCAGCGGCGATGACAAAGGAGATTGCCATACCAACAATAGCCCAGACGGTGTTCATCTGGCCACCCTGCAGGTAGTTGGTGAAGACCAGGAAGTTGGAGGCACCGCCTGCGAGGTAGTAGGTAACACCCATGAGGCCGGAGAACACAGCGCCGATAGCACCGCCGATGAACATGCCAAACATGGTGCGACGGAAGCGCATGAGGATGCCGAAGAGCGCGGGCTCGGTGACGCCGCCGGCGATGGCGGAGATGACGTAACCGATGGCGAGAGACTTCTCGTCGGGGTTCTTCATCTTGAGGAAGGCACCGAAGGCGCAGCCCCAGACAGCGGCCATAGCGCAGTTGGTAGAAACGAAGACGAAGGGATCGTAACCGGCAGCGATGATCTGAACCTGGGCGAGCAGGATGACGGGCATGTGCATGCCGCAGACCACGAAGAGCTGCCAGAAGGCGCCGAGGATGGCCATGACGATCAGGATGCCGATGCCGCCAAGGTCAGCAAGGCCGAAGAGGGCGTTGGCGATCAGCGTACCGATCTCGTTGCCGATCGGAGCGAGGACGATGAAGGCAATGGGGATCGTGACGATCATGGTGCAGAACGGCGTGAAGACCGTGGACAGCACGTCGGGCATAACCTTCTTAAAGAACTTCTCGATGAAGTACAGGACGGGCACCGAAAGGATGATCGGCAGGACGGACTGCTGATAGTTGGCAGCAGCGATCTGGATGCCGTAGACGGAGATGATGCCGCCGCCCTCCTGGGTGGCGACGCTCACCACGGAAGGAGCCATGAGGGCGCCACCGAGCAGCATGCCGAGCACCGGGCTGGCGCCGAGCTTCTTAGCCGCGGCATAACCCAGGTAGATGGGGATAAAGGTGAACGTGGCCTCGTACAGCGTGGTGTAGAGGAACGTATAGGTCGGGTCGTCGGCCGAGAGCACACCGAGCATGGTGGGGCCGAGGACGGCCGCGATGGTACGGAACAGACCGCCGGCCATGAGCAGCGGGATGAGCTGGGTCATGGAGCCGGACAGATAGTCGAGGATGATGTTCGGCAGGTTCTTGAGCTCGAACTTCTCCTTGGGAGCATCGAGGTTCTCGTTGACGGCCTCACCCTGCTTGACGCCGGAGATGGCGACGAACTCGGCGAGCACCTTGGGCACGTTCTGGCCGATGATGACCTGGAGCTGGCTGCCGGCGAACTGGCAACCCAGAACACCCTTGACCTTCTTGATCTTCTCCACGTCAACCTTGTTGTTATCCTTGAGCGTCAGACGCAGGCGCGTCATGCAGTTGGTGGCGACGGTGACATTCTCCGCACCGCCCACGAGCTCGAGGACATCGGTGGCAATCTGCTTGTTATCTACTGCCATGGGACCCCTCCCCATATCTTCGTGTGCCAGCCCCCTTGGGCGTAGGCACGCCTTTGGCCCGGCGACTATAACCCCTTACGGTTGTCGGACCCTTGGATACGCTGTCGTAAACAAAGTGTTTACTGAACGTTTACGGGCTTTAGTTTACACGGAGCGCCTCATTTGTGGCAATTTTACCGTGCAGAGTCCGGCGAACGGTAGGAAATCGGGGGTGAACGTATTTGAATGGCGGAAGATGGTCTCTTTGACTGTCTATTGATATATGGCTCTTTACGTGGGCTTTTATTTTGATTAACACCTCTATGACCTGTTAACTCATCAACAGAAGCCCTGCTAGAAGCTAATAAACATATGTTTAGTAGTTCATGGCGTGTTCAATTTTGCCGTTTACCGAGTTCATCTGGTTATTTTTCAATTCTAGATTACACTAAACATGTTTAGTTTGTATTGCCGCAGATGCCAGGCATTCGCGGCGTAAGGGAGGCAGCTCATGGAGCTCAAATTGTGTACCTACGCAACCGTCACCACCTTGGGCGACTTTGGCCCCTGGATCAGCAAGGTCGTACTCGACCTGCCCTGCACCGTGCGCGCCAACGACATCGACGCGAACATCTTCCATATATATGTAGAGCGTCACGAGCGCTCGGGCGAGGTTCTGATGCGCAAGGAGCGCGGCGCCGACCATGCCGCGCCCTCCGTGGGTTACATCGACATTCTCGCCGCATATCCGTGCGACGAGAACGGACGTAAGCTCTCCGTGGGCACCCATGTGGCGCTCGAGGTCGCCGAGCAGCGCCTGACCAAGACCATCGAAGGCGGCGTCATGGGCTCGCGCATGCTCGATGACCAGCTGCGCATCACGCAGCTCACAGCTCTTCCCGGCAACGACGGCGACGATCCCACCTGCGGCCTGGTCTTCGACACCTGCCGTGGCGATATCTGCCCCGCGCTCAAAGGCTGGAGCAACGCCACGCAAAAGACCGCCGTCGACGGCATCGCGCTCGAATACGGCTTCTTTGAGCCCAGCTTTAAGGCCGAGGACTCGGCATGCTTCAACCCCTTTGCGCCCGAGGCAACGGTTGTGCCCCAAAAGGCCCCGCTCGTGGTGTATCTGCACGGCGCCGGCGAGGGCAAGGGCACCACGCAAGGCGAAGGCGCCACGCGTGCCTATATCGGCAACCGCGTCACAGCCATTAGCCAGGCGCAGATCCAGCGCTACTTTGGCGGCTTTGCCTGGGTGCTCGTGCCGCAGTCGCCCACGTTTTGGATGGACAACGGCGTCGAGCAGCTTGGTCACTCCAACCAGAGCATCTACTCCCCCGTGCTCAAGGCGCTTATCGACGAGTTTGTCGCCGAGCATGCCGACCGCATCGACACCGACCGCATCGTGGTCGCCGGTCTTTCCAACGGCGGCTTTATGACCCTGCGCCTGTGCGCCGACTACCCCGATTTCTTCGCCGCGGGCCTTCCCTGCTGCGCCCCGTGGTACAACGCCACGGACGAGGACGTAGCCGCGCTCGCCAAGACGCCGCTGTGGTTTACGCACTCCAAGGGCGACGAGCTTGTGTCACCGCAACAGACCGTGCTGCCGCTCACGGCGCGCCTGCGCGATGCCGGCGCCAACGTGCACCTCACCTACTTTAGCCATGTCGAGGACCTGACCGGCGTGTATCGCGAGGCCGACGGCTCGGCCAAGAAGACGTTCAACCACGGCGTGTGGATCCACCAATTCAACGACCTGTGTTATCAAGACTTCGACGGGGGCAACGTACTCATCGACGGCGAGCCGGTGGGCTGCTGGGAGTGGTCGGCCAGGGTCGGCCGCTAAGCCCTCCCATCGCGGGGGCCGGGGTTTAGTCTTGCAAACGTCCTCGGGCATGCATGGGCTGGCGCTTTGCGCTTCGCGCTGCGCCTGCCCATGCCCCCTGCGGAATGTTTGCAAGACTAAACCCCGGTCTCCGCTGCGTTGACGTTGCTGTGACCCTGGCCGGCCGCTTCTAGCGGGCCGCCGGGTCGGTGGCGATGGGGGCATGGGTCCCGTCTTGCCTTGCGCGTAACTGACTGAATTGATTTTGATTGGAGCTGTTCCTATGTCCCAGAAGTTGACTCGGGTGATTGTTACCACTGATATGGAAGTCGATGACATGAACTCTCTCGTTCATTTGGCTCTGTATCTCAACTTGCTTGATGTTCAGGCTGTGGTGTATACGGCTTCGCAGTATCACTTTCTTGGGGATGGGGTTCATACGCTCGGCGAGGTAAATTCGCATTGGCGGACCAAAGGGCGGCGCTCTTATGAGTGGGCTGTTGTGCCTCATGAGCCCGATCCGCTAGCCGGCGAGCTTCGTGAGTATCGGCCGTTTCCCGAGCATTGGATTGAGAGTCTCTGGAGTAATGAATATGCCCGGGCTTGGCCGCAGTTGCAGGCAAATGCGGACGCCGCCGGTGAACCGCCGTTTCCCACGCCTGCCCAGATGATCGAGCGTACGTTTGTGGGAAATGTTGCCTTTGAGGGTGATGTGACTAAGGAAACTGAGGGGTCTCGCGTAATTGCGCAGGCGATTCTGGATGATGATCCGCGTACGTTATGGTTGCTCAGCTGGGGTGGTATGAATACGATCGTTCGCGCCCTCATGAGTATTGCCGAGCGCTATCGCGCCACGCCCGAGTGGCCCGCTGTACGGCAGCGGGTCTATCAGAAGGTGCGCGTGATGGGCGTTGCCGATGGCGTGGGACAGGACAACTCGTGGCTCGACCATGGGCGTGAGCTCTTTCCCGAGCTCATCTTTTGGCGCGTGCCCTATATGTATGGCGGCTATGTCGACGCCAAGATGGCTCAGCCCGATACGCTGCCGTTGTTTCAGGCTCCTTGGCCCAAGCAGAACCTCACGCAGGGCAACGGCCACCTCATGGCACGCTATATGCTCTATGGCGATGGTAAGGTCTACGAAAACGAGCCCGAGCGCTTTCAGTTTGGCAAGCATGCCCGCCTGGATTGGGGCCTGGAAGGCATGCCCGCGGTACAGTTTGAGCGCGGCGACTTTATGGCCGAAGGCGACAGCATGACCTATATTCCGCTGCTTCCGTTTGGCCTGCGCGGTATCGACGACCGCGACTTCGATACGCTGCTCGGCCGCATGTTTCTTGATGGACGCCCCGATGCGAACGCGCCCACCGGTTTTGCCGCCCTCGGCACGCCCTCAGACGACAATCTCAATCCCTACCTGCGTGCCTATCAGGAAGACTTTGCCGCCCGCGCGCAATGGTGCGCCCATGATCCGGCCATCTGCTCGCATCCGGCGCATGTTGTCGAGGTCACGGCCGACCGCAGCGCCGCAGCCGGCGAGCGCATCGACCTTGCGGCGACCATCGTCGACCCCGACGGCAGGGGCTTCGATGCGCATTGGGATGTCGCCGTAGACCCGTCGAGCTATGCAGGCGTCCAGGATCTGTCGCTGTGGCAAGAATGCACGGAGGATGCCACTTTCATCGTGCCCGCCGACGCACGACCCGGCGACCGCTTTGTGCTCACCCTCACCGTGCAGACGCGCGCCGAGCGCCCCTGCAGCCGCTACGCCCAGGTCGCCGTGACTGTGGCATAGCAAGGGCGACGCCCACATTCGACAAAGAGTGTCCCCAGGCGCCAAACGAGCGGGGATTTTTGGACACCCAAATGACGAGAGTGGAAATCTCCCACTTTGAGCCCACAAGCAGGCCAAAAACGGGAGATTATCCACTCTCGTTCTGCGAGCACTCATTGGGGACGTACTTAAATGAGTAGTTTCACTCATTTAAGTACGTCCCCAATGAGTAGGAAAAATGGGCCATGTGTCCCAGTTGTGGAGACTCGTTGAGCCGTCTGGGTATCGTGAAAGGCTGCGCACTCCCCCATCATCAAAAGTGACACACGCTACCAGTTGATGGGAGGCAGCCATGGGCTTCTTTGACAAGATGTTCGAGAAGAAAGAGTGCGCGATTTGCGGTGCCGAGCTGGGACTTCTAGGTAAGACAAAAATCAATGAGGGCTACCTGTGCAAAGAGTGCGCCGGCAAGCTCTCTCCCTTCTTCCACGGCTATCGCTCCAGCACCGCGGACGATATCCGTGAGCAACTCGCCTACCGCGAGGCCAACGCCGAGCGCCTGGCGTCGTTCAACCCCACGCGCACGCTTTCTGCCGGGCGCACCAACATCATGCTCGATGAGGACGCGGGCCTGCTGATCATCACCTCGCAGAGCCGCTGGCGCGACGCCAATCCCGACATCATCGAGTTCTCGCAGGTACTCGGCTGCGATATGGATATCGACGAGCATCGCACCGAAATCTATCGCGAGACCAAGGACGGCGAGCGCGAGAGCTACAACCCGCCGCGCTACGACCTGGATTACGACTTTAATCTGACCATTCACGTCAACACGCCGTACTTTACCGAGATCAACCTGCGCGTAAACGACTCCACCATCGATCAGCGCGGCTCCATCGAATACCGCGAGGCCAAGCGCCAGGCAACCGAGGTCCGCGACGCGCTGGTGCAGCTGCGCCAGGAGACGCGCGACAGCGTCGTGGCCGCCAAGGCCCCCAAGACCGCGGTGACCTGCCCCTTCTGCGGAGCCACCACCATTCCCGATGCCAGTGGGCGCTGCGAATACTGCGGCGGCGCCATCGGCGCATAGCCTCCGGCACGGAAAGGACCGATCATGGCCTTCGAGAGCGTCAACTATCAGTGCCCCGCGTGTGGCGGCCCCCTTCACTTTGCCAGTGCCGAGCAAAAGCTCGTCTGCGACTACTGTGACTCACGCTTTGAAGTCGAAGAAGTCGAGGCCCTCTATCGCGAGCGCCAGGACAAGGCAGATGCCAAAGCCGATGCCGCAGCCGCAGCTCCCAAACCTGCTGTCGACGATGCCGTGCAGGAGCTCGCCCAAAACGCCGGCTACATCTGCTCGTCGTGCGGCGCCGAGCTCGTGTCCGACGGCACCGTCGCCGTCACCACCTGCCCGTACTGCGGCAACTCCGCCGTGGCGCCCGGCCAGCTCTCTGGCGACTTCTCGCCCGACCTGGTGATTCCATTTAAGCTCGGGCGCGACGACGTCACGGCCGCACTCAAGGAACACTACAAGGGCAAAATCTTGCTGCCCAAGAGCTTTGTCACCGGCAACCACATCGACGAGGTCCAAGGTGTCTACGTGCCGTTTTGGCTCTACGGCGCCCGCGTTGACGGCGAAGTGTACTTTGACGCGACCAACGAGACCGTGACCGAGGAATCCGACCGCACCGTCACGACCACCGACCACTACGATGCCTATCGCAAGGGCAATATCTCGTTTAAGCGCGTGCCCGTCGACGGATCGTCCAAGATGCCCGACGGCCACATGGACGCCATCGAGCCGTTTGACTACGACGCACTGCGTCCGTTCTCGGTCGCATATATGCCCGGCTACATCGCCAACCGTTACGACGAGGACTGCGAGACCTGCAAGGCGCGCGCCGAGCGCCGTATGGAGGAGAGCACGATCTCGACCCTGCGCGAGACCGTCGTCGACGAATATGACGATGCCACGGTCGAAAGCAAGCAGCTCGACTACACCTGGGAAGACAGCGACTACGCCCTGTTCCCCGTCTGGATGCTCTCCACCTCGTGGAACGGCAAGAGCTACCTGTTTGCCATGAACGGCCAGACCGGCCGCTTGGTCGGCGAGCTCCCCTGCTCCAAGCCCACGCTCGCTATTGCCTCGGTGCTGTTCTTTGTGATCGGATTTGTCCTCTCCCAGATTCTCTTTATGGGCGAGAACGCCTTCGATCCGGATTACCTCGCCTTTGATATCGAGGGCATCCTCATCAACATCATCGCGCCGCTGATCATCGTGATTATCGGAGACGTGCTACTGGTAGGCCAGCTCAAGACGGCCAACGAGGCCACCCACGCCGACGAGTACTGCGGCGAGCTCGACCTGACCGAGAAGCACGACACCTTCAGCCACACCGAGACCACCGTTGTCATGAAAGACGACAAGGACGACTAAGCAATCCAACCAATACCACCCGGCCTTTGACGAGAAAGGAAGATCACCATGGGACTCTTGAAAGCTGGATTGGGTGCTGCCGGCGGCGTCATGGCCGACCAGTGGAAGGAATTTATCTATTGCGAATCGATGCCTGCTGACGTCTTGGCCTGCAAGGGCAGCAAGCGCACCGGTGGCCGCAGCTCCAACACGCGCGGCGAGGACAACGTCATCTCCAACGGCTCCGTCATCGCCGTCAACGACGGCCAGGGCATGCTCGTGGTGCAAAACGGCAAGATCATCGAAGTCGCGCTGGAGTCTGGTGAGTTCGTCTTCGATACCGGCAGCGAGCCGAGCGTCTTTAGCGGCAACCTGGGCGATTCCATCAAGGAGACCTTCGCCAATATCGGCAGCCGCTTTACCTTTGGCGGCGACGCGGGCAAGGACCAGCGCGTCTACTTCATCAACACGAAAGAGATCATTGGCAACAAGTACGGCACCGCCTCGCCCGTGCCCTTCCGCGTGGTCGACAACAACATCGGCCTGGACGTTGACATCTCCGTGCGCTGCAACGGCGAGTACTCGTACCGCATCACCAACCCGCTGCTGTTCTACACCAACGTGTGCGGCAACGTGACCGATAGCTACACGCGCGACAAGATCGACAGCCAGCTTAAGTCCGAGCTGCTCACCGCCCTGCAGCCCGCCTTTGCCAAGATCTCGGAAATGGGCATCCGCTACAGCGCCATCCCCGGCCACACCACCGAGCTCGCCCGCGCGCTCAACGAGGTCCTCTCTGCCGATTGGCGTGACCTGCGCGGCGTCGAGATTGTGAGCTTTGGCGTCAACTCCATCGCTGCCTCGCAAGAGGACGAGCAGATGATCAAGGACCTGCAGAAAGCCGCCGTCATGCGCGATCCCACTATGGCGGCAGCCAACATTGCCAGCGCCCAGAGCGACGCAATGCGCGCGGCAGCCGCCAATCCCAACGGCGCGATGGCAGGCTTTATGGGCATGGGCATGGCAGGTGGCATGGGCGGCATGAACGCCAGCCAGCTGTTCGCCGCCGGCCAGGCACAGCAGCAGGCCGCCCCGCAGCCGGCGGCGGCACCCGCTCCCGCACCGGCTCCTGCCGCTGCTCCCGCGGCCGGCACATGGACCTGCAGCTGCGGCACCACCAACACCGGCAAGTTCTGCTCCGAGTGTGGCAGTCCCGCACCCGCCCCGGCACCGGCCAAGTGGTTCTGCCCCAACTGCGGCAGCGAAAACGGCGGCAAGTTCTGCAGCAACTGCGGAACGCCCAGGCCCTAGCCCCTCTATCTGGTAATTGGCGGGGGATCCGCCACCCCCGCATTTGCTTCTATGGGTTTCGTTCGATAAAGGAGGACACCATGAAGACAACGTTCAAAAAGTCCGTACTCGCATTTCTGACATGCGTCCTTGCGCTCGCCTTTGCCCTGACGGGCTGCAGCGGCGGCGGCAAAGACCCCAAGGCCAACTTCGTCGGCAGCTGGGAACTCTCGGGTGGAACCATGGAGGGCGAAGAGCTGACCGATGAGTACATGAAGATGCTCGAGGATTGGGGTGTGCACTGTGTCCTGATTCTCGATGAGGATGGTACAGGTGCCCTCGACCTGTTCCTTGAAGTCGTCGACCTTAAATGGGAGGCAAAGGACGCCACCACCGTAACCATCACCGCCGAAGACGAGTCGCATGACATGAAGCTCAAGGACGGCAAGCTCATCCTCGAAGAGGATGACGGCAATCTTGTCTTTACCAAGTCCGACAAGGACCTGTCCGGCACGGTGAAGAAGGATCGCGAGGCGGCCGAGAAGGAAGAAGAGATCGACGAGGCCGTCGAAGACGACGACGTCCAGAAGATTGAAATCTCCCCCGCCGCCACCGTTGCCGATGACGACCTGTGCACCATCACCATCACCGAGAAGTTCAAGGACGAGTGGGGCGACATCGGCTTTGTCGTCAACATCACCAACAAGAGCGACAAGGACCTGACCTTCTACGCTCCTTCCGGCAAGACCAACGTCAACGGCACCATGAAGGAACCCTGGTTCTCGGCTCACCTGATGCCCGGCACCAACGCCACTGAGGAATTCACGTTCTCGAACGGCACGCTCGATAGCCTTGACGACCTGGTCAACACGACCATCGGCATCGACGCCTACCTGACCGATTCCTACGAGGACGTCGCCTCCTACAGCGCAACCATCGCGTAGCGGTAGACCACGACAGCCGCGGATTGGCGGACACATCCGCGCACACCAGACGGGGGGGGAGGCGGTGAAGAAGAGGCCGCCGCGCAGTTAATGACGAGAGGC
>CABUVF010000038.1 GCA_902494945.1 uncultured Collinsella sp.
TCGCGCAGCATGCAGATCAGACGCATGAGCGGGATCTGCGTGGGCGAATAGAAACGGTAGCCTTTTTCGTTAACCACGGCGGGCTTAAACAGGCCGATCTTGTCGTAGTAGATGAGCGTATGGCGCGAAACGATAAACAAACTCGCCATCTCGCTAATCGCATACATGCCCGTCTGCATAGATCCTCCCGACACATCCTTTGACGCGAAAAGCCCGCCGCCCACAGGGGCAGCGGGCTCAAACACTCCTCGTATCCTACCCTAAAGACGCCTATGACCAGCGCTTATAGTTTTCGCACGACACGCCAACGGCCTCGAGCGCCTTGGCAGCGATGTGATGCACCGCATCGTCGAGCGTTGCGGGGCCGTTGTAAAACGTGAGCATGGGCGGCATAAGCATGACGCCCGGCACGCGTGCCAGGCGCGCCATGTTGTCGACATGGATCGCACTGAAGGGCGTCTCGCGCACCATAAGCACCAGGCGGCGCTGCTCTTTCATTTGCACGTCGGCCGCACGCAGCAACAGATTTTCGCTGTAGCCGCTCGCGATGCCGGCGAGCGTCTTCATGGAGCAGGGCGCCACGATCATGCCGTCGACCGGATAGGTACCGCTTGCGATGGCGGCGCCGATGTTCTTGTTGTCGTAGACCACATCGGCGTGCGCGGCAAACTCGTCGAGTGTCATGCCAAGCTCCTGCTCGATGGTGATCTCTCCCCCGCGCGTGACGACAAGCGCCGACTCAGCACCGGCCCGGCGCAGGCATTTGAGGCACTCAAGGCCCAGCGCGGCACCGCTGGCGCCAGACACGCCAACGACAATGCGACGGGGACGGACAGAAGACTCAGGCATGACAACTCCTTAACTACTTGGTAGGGCTACTTACTAGAAGGCGAGCTCGGCGGCCCACTTGTCCTTGTCGATCTCCATGAACTGCGAGCGGATGAAGTTCTTCTTGAGGTCGAACGGGACCGTGCAGTCGAAGATGGCCTTGCAGGCGATGCCATGCTCGCGGATCGTGGGGTCGAACGCGGGATCGTTGGACGGATCGAGTACGTGGCAGTGGCAGCCGGGGATGGTGATGAGGTCCACGTCGGCCTGGAAGCGCGTGGTCATGGCCCACATCACGTCGCTCATGTCGAAGATGTCGACGTCTTCGTCAACCAGAATCACATGCTTGAGCTCGGAGAATGCCGAGAAGGCGAGCATGGCGGCGTTGCGCTGACGGCCCTCGTCATTTTTGCTCGACTTCTTGAACTGCATGATGGCAACGAACTTGCCGCCGCCGCAGGGAGCAGCGTGGACGTTGAGCAGGCGACCCGGGATAGCGGTCTCGACCATCTTGTAGATGGAAGCCTCGGTGGGGATGCCGGCCATGGACACGTGCTCGTGCGAAGGGCCGATGCAGCTCTCCATAATAGGGTTGACGCGCGTGGTGACGGCGGTGATCTTGATCACCGGGCAGACCTTGGCGCCACCGGTGTAGCCGGGGAACTCGGGCATGGCGTAGCCGTGGCCGTTGACGTCCTCGTTGATGGTCTCATCGTGCATGAGGTAGCCCTCGAGCACGTACTCGGCATTGGCGATGCACTTCTGCGGAACGGTAACGCAGTCGGCAAGCTCGACGGCGTGGCCGCGCAGGGCGCCGGCGATCTGCAGCTCGTTAAAGCCGAGCGGCGTGGTGGGCGCCTCGAAGCCACAGCACATGTACACGGCGGGGTCCAGGCCGATGGAGATGGAGATGGGCATGTCCTCGCCACGCTGGCAGTACTCGTCGAAGAACGCGCCCAGGTGACGGCTGCCCGGGGTGATCCACATGGCAAGCTTGTCCTTGTCGACGCAGGAGAAGCGGTGGATGGTCACGTCGGACTGGGAGCCATCGGGGCTCGTGCCGTAGGCGAGGCCCATGGTGATGTAGGGGCCGCCGTCGACGGGGGTGTTGGTGGGAGCGGGAACGATCTTGCGCAGGTCAAAGCCCTCGTCGGTCGCCTTGTACACGACCTCCTGGCAGTCGATGTGCGCGCCCTCGGCGATCTGCTTGGGCGCGATCAGGTTCTCGAAGCGCTTGCCGATCTCGAGGCCCAGGTGCTCCTCGTCCAGGTCGAGCAGGGCGGCAACGCGCTTGCGGCTGGCAAGCATGCCGATGCAGACCTTGGCATCGTCAAAGCCCTTGACGTTGTTGAAGACCATCGCCGGACCCTCTTTGGTCGGACGCATAACGGTGCCGCCGGCACCGACGTGGCGATAGACGCCCGAGACCTCGGCGTCCGGATCGACCTGGGTGTCGGTCTCGAGCAGCTGGCCCGGCATCTCGCGCAAAAAGTCGAGTGCAGAACGCAGATCGTGGATCTGGGAAGCATCGGTGGTGGACATGGGAGTGCTCCTTTCGGGAGAGTGCCCGGCGACGGCATGCCGCCGGGCTGGGTAACGTAGCGGGGCCGCGGCGCTCATGGATGGAGCGCCCGGCCACTCGCGGCTCAAGCGTTCGGCTGCTTACAGCCCAAGCGCTCGACCGCTTACATCAGGCCAAAGAGGTGGAACCAGGCGGCCTCGACCAGTACGACGATAAAGACGACCGCGGTGAGGGGAATGCCCATGCGCATGGCCTCTTTGGAGGTGTAGCCGCCGGCGTCCTTGCCCTCGCCGATAAGGATCGGCAGGTTATGGAACGGCAGAATGTAGTGGATGTTGATGGACGTGAAGACGATGAGTGCCACGGCGAGCGGGCTCACGCTGGAGCCAGCCGCGAAGCTGATGAACGCCGGCACGCACACGCCGAGCACGGCCATGACCGAGCCCATGAACATGTGGATGATCATGGAGAGCGCGGCGACAAGCAGGGCGAACAGGAAGATGTTCTCGGGCACGGAGCTGGGAAGCACGACATCGGCGATCCAGGCGTTCATGCCGGTGGCACCGCCCACAGAGCCCACGGCCATGGCGGCCGTCAGGAACATGAGAGACTTGATGTCGACAGCGTTCCAGCTGGCGGGGGTAAGGACCTCGCCGATGATGGGCATGGCGAGGCAGACGCCGATGGCCAGGGTGACCCAGCCGATGTAATCGCCCGAGACGGTGAGCCACAGCGCGATGGCGATGACAAGCCACACGATGGTGCGGATCTCCTTGACGGAGAGCTTGCCGAGCGCAGCCTGCTTGGCCACGATCTGCTCGCGATCGTAGACGAGTTCCTTGCTGGGCTTAAAGAGGAAGAGGCCCAGGAACAGGGTGCACAGCAGCGCGACCAGCATAGGCACGCTCATGTACAAGAACCAGTCAACGAACGACGGGCTCATGCCGCCGGCCTCGGCGCTGTACTGCGCAACGAGCGGATTGAGCGTGGAATCGCCCGTCAGGAAGAACATGGAACCCGGAGCGGCAGCGGCAAACACGAGGAAGCCGAGCTTGCCGCGGTCGTCGTCACCGTAGCCGGCGGACTCGGCGATGACCGAGACGACGGCGAGAATGAGGAAAGCGCGGGGGAACGGATGCGGGATCAGCAGCGACAGCACAAAGGTGAGCGCGAAGATCGAGATGATGAGCGACTTGGCGTCGCGCACGAACTTGAGCATGAACGCATAGGCGATGCGCTCGCCCAGGCCCGACTCCTTGACCGCGCTGGCAATGAGATAGGCGCCGATGACCAGCCACATGGTGGCCTTGGTCCACGAGCTAAACGTAGAGGCGACCGTCGCCGAGATGCTCGCGGCGCCCGTGTCGTCCACGCACACCTTGAACAGAACGAGCAGCGTGCAGTAGAGCAGGCCCACAAAGCCCGGCTGCGCCACGCCACATGCCCAGAACACCACCGTGGCGAGCGTCAGCGCCAGACAGGTCTGACCGCCGACCGTGAGCTCGACCGTCGAGCTCAGCTCCGCCAAAGGAAGAAATTTCACCAGCAAAAAGACAACGATACCCAGCACAAAGCCAATTTCGCGCTTGGTGATCTTAAACGTCTTCTTTTCCGCTTCCATCTCCCCACCTTTCTTGTTGAGGGCGCTCCGGATTCGCAGCCACGTTGCCGCTTAAAAAGGGGCGCCCGTTATCGGACACCCCTTACGTTGCGCTGTGTTGCTGCAATACAGTCAAGCGGGATTTTTTGAATAGGAAGCGATCCTCTGGGCAAAAACCGTCACAACATTCGACGCTTTTCCTCGATTTCGAGATTTTCATCGAATGTTGTGACGGTTTGGATGTGGCAAAGGGACTGTCTTTTTTCACATAGCGAGGGCTGCGCGGATGGAGGGGACCTCCAGAGCCTCGCGGAGCCAGGGGGCCAGCTGCTCGGGGTGACCCTGCAGGTAGCCTTTGAGCTCGGACGGAGCCACGCGGCGCACTTCCGAGATCTCCTCTTGGTTGATATGCAGCTCGCCCGGCTCAACATGGGCTGCGAACACCTCGCACCATTCGCACTCGCAGCGGCCGTCGCCATGGTCCTCGCGGTACACCACGTGACCGAGGTGCTTGAGCTGATCGGGCCCGCGCGTAACGCCAAGCTCTTCGTTGATGCGACGCGCCGTGGCGGCGGCAACGTCTTCCCCGGGGAGCGGATGGCCGGCGCAGCTGTCGGCCAGCACCCCGCCCCACAGGCGCTTGCGCGGACTGCGACGGCAGAGCAGCAGGCGCGCGCCCTCGCCCCACCCCTCGACCAGAAGCGTCAGAAATGCCTGGTGCAGGACGCCCTCCCCCGTATGGGCTTCGATGCGATCGACGGGGCCAAGCGCCTCGCCGGTCGCGGCATCGACCGCCACGACCTCGGCACCCGCGCCGCCCTCATCCCAGCCGGCGCGCAGAATGCGGGCGGCGGCTTCCTCGAGCGCGGCGATGAGCTCCTTGGTGGTATCGAGCACGCGCTGCAGGTCATCCGTGCTCGCCTGCTCGACATGAAAACCTGTGCTTGCAACTACCGGCACACTAAAGCACGTGGCCAGCGCCGCCGCGATATCGTGCGCCGGGATCTCGTCTCGATGGCACGGAACGGCCAGGATGCTCACCGTCGCCGTACGGCCGGGCTCGGGACGCGGAATGGCCTGTGCCGTGGCGCCCAGGTGCGCAAATTCCGGCGAGCAGGCGTAGACCGCCATGCCTCGCGGTGTCACCGTCAGCTGGGCCTCGAGCGCAAACTTGCCCTCGCCCACTGCAACCTTTGTCGTGTGCATACCCATGGGATCTCCTGTCGCCCGCGATGTACCTGAGACCATCTTCGCCTGTATTGCGACTATACAGGCAAGCGCAGCCTGCGACAAAGGGGGCAGGCACCTGACACATTCTGTTAGAGTTGCAGGGATTGAATCCCGCTTATTCATGCGACATTGGAGTGACAACCTTGACCGCCGCAACCACGCCTAAAAGCAAGTCAACCGCCGCCGCGCTCTCCCCCGCGCGCACCAAGCTCTGCCTAGCGCTACTCGTGCTGTTGGGATTCTCACTCGGCTGCTCCGAGTTCGTGGTCATCGGTATCGAGAGCGACTTGGCAACGGAGCTCGGCGTATCACTTGCCACTGCGGGCCAGCTCATCAGCGTGTTCGCGCTTGTCTACGCTATCGCTACGCCGGTGCTTGCGCTCAGCACGGGGCGATTCCGCCGCTACCAGCTGCTCGTGTGCTACAGCATTATCTTTGTGCTCGGCAATCTGGTCATGGCGTTAGCGCCCAACTTCCAGGTGCTGTTTATCTCGCGCATCATCCTAGGTTCCGTCTCGGGCGCACTGCTCGCCGTGGGTGTGACGTACATCCCCGAGCTGCTGTCCCCGCAGCAAACTTCGCTTGCCATCTCGGTGGTATATGGTGCGTTTTCCGTAGCAATGGTCTTTGTCACTTCGATCGGCAAGCTTGTGGCCGACACGCTCGACTGGCACGTTGCCATGTACGGCACGCTGGCCTTTGCCGTTCTGATCTGCGCCGCGCTCGTGGTGTTTATGCCGCGCGCCGGACAGACCGACGAACCCGCCACCTTCCGCGAACAGGCGGGTCTGCTGCGCGAACCGAGTATCATCACCGGCATGCTCATCTTCTTGTTTGGCGTGGGATCGGTCTATGTGTTTTACGGCTATGTGACGCCCTATCTGGAGCAGGTGCTGGGCATGGGCACGGTCGAAGCCAGCACCACGCTCATGGCCTACGGCGTGTTCTGCCTGATCTCGAACATCCTGGGCGGATGGATTGATGCGCGCTTTGGCATGAAGGCGCTGCTCGTGACGTTTGTGCTGCAGGCTGTGGCGTTACTCGGGTTGTTTGCTGTGGGCGGCACCATGCCGCTCGCGCTGGTCTTTGTCTTTAGCTTGGCGATGCTCATGTACCTGTTCTCGGTGTCGTGCATCACACACTTTATGGACGTGGCGCGCAGCCGCCATCCCAAGTCGATGGTGCTCGCGAGTTCGGTTGAGCCCATGGCGTTTAACGTCGGCATCTCGTTTGGCACTGCGGTGGGCGGCGCCGTGGTAAGCAGCGTTGGCATTGCCTACGTGGGCGCCGTGGGCGCTGCGTTCTCGCTTGCGGCCTGGATGCTCACGCTGGTGACGATTAAGTTGGCTCGCTGGGAGCGCAAGCGGGCGAGGGCGTAGGCGTAGGCGCAGGCGTAGATGCGATACTCGAGCTCGATGATGACGATCGAAAGGAAACCGCATATGCAACGCGTACTGTTTATCTGCCATGGGAACATCTGCCGCTCGACGATGGCCGAGTCGGTGTTTACCGAGCTGGTGCACCGCGCTGGGCGCGCGGGCGAGTTTGTCATTGATTCCGCCGCGACCTCGACCGAGGAGATCGGCAACCCGCCACATCACGGTACCGTTGCCAAGCTACGCGAGGTCGGGATTCCCGTCGTTGCGCACCGTGCCCGCCAGGTGCGTCGCACAGAGTATGGCAACTGGGATCACATTGTCTATATGGATGCTGAGAACGCGCGCGGCCTGCGTCGCATCTTTGGCGACGACCCCGACGGCAAGATTACGCGCTTGCTCGATTGGACCGAGCACCCCGGCGACGTGGCCGATCCCTGGTACACCGGCAACTTCGATGCCACCTACCGCGATGTGCTCGCCGGTTGCACTGCCATGCTCGAGCAGATGTAGGTTCGCGGGCGCACAAACCGCGCGAACCGCGTCATCGGTATACATCGAGCGTGGATTTTCTCTCGTATACAGATCGAGCGTGGAAAATCTCCCACTTTGAGCGTTCAAGTGCGCTCTAAACGGGAGAAAATCCACGCTCATTTTCTCGGGCAGTGGAACTCGATACGACCAAGAGACTGCTCCTTTGTCACATTCGGGACTGTCCCTAGACCGGCTTGACCTCCAGCTTTATCCCCTCGGCACAGGAGTCACCCAAAACATCCGAAAGGGCCCAGGTCGCATATAGCGGCAAATAAAGAACAGCTCCGCTGCGTTCAACGTTGCCTCTCGAGAAAACAATCCCGAGCCTTACACCATATTCGGCCGTATCAAGCACATGGCCGAGTGCGGCGTGCGCATGGTAATAGGAGCCCGATTTAACCTCGATCGGAACAGCTGTTCCATCCGGTCCGTCAACCACAAAGTCCACTTCACCGCGCTTTTTTGTCTGATAGTAGTAAAGCTGGCGATTTTGGGCAGCCAGCTGCTGAGCCACCACGTTTTCGTACACGCCGCCGAGGTTGGGCTCCTTGCTGTCGAGGTACGCCGCCTGGGCGACCCCGATGGGATAACGGGCCATCAGCATCCCGGTATCGGACTGATACAGCTTGAACTGCGACGGCCGCGCCGTCTTAAGCAGCGGGGACTTGGGCTCGGTCACGATGTCGGTCTTGAGAGCGACGCCGGCATCGACAAGCCAGACAAAATCTCGCTGGTATTTCTCGTAATGAGCCTTGGGATCTATGGAGTTGAGCACGAAACGCTTGTTCTCGCCCTCCAGCATGACGGGCAGTTGGTCGAAAATGCTCTGCACCTGGAGCGCGCGTCCGTTCGCGTATTTTGAGATATCCCGACGGTATTGCCCGTTCAACTCAGACTGGAGCTGGCGGACGGACGCCAAATCACCCTGCGTGTCGAGGAATCGCTGCACGACTTCCGGCATACCGCCGACAACGATATAGGTCCTGAAGTTCGCCATCATCGCTTCGTGAATATAACCAGGAACCGGCGTCTCGTTGCGGCACGCATTGCGAATCGAGCTTCGCGCCTCTTCGCTCACCCCAATCGCCCAGCTGAACTCCTCAAAATCCAGCGGGAACATCCTGAGCTCATGGACGTACCCCACGGGATAAGACCTGACGCCCTTGAATTGGGTCCCAAGCATGGACCCCGAGAATGCCCAGCGACAACGGCCGTCCTCGACAAGGAAC
The DNA here is from genome assembly GCA_902494945.1 of uncultured Collinsella sp. Lineage (GTDB taxonomy): Bacteria > Actinomycetota > Coriobacteriia > Coriobacteriales > Coriobacteriaceae > Collinsella. Next base: position 8,320 of record CABUVF010000038.1, read on the forward strand.
TTGGCCATCGTCATGATGTCCGGCGCCTCCTGCACCTCATCGATAAATACAAGAGTTTTGCCCGGCGCTATCGACTTGCCCGTGAGAAGCGTCACCCTGCTGATGAAGTCATCAGCATCCCTCGCTCCGAGAAGGGCGTCTTTTGCCTGGCGGTTTTCCGCGAGATTGAGCTCGATATAGGTTGCGTAGTTTGACTTACCGAACTCGCGAATCGAGTAGCTCTTACCGATTTGGCGAGAACCCGTGACGAACAACGCCTTTCGTTCAATGGATCTCTGCCAACAATCAAGCTCATCAGCGATTTTCCTGCGCAACATAAGCTCTCCCATCGCCTCGATAAATGAAATGCAGATATTTATATCGACTATTATCGATGAAATGCAGAGATTTTTAGTATCGAAATCGGATGAAATGCAGAAATTTGAGCTTACTCGCGCACAGAACAACGACGCGTGCGCCTAAGCATGGGCATAAGTGAGGTCGGGATTCTCGCATACAAATCGAGCGAGGACTATCTCCCACTTTGAGTGCGAAATTGCGCCCAAAACGGGAGATAATCCACGCTCGATATTTCGACGGGAGAAAATCCTCGCTCGGTTACTCGTCGACGATCTCGGCAAGCCAGACGTTCAACGTATCGACCTCGGGGCAGCAGAACTTTGCCGTACCAGGCTCGTTGCCAGGTACGGTTCCGCCATAGCGCAGGATATCGATATAGGGAAAGCCCACATGGCAGGCCATGGCGCACATCTTGCCGCGGTCTCGGTCAAAGTCAAAGACGTCGCCCGGCTTGTGACCATGGTGGCAGCGGCACGTCCCCAGCTGGTCCACGCAGCTCACGCGGATACGCGGCCGCTTGCCACGCGGCGCGCCGAGCGGCCTGTTCTCGCCCGCAGGCTTGACGCCGCCCTCGCCAGCGTTACTCATGGTCAATCACATCCATGCAGGCCTCGATGGGAAGGCCGGCCGACTTGTCCTCTTGGTCGGCATTGCGCTCGATAAGCTCGGCCACCACGCGCATGGCATCGGCCGTGGCGCGCTGAAGCGTCCAACCGCTCATCACGCGACCCATAAGCACGGCCGAGAACGTATCGCCCGTACCCGGGAAGTACACCGGGATCAGCTCGAAGGGGATCGTGAAGTACTCCCCCGCCACATGGTCGTAACCGATAACCGCGTTCGTGCCATTGACCACGGCGCTCGTAATGACCACCGACTTGGCACCCAGCTCGCGCACGGCGTCCACAAGGGCGCGGGCCTCATCGGGCGTGATCTGTTCTGCAATAGGCGTATCGGTGAGCAGACAGGCCTCGGTGTAGTTGGGCACCGCGTAGTCTGCGCACTCCAGCAGGTGCCGCATAAGGCCAATCGTGGACTCGGGCACACCGGCATAGAGCTTGCCGTTGTCGCCCATGATGGGGTCGACGAACACCTTGGTGCCCTTTTGCGCGCGGCGGTGGCAAAAGTCCGAGATGATGCGCGTCTCTTCCTCAGTCACGATAAAGCCGGTCGAGATGGCGTCGAACTCAAAGCCGAGCTCTTCCCAGATGGCAAGACTCTGACGCACGTACTCCGTGGTGTCGTGGATGTAGAACTTGGGATAGTTGAGCGTATCGGACACAAGTGCCGTCGGCAGATTGTGGATACGGTAACCCATGTGCGACAGCACCGGCAGCATGGCGGAAAGCGCGACCTTGCCGTAGCCGCACATATCGTTAATCAGCAGCAGCTGAGTATTCTTCATGAGGGTCTCCCTTGTTTCGGGCGCGACGCGCAGCGCCACAGTGCGACTAAGTGTAGCGCAGGGAACGTTGCGAGCGGAGTCGAGCGGTACGAAGGGCAAATTGTTGCGGAAAGGTTTCGGAAATGGGGGCTGTTTGCTCCATAGCGGCCTAGTTGATGCTACTCATATAGCTCCATTTCAAAACTATGCCTATTTACTACGTTTAACCGCCCGCCTCCAACCACAGCGAATTTCTCTCCAACAAAACCGCAGGTAGATAGCTTGCGTTTTTTCAGAAACAGCTGTTGTGGTCAGCGATGCTGGATTCATCGTAGTAATTAGGCATAGTTTTTGGCAAGGCCGCTTCGAAAGGCATCATCGCAGCCCAAAACGATACCTTTTCCTTCGTCCCCAAGGGATCAGATTGCCGCTTAGGAGCGTTTGCAGCGTCGAGCGGTTACGGCGTTTGGTAAAACGCCGTAACTTAATAAGTTTGGTACCTTGACATTTATTTCTTGCACTCCTAAATTAGTTAGGCACAAAACAATTGCACTACCTAACTAAAGAAAGGAGCGACACCATGTGCGATGACCACATCGGCCTCTGCCCCCACACGCCGGGCGGCGACCCCCATGAACCCGCAGATGCGCCCGCGGCACAGTCCCAATCAGACGCGCTCGCCAAGCACATCCTAAACGGGCTGGGCTTCTGCGGCCACTTTCTGCACTTTCACGGCGGCGGCGCCTCGGGAAAGGCCCCCATCGTCTGCTTGCTCGCCAAGCAGCCAAACGGCGAGATGTCACAGCAGGAACTAGGCCTGCACTTTGATCTTAAGCCCGGTTCGCTTTCCGAGATTCTCTCCAAGATCGAATGCGCCGGCCTTATCGAGCGCAGCCGCAATCCCAAAGACCGGCGGCAGCTCACCATTCGCCTGACCGAAGCGGGATGGGAAAAGGCCCACGTAGAGCAGGCGGCCCGCATTCGCTTTAGAGAGCAGGCCTTTAGCGCGCTCACCCATGACGAGCGCGAGGACCTCGCCGAAATGCTCGATAAAATCCGCGTAACCTGGGAGGAACTGGATGATTAAAACCCTCATGGGAAGCATCCGCGACTATATGAAAGTCACCGTTGCCACGCCGCTGCTCGTGCTTGGCGAGGTGCTCTGCGAGATGCTGATTCCATTTATCACCGCCAACCTGATCGACGCCATCAAAGACGGCGCCACCGTAGCCGAGATGCTTCCCACCGCAGGCTTTTTGGTGCTCATCGCGCTGACGTCGCTTGCTTTTGGCGCCGCGGCCGGCGTCACCTGCAGCCATGCGAGCTGCGGGTTCGCCAAGAACCTGCGTCACGACCTGTTCTACAAGATCCAGACGTTCAGCTTTGCCAACATCGATGAGTTCTCGAGCTCCTCGCTCGTCACGCGCCTGACCACCGACATCAACAACGTGCAGCAGGCCTTTATGATGATCATCCGTATCGCCGTGCGCGCGCCGCTGGTATTGATTTTCGCCTTTACCATGGCGTTTATCATGGGCGGCAGCGTCGCCATGGTCTACCTGGTCATCATTCCACTGCTGGGCTTTGGGCTGTTCTTTATCATCTTTAAGGTGCGCCCCATCTTCTCGCGCGTGTTCCACAAGTACGACGCCCTTAACGAGTCCGTCGAGGAAAACGTCACCGGCATGCGCGTAGTTAAGAGCTATGTGCGCGAAGACTTTGAGAAGGAGAAGTTCGCGACCGCCGCGCGCGACGTCCAGATGGACTTCACCCGCGCCGAGAAGCTGCTCGCCTTTAACAACCCCATGATGAACATCTGCGTCAACGGCGCGTTTGTCGTCATCATCTACCTGGGCTCCAAGCTCATCATCACGAGCCAGGGAACGCTGTTCGACGTGGGCCAGCTCTCCTCGATCTTTACCTATGGCTTCCAGATTCTGATGAGTCTGATGCAGTTGTCGATGATCTTTGTCATGGTGACCATGGCCGACGAATCGGCACACCGCATTGCCGAGGTGCTGGCCGCCGAGCCCACGATCGCCGATCCCGCCGAGCCCGTGCTCGAGGTTGCCGACGGTTCCATCGACTTTGACCACGTGAGCTTTAAGTATTCCAAGCATGCGAAGCGCCAGGCGCTCGACGATATCGACCTGCACATTACGAGCGGCGAGACCATCGGCATCATCGGCGGCACCGGCTCGGCCAAGTCCACGCTCGTTAACCTCATCGCCCGCCTGTACGACACCACCGAAGGCGCTGTGCGCGTGGGCGGCGTGGACGTGCGCGACTACGACCTGGACGCGCTGCGTCACCAGGTCGCCATGGTGCTGCAGAAAAACGTGCTGTTTAGCGGCACCATCGCCGAGAACCTGCGTTGGGGCGACCCGAACGCCACCGACGAGGAAGTCCGCGAGGCAGCGCATCTGGCCTGCGCCGACGAGTTTGTCGACGGTTTCCCCAAGGGCTACGACACCTGGATCGAACAGGGCGGCTCTAATGTTTCGGGCGGTCAGAAGCAGCGCCTGTGCATTGCACGCGCCCTGCTGCGTCGCCCCAAGATCTTGATCCTGGACGACTCCACGAGCGCCGTCGACACCAAGACCGACGCAAAGATCCGCGCAGGACTGGCAAGCTATCTGCCCAACACGACCAAGCTCATCATCGCCCAGCGCATCAGCTCCGTGCAGGACGCAAACCGCATCGTCGTCATGGAGGGTGGCCGTATCGCGCAGATCGGCAACCATGACGAGCTGCTTAAGACAAGCGAGATCTACCGCGAGACCTTTACCTCGCAAAACAAGATGTCTGCCGAAGGTACGCAAGACGCCGACGACGTCTCTGGCGACGCGAACACGGCGGCAGACAACACCGACATGACCGCAACGCAAGCTCAGACCCAGGAAGGAGGCGAGGCCCATGAGTAAGGCAACGACCGCCGAGCGCGCGCTCAACCGCAAGGGCGGCACCATGTCGCGCCTCATCAAGACGCTCTTTGGCTTCTATCCCGTGCTTTTGCCCCTCGTCGTCGCCGGCGTGGTGCTCTGCGCCATCATCAACTCCATCGGCGCGACCTTCCTGCAGAGCGCCCTGCAAATTATTGGCGAATCGTGGCAGTCGGGCGATTGGGGAGCCGCGCAGCCCAAGATCGCGCAGCTCGTGACCACCCTCGCCTGCATTTACGGCGTCGGCGTCCTGTCCTCGCTCTTCTGGAACCGCGCCATGGCTATCGTCACGCAGGGCTCGCTCGAGAAGCTGCGCGAGATGATGTTCAACCGCATGCAGGACCTGCCGATCCGCTACTTCGACACGCACCAGCGCGGCGATATCATGAGCCACTACACCAACGACATCGACACGCTGCGTCAGATGATCAGCCAGTCGCTGCCCAACCTGCTCATGACGATCATCATCATCGTCACGGTGTTCTTTATCATGCTGTACTACAGCGTGTGGATGTGCTTGGTCATCATCGCCGGCGTCGCCTTTATGACCTTTATGACCAAGCTGCTCGGATCCAACTCCGCGCGCTTCTTCATTGCGCAGCAGACCGAGCTTGGCGTGGTCGAGGGCCATATCGAGGAGGTCATGAACGGCCAGAAGGTCGTCAAGGCGTTCTGCCACGAGTCTGCCGCCGAGGCCGATTTTGACGAGCGCAACGAAAAGCTCTTCGAGGTCTCCCAGAAGGCCAACATGTACGCCAACATCCTCATGCCCATCCTTATGAACCTGGGCAACCTGCTCTACGTGCTGGTCGCACTGGCGGGCGGCATTTTCCTGGCGCTGGGCGTGCCCAACCTGAGTATCTCGGGCATGGCGCTGTCCATCGCCGTCGTGGTGCCGTTCCTCAACATGACCAAGCAGTTCTGCGGACAGATCGGCCAGATCTCGCAGCAGATCAACGCCGTGGTCATGGGCCTCGCCGGCGCCGACCGCATCTTTGAGCTCATCGACGAGAAGCCCGAGGCCGACGAAGGCTACGTGACGCTCGTCAACGCACAGGTGAACCCCGAGACTTGGGAGTTCGAGGAGGCTGACCACCACACCGGCATGTGGGCATGGAAACATCCGCACCGCGCAACCGGCGAGATCGAGTACGTGCCGCTGCGCGGCGACCTGGTCATGGACAACGTCGACTTTGGCTACACGCCCGACCACGAGGTGCTGCACGGCGTGTCCGTGTTTGCCAAGCCGGGCCAGAA
>CABUVF010000039.1 GCA_902494945.1 uncultured Collinsella sp.
AGCGGCACATGCTGATCGGACCTGCCGGCGATAAAGGACAGCCCCATATCACGCGCCAATAGCTGAAACGCCACCTCGCCCTTGACAGGAAGCACCGTACCGTCCAAGCCAAGCTCACCTGCGATAAGACAACGATCGAGGTTGTCGCGGGGAATCTGACCATCGGCCGCCAATACCGCGATGGCGATGGGCAGATCAAAGCCGCTACCGGTCTTGCGAATATCGCCGGGCGCCAGATTGACCGTAATGCCCGAGCGCGGGATCTCGAACCCAGCGGAGCGCATCGCACAGCGAATACGACCGCGTGACTCCATCACCTCCATACTCGGAATGCCGAGCATCTGAATGCCCGGAACGCCGCCGGCAAGCGAGACCTCGACCGTGACGGGAATCGCCTCGACGCCGCGGATGCAGGCCGCGTGAACGGCGAACGTCTCGAACGCCATCACGACACCTGCCAATCGAACGCATTGTACTGATGCTCGATCTCGGCGATATGCCCGCCGCGGATGGTGACGCCCACGGCATCGAAGCGGATCGCCTTGAGCGGATAATGCTCCATGAGGTAGCAGCTCGCAATGCGACGATAGCGTCGCTGCTTTTGAGCGTTCACCGCCTCCTCGGGAAAGACCCGCGTGTTGCAATCCAGTGCAACGCGTCTGGTCTTGACCTCGGCCATCACCACGACATCGTCGAGCTCATCGAGCAGCACCAGATCGGCCTCACCCTCGGTGCAACGATAACCCTGCTCTAGCAAGGTGTAGCCGCGCTCGTTAAAGTAGTCGATGGTGATAAGCTCGCCCAGCATACCGAGCTCGCGAGGACTGAGCCCCTTGATAAACTCGGGCGTGATCGAGGCGCAATCGAGCTCCCCTTCTTCCCAACGTTCCCTGAGCTGCTGCGTCTTGCTCATTTTGCCTGCGGCACACATGGGGTCTCCTTTCCCGCTCCCTGCATTGCCCCCGATGATGAGGGCACCTTTCATGCGGGTAAGTACCGGAAACTAACCAAAAGCCAACCACATGCCGACAAATTAGGGGCCGTGCGCAACAATAGCGTTGCGCACGGCCCCTACCAGCAGGTTTATAAAACGCTTCAGGTCCCTGTCTCCACAATTGACCTAGAAAAGGCGCTCAGTCTGCAAAAAGTTTCCGCAAAAGCTCACACGATGCAGCGGAGAAAGACCATGTTTGCGAATCGCCTCAATGTGCTCGGGGCTCGCATAGCCTTTCGATTCGGCTAAATGGTACTCGGGATACTCGGCATCGTACTCGACCATCATCTCGTCACGCGTAACCTTGGCCATGATGGAGGCGGCGGCGATACAGGCGATCTTGGCATCGCCCTTGACCACGTCGCACTCATGGGGCACGGCACCCAAGGGGTTGCCGTCCATAAGCACGCAATCGGGCTCAAGTCCCGTATCGGCCACGGCACCCGCAACGGCGGCTCGAATGGCGCGGGCCATACCCATTTCATCGATATCCGCAGGAGCGATATGGCAATAACCGATAGCGGTCGCCACCTCGGCAATCTTCACCGAGAGCAGCTCGCGGCGCGCCGGCGTGAGCTTTTTGGAATCGTTGATGCCCCAAACACGCGGCTCCATCGGAAGACACACGGCGCACACGGTCAAGGGACCGGCCACCGATCCGCGACCCACCTCGTCGACGCCCACGACCACCCCATCGCCACCGAGCTCATGCATGAGCTCGTACATGTCGTTGACACGTTCGCGCTCGGCAAGCTCCTTGGCATGGCGTTTGAGGGCGCGTTCACAAGCCTTGATCACCTGCTGGCGCGGGTCCTCGCGAAAATGCTCCACGAGGGCGGGAATCTCCTCAAACGTAGCACTCGCCAGCTCACCGGCAACCTGTGATGCCGAAACCGAGCTCGTCATGTTGGCCATAACAGGCCCTCCTTGCATGCAAATCAGATAAAAAGAAGGGCCACCCGAAGGTGACCCTTGTGTCCAAACGAGTGGACAGACGCTGCGATCTTCCTAGCGCTTCTCGGGGATGCGAGCAGCCTTGCCCACCTTGTCGCGGAGGTAGTACAGCTTGGCGCGACGGACGCGACCATGACGAATGACCTCGAGCTTGGCGATCTTGGGGCTGTGAAGCGGGAAGGTACGCTCAACACCGACACCGAAGGACATCTTGCGGACGGTGAAGGTCTCGCGGGCACCGGCGCCGGCCATGCGGATGACGTCGCCCTGGAAGACCTGAATGCGCTCGCGGTCGCCTTCCTTAATGCGGTAGTGAACCTTGACGTTGTCGGCGACGCGAACCTGAGGAATGTCCTCGCGGATCTGCTGACGCTCGATTGCGCGGATGTAATCCATGTGCAATTCCTTACTCTTCTAGAGGTGCCGTACCACCTTGGCCGGCACGTAGTTGAACAAACGTATTCGAGTATACACGCGCGGGTTTCTGCTGCAAGAACATTTTTTCACGCAGACAAAAAGACAAAACCCGCACATGATAACCGCCCGTCTCACGAATGAGACGGGCGGTATGAAGGGGGACTATGCCAGGCGTCGATGCGCAGGGCGCTAGGCGTTGCGCTTGGCCTCGAGCTTGGCCTGAGCGGCAGCCAGACGCGCCAGGGGCACGCGGTAAGGCGAGCAGGACACATAGTCCACATCGGCCACGTTAAACAGGCCCTTGATGGACTTGGGGTCGCCGCCGTGCTCGCCGCACACGCCAAAGTGCATGCCAGGGTTGGTGGCGCGACCCTTTTCGACGGCCATGCGCACGAGCTCCAGCACCGCCGTATCGATGGTCTCGAAGGGGTTGTCCTTCAGGATCTTCTTGTGCAGGTACAGCGGAATGAACTTAGCCTCGGCGTCGTCACGCGAGAAACCGAAAGTCGTCTGCGTGAGGTCGTTGGTGCCAAAGCAGAAGAAGTCGGCGTGCTGCGCGATCTCGTCGGCGACCATGCAAGCGCGCGGCAGCTCGAGCATCGTACCCACGGGAATGTTGAGCTCGACACCTTCCTCGGAGGAGACCTCGGCGATCACGCGCTCGATGACCTCGCGAGTCTGAACGTGCTCGGCCGTAATGGAAACGAGCGGGACCATAATCTCGGGACGCGGGTCGACGCCTTCCTTGATAAGGCGGGCGGCAGCCGTTGCCACGGCACGGACCTGCATGAGCGGCAGGTCACCGAAGACGACGGACAGGCGCACGCCGCGCAAGCCCAGCATCGGGTTGGACTCGACCATGCCGTCGATACGACGCAGGCGGGCACGCAGGGCGGCAAGCTCTTCCTCGCTGGCGCCGGCGGCCTCCTTCTTGGTGATGGCGACCTCAAGCTCACGCGGATCGTCAAGGAACTCGTGCAGCGGCGGATCGAGCAGACGCACGACCACATCGCGACCGGACATGGTCTTGAACATCGCCAGGAAGTCCTCGGTCTGGACCTTGAGCAGGTCGGCCAGGGCCTGCTGCTTTACGGCCTCGTCATCGGACAGGATAAAGCTCTGGATGATGTTCTTGCGGTCGCCCAGGAACATATGCTCGGTGCGGCACAGGCCGATGGCCTCGGCGCCAAACTCGAGCGCGAGCGCGGCATCCTCGGGGTTGTCGGCGTTGACGCGCACGTGGTTGGCGTGGCCGCAGGTCTCGTCCAAGCGAATCTCGTCGGCCCAGGACAGGATGGTGTCCAGGTCGCCGGTGAGCTCGGCCGAAACCAGGTCGACGGCGCCGTCGACGACGCTGCCCTGGGTACCGTCGATGGAGATGACATCACCCTCGCGCAGCACGCGGTCGCTGCCCTCGATGTGCACGACCTTCTCGGCAGCGTCGATATGGAAGCGCTCGACACCGCAGACGCAGGGCGTACCCATGCCGCGGGCGATAACGGCGGCATGGCTCGTCTTGCCGCCATGGCTGGTCAGGATGCCCTCGGCGGCGACCATACCCTTCAGGTCATCGGGGTTGGTCTCCCAACGAACCAGAATGACCTTGTGACCCTCGTTGGCGCGCGCGACGGCGTCGTCACTCGAGAACACGACCTCGCCCACGGCGGCACCGGGGCTGGCGTTAAGGCCGCTGGCCAGGGCCTCGTACTTCTTGGAGGCGTCGAACTGCGGGTGCAGGAGCTGATCGAGCTGCGCGGGATCGATGCGGCTCACGGCCTCCTCGCGGGTGATGAGGCCCTCCTCGACCATCTCGATAGCGATGCGCAGCGCGGCGGTAGCGGTGCGCTTGCCCACGCGAGTCTGAAGCATCCAAAGTTTACCCTGCTCGATGGTGAATTCGATATCGCACATGTCGCGATAGTGATCCTCGAGCGTCAGGAACACGCGCTCGAGCTCCTCACCTGCAGACTCGAGGCCCGGGGTAGTCTTGAGGTCGGCGATGGGCTCGGTGTTACGGATGCCGGCGACGACGTCCTCGCCCTGGGCGTTGACCAGAAAGTCGCCGTAGAACTCCTTGGTGCCGTCGGCCGGGTTGCGCGTAAAGGCGACGCCGGTCGCAGAGGTCTCCCCCTTGTTGCCAAAGGCCATGGCCTGGACGTTGACGGCAGTACCGAGCTCGTCGGAAATGCCGTGCTGCATGCGGTAGATGCAGGCGCGCTCGTTCATCCAACTGCCAAAGACGGCCTGGATGGCAAGGCGCAGCTGAAGCTCAGGATCGTACGGGAAGACGGGCTTGCCGTCGGCGACCTCGAGCTCGGGATACAGGACGGCCTCGACGTTCTCGGAGAAGATGCCCTTAAAGGTCTCGACGAGCTCCTGCAGATCCTCGGCCGAAAGCTCGGAATCGACACGAACGCCAGCGACCAGGCGGGCCTGGGTCAGGGCGTTCTCGAATTGATCGGCATCGACGCCCATGACGACGTTGGAGAACATCTGGATAAAGCGACGGTAGCTGTCCCAGGCAAAGCGCGGGTTCTGCGTCTGCGCGATAAGGCCCTGGACGGAATCGTCGTTGAGGCCCAGGTTGAGGACCGTGTCCATCATGCCGGGCATAGAGAACGGAGCGCCCGAGCGAACCGACACGAGCAGCGGATCGGAGGCATCGCCGAGTTTCTTGCCGCAACGGGCCTCGAGGTCCGCCTCGGCGGCAACGATCTCATCGAGTGCGCCTTCGGGCCAGACGTTGCCGGCACCGGAGTACTCGACACAGGTCTGGCAGGTAATGGTAAAGCCACCGGGAACCGGCAGGCCGATACGGCTCATCTCGGCAAGGTTAGCGCCCTTGCCACCAAGCACGAAGTTCATGGATTTGTCGCCCTCAGTGACACAGGTGCCCTGGGCGTCGGTTCCAAAACGGTAAACCCTCTTGCAATCGCTCACGATACTTCCCCTTCCATGCACTTACGCGCACGACCGTGGTAACGAATCGACCCGCCGAATGCGAGCCGTGAGGGTACTATACGGCGGGTTTTGGGCGGGCTTGCGCAGAGGGCGCGAGGGTTGGTAAACGTGGTAAATATGGCGGTAAACGGTAGGTAAAGTTGGTTACCTTATGAAGATACCAATGCAAGATGCTTGCAGGTCAAATGCTAGTTTATTGCTAAATCGCTTTACCAATATCGTGCATTATTTTTAGGTAGTCTTTTAGAGACGGGCATTTTTAGCTACCCCAATAAGCTAGCTTTGCTGGGCTCGGCGGGCGGCGCGGCGGGCACGGGCATCTTGGATTTCCTCCAAGTGGCTAATGATCTCGGCAGCGCTTTCCTCGATGGCCTTGCCATCGGTACGCACCACAAAGCAGCCTAGGCGCTTCATGAGGGCACGGGCTTCCTCAAGCTCGCTGCGCACACTCTCGGGCTCGGCATAGGAGCCGGCAACGGCACGGGCGTAGTCATCGCCCAAGCGACTATCGCGAATTTCGGAAATCACATCGACGGTCGAGATCAGACCAAACAACCGCATCGGGTCAACCTCGTAAATCGACTTCGGCGGCTCCATGCCATGCGCCAGTGGGACATTGGCGACCTTGTAGCCCTGATAGGCTAAATACATCGACAGCGGCGTCTTGGATGTACGCGACACACCCAGCAGCACGATATCGGCACCCGACAGATCGTCGCAACCGCGCCCGTCATCGTGCTCAACGAAATACTCCATGGCCTCGATACGATGGAAATAGCGGTCATCGGTCTTGTGAATCACGCCCGCAACGCACTTGGGCGGCACACCGATGAGCGACGACAGCACGGCAAGCGTCGGGCCGATCAGGTCGACCGAACGGATATGCAGCATACCCAGGTAATCGAGCACGCGGGCGCGAAGCGCCGGATCGACAATGGTATGGAACACGGCGACATCGCGATGGTCGGCATCGACGCGCGGCCCCACAAATGACTTGACCTGCTCCACGGAGGTCACCTTGGGCAGGCGCAAAACGCGAAAAGCCCCTTCATCAAATTGCCCGGACGCCGCAAGCACCACCTCACAAGCGGTATCGCCGAGCGAGTCGGAGATAACGATAACGGTGGGACGAGCGGTGACCGGGCAATCCATGCGGGGCTCCTTTTGCGCTTATGCGCAGGCTGGCTTACTTTTTGCGGGCAAGCTCACCGATGTTGGCAATGCCGGAGAAAACGGCCTCGAAGCGGTTGAGCAGCTTAAGGCGATTATCGCGAAGCAGCTCGTCCTTGTCCATGACCATGACCTCATCGAAGAAACGGTCGATGGGCGCGCGCAGGGCGGCGAGGGCGGCAAATGCGGTCGGGTAGTCCTCGGCAGCAAGGGCGGCATCGACGGCGGGCTGAGCAGCCTCGGAGGCGTCGGCGAGCGCAAGCTCGACCTCGCCCATCAGGCTGCGGTCATACTCCGCACCCAGCTCGGGCTTGGAGATATGCGCGGCGCGGGCATAGGCGGTCGCCAGGTTGTCGAACGTCTCAGCGTCGTTCTTGCGGGCCTCGTCGAGGGCGGCGCAGCGGGCGAAGAAGACGGACGGGGCGATGATGTGCACCGCGGAGACGGCGGCGACGGTATCGGCCGGAATCTTTTCGTCGCGGGCCATGCTCACCAGGCGGCCATGGAAGAAGTCACGAACCTGCTGGGCGACCTCGGCGGCGTCGAACTCAATGCCCTGCTCACTGTAGAGTTCGAGGGCAAAGTCGATGAGCGACGTGGGGTCGATCGGCAGACGGTCGCGCAGGATGTTGATAATGCCGATAGCGGCACGACGCAGCGCGTAGGGGTCGGAGGAGCCGGTCGGGGGCTCGCCGATGGCAAAGATACCGGCGATGGTATCGAGCTTGTCGGCGCAGGCCACGATGCAGCCAGCGGTGCCCTCGGGCAGCTCGTCACCGGCAAAACGGGGACGATAGTGATCGCGAATAGCATGGGCGACCTCGTCGTTCTCCCCCATCGCGGTCGCGTAATAACCGCCCATCACGCCCTGCTGGCTCGTGAACTCGACGACGGCGTTGGACACCAGGTCTGCCTTGCACAGGTGTGCGGCGCGAGCGGCGTCGGCGGCAAGATGGGCGCCCAGGTGAGCCTCGCGGGCGATAGCGAGCGCGAGCTGCTCGATGCGCTCGGACTTGGCGAGCACGCTACCGAGCTTCTCCTGGAAGGCAACCTTGGACAGACGCTCACGGAACTCGTCGAGGGAGATCTTCAGGTCCTCCTCGTAGAAGAACTTAGCGTCGTCCAGACGGGCGCGCACGACGCGCTCGTTACCGTCGATCACTCGCTCGGCGTTCTCGGGCTTGCTGTTGGAGACGACCACGAACTCACGCGTCAGCTTGCCCTCGCCGTCATAGATCGGGAAGTAGCGCTGGTTGGTGAGCATGGACTCGCAGATAATCTCGTGCGGGACCTTGAGGAACTCCTCGTCGAAAGAACCGACGAGCACCGTCGGCCACTCGCAGAGGTTAATGACCTCCTCAAAGACCTTCTTGGGCGTATCGACATGGCAGCCGGGGCGAGCGGCCTCGACCTCGGAGATACCGGCAAGGATGGCCTCGCGACGGCGCTCGGCAGAAAGCACGCCGGCGTCCTCGAGTACCTGCTCGTAGGCGGCGGGGCTGGCGACAACGTGGTCACCGGGGCCGAGCACGCGATGGCCGCGCGTGGTGTTGCCGCTCGTCACGTCGGCAAATGACACAGGCACAACATCCTCGCCCAGAAGGCAGCAAATCCAGCGGACCGGACGCACGAACGTCGCGTGCTCGTGGCCCCAGCGCTGGGAGCGGTAGTTGGGCCACTGCAGGCCGGCAATGGTCTTCTCGCACAGGGCCGTCAGGATCGGGGTTGCCGGTGCGGAGGGAATGTTCTTCTCGGCAAAGACATACTCGCGACCGTCGGTATCCTCACGACGGACCAGGTCCTCGGCAGCCACACCGCACTTGCGGGCGAAGCCCTGGGCGGCCTTGGTGGCGTTACCGTCAGCGTCGAAGGCGATGTTTGCCGCGGGGCCACGCTTGACCTCGTGAACCTCATCGGTCGCGGTGGCAACGTCGGCAACGAGCGCAGCCAGGCGACGCGGGCTCGAGATCACGCGGACCTCGCCGTGGGCCAGACCGGCCTCGTCGAGACCCTTGGCGATCATGGTACCAAGCTGCTTGACGGCATTGTTCAGCGGTGCAGAGGGCATTTCCTCCGTACCGATCTCAAACAGGAAATCCTTAGCGTCTGCCATGGCTTACGCCACCTCGCCTTCCTGGTCGGCATTCTCGTTGACTCCGGCGACCTCGGCCATGTAGGCCTCGCAGCACGCCTTGGCGACGGCGCGGACGCGCAGGATGTAGTTGGCACGCTCGACCGCGGACAGGGCGCCGCGGGCATCGAGCAGGTTGAAGGCGTGGCTGCACTTCATGACACAGTCGTACGCCGGCAACGGCAGCTTGCGCTCCAGGCAGGAATGGCACTCGGCCTCGTAGTCGTCAAACTTCTGACGCATCATCTCGACGTTGGCGACCTCAAAGTTATAGGCACTGAACTCGCGCTCGTTCTCGAGGAACACGTCGCCGTAGGTCATGGGCGTGCCGTCGGGCAGATAGCTCCACACCAGATCGTAGACCGAGTTGACGCCCTGAGCATACATGGCGATACGCTCCAGGCCATAGGTTATCTCGACGGGCACGGGGTCGACCTCGATACCGCCCACCTGCTGGAAGTACGTAAACTGCGTGACCTCCATGCCGTTGAGCCAGACCTCCCAGCCAAGGCCCCAGGCGCCCAGCGTCGGGCTCTCCCAGTCGTCCTCGACAAAACGGACGTCATGGTCGTTGGGGTCCAGGCCAATGGCAGCAAGAGACCCCAGGTAAAGCTCCTGAGCATTAACCGGAGAGGGCTTAATGAGCACCTGGAACTGATAGTAGTGCTGCATGCGGTTAGGGTTCTCGCCGTAGCGGCCGTCGGCGGGACGGCGGCAGGGCTGCGCATAGCAGGTGCGCCATTCGGCGGGACCGAGCGAGCGCAGCGTGGTCGCGGTATGGAAGGTACCGGCACCGACCTCGGAGTCATAGGGCTGCATAATGACGCAGCCCTGCTCGCCCCAGTACTGCTGGAGGCGCAGGATGATGTCTTGGAAGGAAAGCGATGAAGCGTTCATGCCTCTAATATCCCCTCGTCGAAACGATTACACGGTTAGGTACTGTACTATAGCGGTTTTTAGTCGATAGCGCCGATGCGGTTGAGCGGCCAGTAGCGCACAAGCGCCACAGCGATCAAATCAGAGCGATCGACGGGACCAAAGTAGCGCGAGTCGGCAGAGTTTTCGCGGTTGTCGCCCATCACCCACACGCACCCGTCGGGAACGGTGTAGGGATAACTCACCTGGGCGCCAGGCGCTTGGACCGAAAGCGGCCAGCTCATGCCCGTCGTATAGTCCTCATCGAGCGCCTGGCCGTCGACGACGACCTTGCCGTCCTGCAGGTCGACCGTCTGGCCGGCCGTGGCAATAACACGCTTGACAAGAACATCATGCTCGGAAGTGGCATCGGGGTTGTGGAACACCACGATATCGCCCTGTTTGACGGGCTGACCGAGCTCGAGGCTCACCTTTTGTGCCAGGATCTGGTCGCCAATCTCGATCGTGTCCTCCATGGAGCCGGTGGGTACCACAAAGGGCTCGACCACAAAGGTGCGGATCAGGAAGGTGGCCACGAGCGCGATCGCGATGACCGCGACCCACTCAAAAGCGCCCCTCAACGCGGAATGCTGCAATGGAACCATTCTCACTCCTCGCTCTGCGAATACGAAGCGTCCAGAATCTCCTGCGCGTATGCGCGCTCCTGGGGCGTAAGCCGTGCCGTCTCGATCAGGTCGGGACGCCAGCGGCAGGTGCGCTCGATGGCATTCTTACGGCGCCAGGCGTCAACCTTGGCATGGTCACCGCTCACGAGCACCGGCGGCACGCCCTCGCCGTTGAATTCAGCAGGGCGAGTGTACTGCGCATACTCGAGCAGGCCTCCGTCCTCGGCGGTCGAGAACGACTCGTCGACGTTGCTCATCTCGTCACCAAGGGCGCCGGGAATCAGGCGTACGACGGCATCGGCAACGACCATAGCGGGAAGCTCGCCGCCCGTGAGCACGTAATCGCCGATCGACAGGCGCTCGTCGGCATACGCATAGGCACGCTCGTCGACACCCTCGTAACGGCTGCACACAAACAGCAAGCGCTCGCTTTTGAGCAGGCGCTCGGCCACATGCTGTGTAAAGGGCTCGCCACAGGGGGTAAAAAACACCACGGTGGGCTTAGGACCCTCGGAGCTAATAGCCTCGATGGCCTCGGCAATAGGCTCGACCTTCATGAGCATGCCCTGCCCGCCGCCGTACGGCTCGTCATCGACGGTACGATGGCGGTCGTGCGTCCAGTCGCGCAGGTTATACGCCTTAAAATCAAAAAGGCCGGCCTTGCGGGCGCGGCCCAAAATCGATGTGGACATGACGGGCTCAAACATCTCGGGAAAGACCGAAAGGGTCTCAATCAGCATGTTGTCCTCCCTACTTGTCCATATCGATCAGGCCGTCCATAACGTGGACGGAAATTGTTCCTGTGTCGGGAAGATCGAGCACAACCTGCTCGATCACGGGAATCAGTACCTCGCCGTACCAATCACCCTCGACAACCCAAACATCGTTAGCGGGCGTCGACATGATCTCGACAATCGTGCCGAGTGAACCAAAGCGCTCGTCGACCACCTCGCGACCCATCAGGTCGGTATAGGCGGCGTCGAGTGAATCGAGCTCAAAATCGTCACGATTTGCCAACACATAGCATCCCGTGATGCCCTCGGCGGCCGTCAAGTCGTCAATGCCCTCAAACGAGACCAGATCGCCATCGCCCGTATCGGTGACGGACACGACCGTGCAAAAGCGGTCGCGCTTGAGCGCCGGAGGCGTCAGGGCGACGCGCATACCCGGCTCTAATACAGAAGGAAGCCCCCGCAGCGGCTGCGCGAGGACCTCCCCCTTCCTTCCGTGCGGCTTGACCACACGGGCGATGTTTTTGTACTGGGACCTCAAGGTCCTAGCCCAGAACCTCTACCTCGACAGCAGTGTCGAGGCGAGCGGCCAGTGCACGGGCGAGCGTGCGAATGGCCTTGATGGTACGGCCACGACGGCCGATGACCTTAGCGACGTCATCCTCGGCGACCGAAACCTCAATCGTAGAGGCGTCGTCACCATCGATGACCTCAAGGCTCACGGAATCCGGGTCGTCGACGATCTGAACAACGAGATATTCGACGAGATCGGCGATGCGATCTGAGAGCATTGCCTCACCCTCGAGCTGTGCAGCGTCAACCTCAGGCACGATTTACTCCTCGGCGCCCTCAGCGGCCTCAGCGGCAGCCTTAGCTGCCTCGGCCTCTTTGGCGAGCTGCTTCTTGGACTTCTTGACGACGGTCTCGGTCTTCTCGCCCTCGTTGGCGGCCTTGACCAGAGCGGCGACGGCGTCGGTGAGCTGAGCGCCCTTGGACTGCCAGTCGGCAATCTTCTCGAGGTCGAGGTTGATGGTCTTGGGGGCGGTCATCGGGTTGTAGCGGCCAACCTCCTCGATGATACGACCGTCACGCGGGGCGCGGGAATCGGCGACGACGACACGGTAGTACGGACGCTTCTTAGCGCCGTGACGAGCAAGGCGAATCTTGACTGCCAAAGGAAACTCCTCCAACCAAGCAGCTTTAGGCTGCAACTACAAACAAACAGTTGAACATAATACGCCATCGACGCGGGCAGGTGAAGTCCGTGAGACCAACTTCTTCGGTGTAGTCGAGGGCAAATCCATATCTTAGACAAGAATTCGGGATTTGCAAGCACATACACGCACCCCACATGAGCTGCGCGGTATACTCATGACATGGAAAGACGCGAACATACATACGGTTATGAGGATGCCATGGGCGTCACGCCACCTCCCTGGACGGGTCCGGCGGTGGGCCTCATGGACCTCGATGCGTTTTTTGCGAGCGTGGAGATGCTCGATCATCCCGAATGGCGCGGAAAGCCGCTCATCGTGGGCGGAGACGCCGATTCGCGTGGCGTCGTGTCCACGTGTTCGTATGAGGCACGTCGCTTTGGCGTGCACTCTGCCATGCCCTCGGCCGAGGCGCGGCGCTTGTGCCCGCAAGCCATTTGGACGCACGGGCACTTTGATCGCTACCGCGAGGTGAGCGCGCAGGTCATGGCGATTCTTGCCGAGGAGACGCCGCGCGTTGAGCGCGTATCCATCGACGAAGCCTTTATCGATATCACACCGGGTCGCTTTGCGCCCGAGGACCCACTGCTGGTTGCACGGCGTATAAGCGACCGCGTGGCAGCGCTGGGAGTGACGTGCTCCATTGGCGTGGGCTGCAACAAGACGGTCGCAAAGATCGCAAGCGAGCGGGATAAGCCGTTTGGGCTGACCATCGTGCGCCCCGGAACCGAGCAGCGCTTTTTGGCCGCGCTGCCGGTATCTGCCATGAGCGGCATCGGGCGCTCGGCCGAGGAGCGACTGCGCCGTATGCGCATCTACACGCTCGGCGAGCTGTCACGCGCGCCGGAATCCACCTTGGCCTCTATTTTTGGCGTCAACGGCGAACGTATGCGTCAGCGTGCGCTGGGACTTGAAATCTCCGAAGTCACGAGTCTCGATGAAGAGCGCAAGATCAAGTCGGTCAGCAATGAACGCACCTTTGCGAAAGATTTAACTGAGCGCGGAGACATCGAAGCGGCGATTGCACTGTTGGGCGAGTCAGTTGGACGCCGCCTGCGCCGTCAGGGACTGACGGGCGGCACGGTAACGCTCAAGCTCAAGTATTCGTATGGCAGCGGGCGTACGGCACAGCGCCGGCTGCCTCATCCGACCGACGATGAGAACATCTTTGTGGCGGTTGCGCTCGAACTGCTCGACAACATCTGGCAGGAAGGCATGCATGTGCGTCTGGCGGGTATCGGGATGAGCGACTTTGACCATCAGGGCGGCATCCAGACCGACCTGTTCTGCGAAGTCGACGACCGCGGAGCCCAATCCAGCGACCGACGCGACCTCTCGGTTGCTATCGACGCCGTCCGAGACAAGTTCGGCGACACCGCCCTATCCTTCGGCCGCCAATCCCGCTTCAACGATTAACCGCCTTTGGGCAAAAAGAAAGCCGGGCAGGTACGGAAAACCGCAACTGCCCGGCAAAATGCGCGAGGCTAACTAAAAGCCCCGTATCAAATGAGCCACTAGAGGAGGTCGAGGGGGAGCTGGGGGGCGTCACCCCAGAGCTTTTCTAGACGGTAGAAGTCGCGGGCTTCGGGAGTGAAGACGTGAACGACGACCGAGCCGTAGTCCATGAGCATCCAGGTCTTCTGCTCGCGGCCCTCGATGGAGAACGGATGCTCGCCGCAAGCCGCGGCGACCTTCTCCTCGATCTCGTCGACGATAGAATCGACCTGGCGGTTGTTGGTACCGGTGGCAAGCACAAAGTAGTCGCACACGTCGGAAAGCTCGGTCAGGTTGAGCACCTGCACGTCCTCGCCCTTCTTGTCGTAGGCGGCCTGCGCGGCGGCGCGGGCGACATCCTCGGCGGCGACACCGCTCGCGGACAGCGAGGCGGCGGTGCGGTCGGACGTGGCAACGAAACTCTTGTGCTCCACACCTTCAAGAATCTGCTCGTCAGTCATGGTCTCGTCGGCCATGGAATACCTCTTTCTAGACACACCCGAGCTAGCGCAGCTGGGCGTAATGGTTGTAAATCGTAATAGCCGTGGGATAAAGATAGCGCCCGGACTGGATCACATAGACCAGACCCTGCGCAAAACAGGAGAAGAACAACTCGTCGTG
>CABUVF010000040.1 GCA_902494945.1 uncultured Collinsella sp.
CCGGGGATCCGCCAGCGCGCACAGGAGGGGATTCCTTTTGTGTAGGCTTTGCGGAAATGTGCCAATTTTGGGATACGCCCGGCGGCGTGGTCTGTTGACGGCACAGCTAACGCCACGTATCCTATCGAACTGCGTGTTTCGTAGGGGGATGCTGACCCCTCGATTCAAGCCGTTGCACTTTACAGAAAGCTGGAATCATTCGAGAAGGAGTACGCTTTGCCTACTATTAACCAGCTGGTTCGCCAGGGCCGTCGTTCCGTGCCCAAGAAGTCCAAGAACGCTGCTCTGCAGCACAACTCCCAGAAGCGCGGCGTGTGCACCCGCGTCTTCACCACGAGCCCCAAGAAGCCGAACTCGGCTCTTCGTAAGGTTGCCCGTGTTCGCCTTGTCAACGGCATCGAAGTTACTGCTTACATCCCGGGTGAGGGCCACAACCTGCAGGAGCACTCCATCGTGCTCGTCCGCGGTGGTCGTGTCCGTGACCTCCCTGGTGTCCGTTATCACGTCATCCGTGGCGCCTACGACGCTGCTCCGGTCCAGAACCGTATGCAGGCCCGTTCCAAGTACGGTGCTAAGCGCCCCAAGGCTAAATAAGCCAGATAACGTTTTGATACTTTCGCCGTGTGCCGCCTAAGCGCCGCACGGTAGACACTTAAGGAGATTTCACATGCCGCGTCGTGCAGCAGCTAATCGTCGTGAGGTTCAGCCTGACGCCGTTTACAACAACCGCCTGGTGACTCAGCTCATCAACAAGGTCCTTCTTGACGGCAAGAAGGCCACCGCTGAGCGCATCGTTTACACCGCTTTCGAGATCGTTGCCGAGAAGTCCGAGGGTGGCGACGCTCTCGCTACCTTCAAGAAGGCTATGGACAACGTCAAGCCCACGCTCGAGGTTAAGCCCAAGCGTGTCGGTGGCGCTACCTATCAGGTCCCGATGGAGGTCAACTCCCGTCGTTCCACCGCTCTGGGTATCCGCTGGATCGTCAACTTCTCCCGCGCTCGCAAGGAGAAGACCATGGCCGAGCGTCTCGCCAATGAGATCCTCGACGCTTCCAACGGCCTGGGCGCTTCCGTCAAGAAGCGTGAGGACGTCTTCAAGATGGCCGAGGCCAACCGCGCGTTCTCTCACTATCGTTGGTAAGTTAAGGTAAGGAACTAACATGGCTAAGCCTAAGTACAAGCTTTCCGATACCCGTAACATCGGCATCATGGCCCACATCGATGCCGGTAAGACCACCACGACCGAGCGTATTCTTTACTACACCGGTAAGACCCACAAGATCGGTGAGGTCCATGAGGGCGCTGCCACCATGGACTGGATGGTTCAGGAGCAGGAGCGCGGCGTAACCATTACCTCCGCTGCTACCACCTGCTTCTGGAACAAGGACGGCAAGGACTACCGCATCCAGATCATCGACACCCCGGGCCACGTTGACTTCACCGCCGAGGTCGAGCGCTGCCTGCGCGTCCTCGATGGCGCTGTCGCCGTCTTCGACGCCGTTGCCGGCGTCCAGCCCCAGTCTGAGACCGTTTGGCGTCAGGCTTCTACCTTCAACGTCCCCCGCATCGCCTTCATCAACAAGTATGACCGCGTGGGCGCTGACTTCTTCAACGCTATCGAGACCATGAAGGATCGTCTCGACGCCAACGCCGTGGCCGCTCAGGTCCCGATGGGCGCCGAGGACAACTTCTGGGGCGTCATCGACCTCGTTACCATGACTGCATGGGACTTCAAGGCCGACGAGAAGGGCATGACCTACCCCGAGCCGATGGACGAGATCCCGGCTGAGTTCGCTGACATCGCTGCCACCAAGCGCGAGGAGCTCCTCGACGCTGCTGCCAGCTTTGACGACGAGCTCATGGAGAAGATCCTCATGGAGGAGGACTTCACCGTCGAGGAGCTCAAGGCTGCTCTGCGCAAGGGCGTTCTGGCCAACGAGCTCAACCTCGTCTTCGTGGGCTCCGCCTACAAGAACAAGGGCGTTCAGGAGCTGCTCGACGCTGTCGTCGACTACCTGCCCAGCCCGCTCGACGTTGAGGCCGTCACCGGTACCGATCCGGACACCGGCGAGGAGATCCAGCGTCATCCTTCCTTCGACGAGCCCTTCTCCGGCCTGGTCTTCAAGATCATGACCGACCCGTTCGTCGGTAAGCTCACCTACGTCCGCGTTTACTCCGGCCGCGCCGAGTCCGGCTCCTACGTTGTCAACGCTTCCAACGGTCAGCGCGAGCGCCTCGGCCGCATCCTCGAGATGAATGCCGCCGAGCGTATCGACCGTGACGACGCTGCCGCCGGCGACATCGTCGCTTGCGTCGGCTTCAAGAACTCCACCACCGGTGACACCCTGTGCGCCGAGGGCAAGGAGATCGTCCTCGAGAAGATTGAGTTCGCCAAGCCCGTTATCGACGTTGCCATCGAGCCCAAGACCAAGGCCGAGCAGGACAAGATGTCCCTGGCTCTGACCAAGCTCGCCGAGGAGGACCCGACCTTCCAGGTGTCCACCAACCACGAGACCGGCCAGACCATCATCGCCGGCATGGGCGAGCTGCACCTCGAGATCATCGTCGACCGTCTGCTCCGCGAGTTCAAGGTTGACGCTAACGTCGGTAAGCCCCAGGTTGCCTACCGCGAGACCGCCGGTCACGACGTCGAGAAGGCTGAGGGCAAGTTCGTCCGTCAGTCCGGCGGTCGCGGTCAGTACGGCCACGCCGTCATCAAGCTCGAGAAGATGGAGGAGGGCTTCGGCTACGAGTTCGTCAACGCTATCGTCGGCGGCGTCGTGCCCAAGGAGTACATCCCGTCCATCGACAAGGGCATCCAGGAGGCCCTGAACACCGGTGTTATCGCCGGCTTCCCGGTCCTCGACGTTAAGGTCACCCTGTTCGACGGTTCTTACCACGAGGTCGACTCCTCCGAGGCCGCCTTCAAGATCGCCGGTTCCATGGCTATCAAGGACGCTCTCAAGAAGTCCGATCCGCAGCTGCTCGAGCCGATCATGGCTGTCGAGGTCGAGACCCCCGAGCAGTACATGGGCGACGTTATGGGCAACCTCTCCGGTCGCCGCGGCAAGATCGAGGGCATGGAGGATCGCAAGAACAGCAAGCTCATCCGTGCCAAGGTGCCGCTGGGCGAGATGTTCGGTTACGCTACCGACCTTCGCTCCCAGACCCAGGGCCGTGCATCCTACACGATGCAGTTCGACTCTTATGAGCCGGCGCCCAAGTCCATCGTGGACGAGGTCATGAGCAAGAACGCCTAAGTTCGAGCTCCCTGTTACGTAATCCGCGAGAACATCTCTCGCACTCTTTGGAGGTTTAAGTTGGCTACCCAGAAGATCCGCATTCGCCTCAAGGGCTATGATCACGAGGTCGTCGATCAGTCCGCGAAGCTCATCGTCGAGACCGCTCAGAAGACCGGCGCTCGCGTTTCCGGTCCTGTCCCCCTGCCCACCGAGCGCAACCTGTACACGGTTATCCGCTCGCCGCACGTGAACAAGGACTCCCGTGAGCAGTTCGAGATGCGCACCCACAAGCGCCTCATCGACATCCTCGACCCCACCTCGGGCACCGTTGATTCGCTTATGCGTCTCGACCTCCCCGCTGGCGTCGACATCGACATCAAGCTCTAAGCGATATCGCTCATAGCTTAAAGGGCCCCGCTGCCGCTACGGTAGCGGGGCCCTTTTGTTTTGCATGATGGGTTTGGATCGCCGGGTAAGGCTGCCGAGCGGCTGGCTGTGGCGACCTACTCACTCAAGGGGCGCAATGACGCTTCCTCAAAATGGAAGGATCGCAAGCCGTCTTCTGTTTCGATGCACGCACGACCAAAGCCATCGACCGTTTTAAAGATGCCTCGCGCCAGCTTGTCACCGGCAGGGGAGCGGGCGATAACGTGCTTTCCAATCCAATTGAGGTGAGCGACATATTCGCCGTGGACGGGCGCGAGCGGTCCGGTGTTTTCTTCCATGGCGTTGAGACGTTCTGCCCAGGCATCTATAGCGTCTATAACTGCGTGATAGACCTCATCGAGGAGCATGTCGACAGCTGGAACGTTCTCGTTAAGGTCCGAGAGACCGATTGCCGGCAGGCCGCCATCGGGCACCTCTTGGGGCGCATAGTTCACATTGACACCAATGCCACAGACGGCGAAAGGTTTGCCTTCGTTATCGCGTGCGGCCTCGACCAGAATGCCGCCGAGTTTGCGTCCACGCGCGACCAGGTCGTTGGGCCATTTGAGGCCAATCTCGTTTGCAAGACCCTGTTTTTCGAGCGCCTCGAGCACCGCTAGGCCGCTGACGGCAGCAAGACCAGAGTACTTCGCAGGATTAACGCATGGACGCAGGACAATCGAAAGCAATAGGTTGCCGGCGGTTGAATCCCACTTGTGGCCGCGCCGGCCGCGTCCTGCTGTCTGAGCCCGGGCGGCAAGTCCTGTGCCGTGCGGCGCTCCCTGTTTTCCTGCTTCGAGCAGGTCATCGTTGGTCGATCCGGTTACGTCGACTATCGTTAATTTGGCATCCATAACGGCTGCTACCTCCTTAATGAATAAGTGAATAACGCAATGGTGTCGAGAGAGACACAATGTGAAGCCTTTGTCGCATTTGGACAATTTAATGTTAACACGTTAACAACGACTGAAATGCGCTATCCTCTCTTGGTCGATGTAAACACGTCAACAACTCAAAGGAGGTTAGTGATGGGTTTCACGATTCTTGGAACAGGCTCGGCGCTTCCTAAGCGCAGTGTTTCCAATGACGAGCTGTCCGAGTTCCTCGATACCTCGGATGAGTGGATTTTTACCCGCACAGGTATTAAGAGTCGCCACGTCTGCACCACCGAGTCACTTGACGACCTTGCCGTAGCGGCGAGCGAGCGGGCACTTCAGGTGTCCGGAATCGACGCGAGCCAGTTGGATCTGATCGTCTGCTCGACGACGACGGGTGACCACCTTGTTCCCGCCGAGGCGTGTGCCGTTGCTGAGCGACTGGGCGCGACGTGCCCTGCCTTCGATGTCTCGGCTGCCTGCGCCGGCTTCGTATTTGCGCTCGATGTTGCCGAGGGCTATATCGCCCGAGGACGAGCCAAGCATGTGCTTGTCGTTGCCGCCGAGCAGATGACGCGCGCGCTCGACTGGACCGACCGCGCCACCTGTGTGCTCTTTGGCGATGGGGCAGGCGCCGCGGTGATTGAGGCTGGGGGAGACAGCCCCCTTGCCGTTGAGCTTTCGACGGCGCCCGACGTCGAGACGTTGTGCGTTCCCGGTCTGGTCGGCACCTCGCCGTTTAAGGCCTCCGCAGATAGCGAGAGCGTGCTGTCCATGAATGGCCGCCGCGTGTTCAAGTTCGGCGTCAACGCGATTTGCGACACGGTCCATAAGCTTGCGAGCGATGCGGGCATTTCGGTCGAGGACATCGACCATTTTGTATTCCATCAGGCTAACGAACGAATCCTGAGTCAGGCGGTCAAGCGCCTCGGTGTGCCAGACAAGCGCGTGGTTCGAACGCTGCGCGAGACCGGCAACATTTCGAGCGCATGCATTCCGCTTGCCCTCGACCGGCTGGCAAACGCCGGTGCACTTCACACGGGCGACACCATCACCCTCGTTGGATTTGGCGCCGGTCTGGATATAGGTGGCTATCTACTTCGTTGGAAGTAGTTGCACATAGGAAATAAAAACGCCCCTAGGGCACAAACAAAGGAGAACTACCATGGCAGATCAGAAGACCTTCGAGCGCGTTTGCGATGTTATCCGCGAGACCGCCGGTCTTGACGACGTCGAGATGAAGCCCGAGTCCACGCTCGAGGAGATTGGTCTCGACAGTCTGGGCACCGTCGAGATCCTCGTCGCCGTTGAGGACGAGTTTGGCATCCAGCTCGATACCGAGGAGAACCCCAAGACGGTCGGCGAGTTCGCCGATACGGTCGAGGCGGCATTGGAGAAGTAGAGATGCTCAAGACTCCTCTCTGCGATCTGCTCGGCATCGAAAAGCCCGTGTTCCAGGGCGGTATGGCCTGGATCGCCGACGCCTCGCTGGCGTCCGCAGTGTCCGAGGCGGGCGGCTTAGGGATTATCGCGGCCATGAACGCTGACGCCAACTGGCTGCGCGACCAGATTCATGAGCTGCGCGCCAGGACGGATAAGCCCTTTGGCGTCAACGTCATGCTCATGAGCCCGTTTGCCGACGAGGTCGCGCGGGTCGTGATTGACGAGCGGGTGCCGGTCGTCGTGACGGGTGCCGGCAATCCCACCAAGTACATGAAGGCGTGGAACGAGGCGGGCATCAAGGTCATCCCGGTCGTTGCCTCGGTGGCGCTGGCGCGCCTCGTGGCGCGTCGTGGAGCCACTGCCGTGGTTGCCGAGGGTACCGAATCAGGCGGCCATATTGGCGAGACCTCGACGATGGCACTGGTGCCGCAGGTTGTCGATGCGGTCGATATTCCCGTGGTTGCGGCTGGCGGTATCGCCGATGGCCGCGGCGTGGCGGCCGCCTTTATGCTGGGCGCCGCCGGCGTGCAGGTGGGTACGCGCTTTCTGATCGCAGATGAGTGCACCGTATCGGAGCAGTACAAGGAGATGGTCCTGAAGGCCAACGACACCTCGACGCGTGCGACCGGCCGCTCGACGGGACACCCGGTGCGTGCCCTCAAGAGCCCCTTCACCAACGCCTACGCCAAGAGCGAGGCGGCGGGCGTAAGCGTCGAGGAGCTCGGGGCCATGGGCACGGGCGCCCTTCGCAAGGCCGCCAAGGACGGCAATTACGAAGAGGGCTCGTTTTTGTGTGGACAGATTGCCGGCATGGTCAACGAGCGCCAAAGTGCACGTGAAATCGTTGACGACCTGGTCGATGGCGCCGAGCACGTCCTGAAGGGTGCGTGCGCATGGGTGGCGTAGCGTTTCTGTTTGCCGGCCAGGGCGCCCAGCACCCCGCGATGGGCGTCGACCTGATCGAGGCATCGCCGGCCGCCGCCGAGGTGTTCGCCATTGCCGACGAGGTGCGCCCGGGGACCAGTGAGCAGTGCCGAAGCGCCTCCAAGGAGGAACTCTCGCAGACCGAGAACACGCAGCCGTGCGTGTTCGTTCACGATCTGGCAGCGGCTGTCGCCCTGCGTGAGCGCGGCGTGGTACCTGCCGCCTGTGCGGGTTTTTCGCTTGGCGAGGTCGCCGCGCTCACCTTTGCGGGGGCGTTCGATACGCGAGCGGGCTTTGAGCTCGTGTGCGAGCGCGCGGCGCTGATGGCCGCGGCTGCCGAGCGCCATCCGGGCGGCATGCGCGCCGTCATCAAGCTCGATGCGGCGCAAGTCGAGAACCTGGCAAAACAGGCCGGCGAGGACTGCTGGCCGGTCAACTACAACAGTCCGCAGCAGACGGTTGTTGCCGGAGCGCCCGAGGCGCTGCAGGAGCTCGACGTCCTAGTAAAAGAGGCTGGCGGCCGCGCTATGAAAGTCGCGGTGTCGGGCGCATTTCATAGCCCCTATATGGCCGAGGCGACTGAGGGGCTGGCGACGTATATCCAAGCCGGCCACGCGCCGTCACCGCTGCTGATTCCGGTCATGGCAAACATGACGGCGGCGCCCTATCCGGCGGACCCGCGAGCGGCATCGGATGTCTTGGCCAATCAGGTGAGTCATGCCGTTCGTTGGGTCGACACGCTGCATGCTCTGCAGAATCAGGGCATCGACACGTTTATTGAGGTCGGCCCTGGCAAAACGCTGTCGGGCCTGGCCAAGCGTACGCTGAGCGACGTTCGCGTGTATTCGTGCGAAACGGCCGAGCAGGTCGCAGCTATTGCCGACGAGCTCGCATAGTCCACAGGGCTGTAACCCGAAAGGAATGACATGGGCAACTTGAACAACGGCGCGCTCGAGCGCAACGACTCACGTCGTGTGGCACTGGTCACGGGCGGCTCGCGGGGTATCGGCCGCGCCTGCGCTGTCGGTCTGGCGGAGGACGGCTTTGATATCGCCGTCGTCTATGCCGGCAGCGTCGATGCGGCGCGCAAGACGTGCGAAGCCTGTGAGGCGGTTGGCGCCACGGCACGCGCATATCAATGCGACGTGGCCGATCCCGCTGCTGTCAACGCGTGCGTGGAAGCGGTCCTCAACGACTTTGGTTCCATTTGGGCGCTCGTCAACAACGCCGGCATCACCCGCGATGGCCTGCTCATGCGCATGGGCGATGACGCATTCGATCGCGTGCTCGATGTCAATCTCAAGGGAACATTCAATATGACGCGCGCGCTCACCAAGACCTTTATGCGCCAGCGCGGCGGTTGCGTCGTCAACATGAGCTCGGTCGTGGGCCTGATGGGCAATGCCGGGCAAGCCAACTACGCTGCTTCCAAGGCGGGCGTGATAGGGCTTACCAAGGCGGTGGCGCGCGAGCTTGCGCCTCGTGGCGTACGAGCGAACGCGGTCGCTCCCGGGTTTGTCGAGACAGATATGACGGCAAAGCTCTCGGAGAAGGTGCGTACGGCAACCGAGGAACAGATTCCCCTTAAGCGCATGGCACGTCCCGAGGAAGTGGCCGGCGTGGTGCGCTTTTTAGCGAGCGATGCGGCTGCTTACATTACGGGCGAGGTCGTGCGCGTCGACGGCGGAATGGCGATGTAGAAACCAGGGCCGAAGAACGGCTTGGATGAGGAGACCATGATGGAACAGAGAGTTGCAATCACCGGCATCGGTGCCGTATCGCCGCTCGGCAACACCGCGCTTGCCACCTGGGCGGCCATGTGCGCCGGGACCTGTGGCATCGGCCCGATCACGCACTTTGATACCGATGCGTTTACCGTCAAGGTGGCGGCCGAAGTCAAGGGCTTTGACGGCAACGAGTACTTTGGCAAGCGCGACGCCAAGCATCTGGACCCCTGCGTTCAGTTTGCGCTGGTGGCTTCGGACGAGGCAATGCACGATGCGGGCTTTGATGCCGAAGGCGCCATCGATCGCGAGCGCCTGGGCGTTTACGTGGGGTCGGGCGTGGGCGGCATGCAGACGCTCGTCGACAACGTCCATACGATTGCCGACCGTGGGCCCCGCCGCGCATCGCCTTACATGATCGCGATGATGATCCCCAACATGGCATCGGGCAATATCGCAATCCGTCACAAGGCAAAGGGACCGACCCTGCCAGTCGTGACTGCGTGCGCGACCTCGGCCCATGCGGTGGGCGAGGCGTTCCGTGCTATCAAGCACGGCTATGCCGACGCGATCCTCGCGGGCGGTGCCGAGGCGGCCATTATCCCCGATGCTGTTGCAGGCTTTACGTCCTGCCGCGCATTGACCACCAACCCCGATCCCGCGACGGCCTGCCGCCCGTTCGACGCAGACCGCGATGGCTTTGTGATGGGTGAGGGCGCCTGCGTGCTGGTACTCGAGAGCATGGAGCATGCGCAGGCGCGCGGTGCGCACATTTATGCCGAGGTCGTGGGCTACGGCAACACCGATGATGCCTATCACATTACGAGCCCCGACCCCGATGCCGCCGGCATTGCCCGTGCGATATCGCTGGCGGTAGCCGAGGGCGACGTCAAGCCTTCCGAGGGTCTCTACATCAACGCCCACGGCACCTCGACCAAGCTCAACGATTCGTCCGAGACGACAGGCATTAAGCGGGCGCTCGGCGAGGACGCGGCACGCGCCGCGCACGTCTCGTCGACCAAGTCGATGACCGGGCACATGATCGGTGCCACGGGTGCCATCGAGGTCATGGCCTGTGCCATGGCGCTCGAGCAGGGCGTGGTGCCCCCGACCATTAACTACCACACGCCCGATCCCGCCTGCGATCTTGATTACACGCCTAATCGAGCGGTTCGCGCCGACCTTACCTGGGCGCTTTCGACCAACCTGGGCTTTGGCGGGCACAACGCCGCCATCGCGCTGCGTAGATATACGAGGAGCTAGAGCATGGATTCCAAAAGACTTGCCGAGATAGCCGATGTGATGGAGGACCGCGGCCTTACGCGCGTACGTGTTGAGGAGCCCGATGGCACCGCGGTCGAACTCGAGCGCGCGAGTGCCGCGCAGCCGGTTGCCGTGCCCGTGCCTATGCCGGGTGCCGTGGCCGCTCAAGTTGCAGCTCCCACAGTCGCGCCTGCCGCACCGGAACCCGCCACGCAGACACCTGCCGCCGCGCCGGAGCCCAAGGGCACCGAGGTGACTGCTCCCATGGTGGGCGTCTTCTATGCTGCCCCTGCGCCGGGCGACGAGCCGTTTGTGCGCGTGGGCTCCAAGGTCAAGGCCGGCGAGACCCTCTGCATCATCGAGGCCATGAAGGTTCTCAACGAGGTGACGGCCGAGGCAGACGGTGAGGTGCTCGAGATCTGCGTGGCCGACGGCGACCTCGTGGAGTTTGGCAGCTGCCTCATGAGGATCGGATAGGTGATATCCATGAACAAAGAAGAGCTCAAGAAGCTATTACCGCATCGCGAGCCGATGCTTTTGCTCGACGAAGCCGAGCTGGTGGGCGACGAGGCCCACGGCAAGATCGCGATTACAGGCGACGAGTACTTTTTGCAGGGACATTTTCCGGGAAACCCGGTCGTTCCCGGCGTGATTCAGTGCGAGATGCTCGCCCAGAACTGCTGCGTGCTGCTGATGGGCGATGAGGAGGCGCGCGGCGCGACGCCGTTCTACACGAGTCTGGACAAGGTGCGCTTTAAGCGTCCGGTGCGCCCGGGCGACACGGTGGATCTAGTGTGCTCCATCACGCGTGCGCGCGGGCCGTTCCGCTTTGCGACGGGTACTGCGAGCGTCAACGGTGAGGTTTGCTGCCGCGCCGATATGTCTTTTGCACTCATGCACGAAAGTTAAGGAAGGCTCCATGTTCGACAAAGTGCTCATCGCCAACCGCGGCGAAGTCGCGGTCCGTGTTATCCGCGCGTGCCGCGATATGGGCATCAAGACCGTCGCCGTTTATTCCACGGCCGATGCGGACGCGCTACACGTGCAGCTTGCCGACGAGGCGTATTGCATCGGCGGCCCGCGTCTTGCCGAGAGCTACCTCAACGACGATGCCGTGCTCACCTGTGCCGTAAAGTCGGGAGCTAAGGCAATTCATCCCGGCTATGGCTTCTTTTCCGAGAAGGCGAGCTTCGTGCGCGACTGCGACAAGTTCGGTCTGGCGTTTGTCGGTCCTTCGGCCGAGGTGATCGACAGCATGGGCGACAAGGACGCCGCACGCCGAACGGCCGCTGCTGCGGGCGTGCCCATCGTGTCGGGCTGCGATTTGCTCAAAAGCCCCGAGGAAGCAACGGCCGAGGCCGAGCGCATCGGCTGCCCCGTGCTTATTAAGGCGCGCGCGGGCGGCGGCGGTCGCGGTATTCGCAAGGTCGAGCGCGTGGAAGATGCGGCAAAGGCGTTCATCGAGGCGCGTGCCGAGGGTGAGGCCGTTTTTGGCGACGGCGAGTGCTACATGGAGAAGTTCGTTGCGCCGGCGCATCACGTTGAGGTACAGATTATGGCCGATAAGCAGGGCCATGTGTTTTCGCTCGGCGAGCGCGAGTGCTCGGTGCAGCGCCGCAACCAAAAGCTGATCGAGGAGAGCCCCGCGCCGTGCCTCGACGGACGCGATGATATTCGCGCGCGCATGCACAAGGCCGCGCGCGACCTGGCTCGTGCCGTTGGCTATGAGGGCGCTGGCACCATCGAGTTTTTGTACTCAGATGACGGCAATTTCTACTTTATGGAAATGAACACGCGCTTGCAGGTGGAGCATCCGGTTACGGAGTTTGTGACCGATACCGACCTGGTTAAGTGGCAGCTGCGCGTGGCTGCCGGCCAGCCTCTGCCCTTTGAGCAGGAGGACGTACCGGTCCGCAACCACGCCATGGAGTGCCGCATCAATGCCGAAACGCCGGACTTTCTACCGTCATGTGGAACGGTCACCGCGTTGCGTGTGCCGGGTGGTCCGCGCGTGCGCTGGGATTCCGCCATGTTTACCGGTGCGAACGTTCCGCCGTACTACGACTCCATGCTCGGCAAGCTCATCGTGTGCGCGCCCACGCGTGACGGTGCCATTCGCAAGATGCGCTCGGCCCTGGGCGAGCTCGTGATTGAGGGCGTGAGCGAAAATAGCGAGCTTCAGCTCGACGTGCTGGCAAACGACGAGTTTTTGTCGGGCATGTATCACACCGATCTGATGGGGCATCTCTATGCTGATGAATAGAAAAGCGAAGACGGTCAATGTCCTTGAGGGGCCGATAACCGAGTCGTGCGCCGAGTTCCCCGCGCGCCACGTGTTTGTCAAATGCCCGGAGTGCCGCCGTGTGATCGATGAGGCGCGCCTGCACGACAACCTCGAGGTCTGCCCTCGTTGCGGCAAACACTTTCGCGTGAGCGGTCGCGCGCGCATGCGCATGACGGTCGACGCGGGTACCTTTGAGGAATGGGATGCCGATCTGGCGTCGAAGGACTTCCTCTCGTTTCCCGGTTATGCCGACAAGCTTAAGAGCGTGAGCGAGCGTTCGGGCGAGCGCGATGCCGTTGTGTGCGGCAGGGGCAAAATCTGCGGCTGCGATACCGCGCTCTTCTTTATGGATGCCAACTTTATGATGGGCTCAATGGGCTCCGTGGTGGGCGAGAAGATCTGTCGTGTTTTTGAGCGCGCGGCCGAGTTGGGGCTGCCGGTCGT
Organism: uncultured Collinsella sp.; assembly: GCA_902494945.1. Classification (GTDB taxonomy): domain Bacteria; phylum Actinomycetota; class Coriobacteriia; order Coriobacteriales; family Coriobacteriaceae; genus Collinsella. The sequence continues at coordinate 12,626 of CABUVF010000040.1, forward strand.
TGGCTTTACCGTATCGGGCGGCGCCCGCATGCAGGAGGGCGTGACCTCGCTCATGCAGATGGCCAAGATTTCTGCGGCGGTTAGGCGCCACAGCGAGGCGGGCGGCCTGTATATCACGGTGCTCACCGACCCCACGACCGGAGGCGTAACCGCGAGCTTTGCCATGGAGGGCGACATTATCCTGGCCGAGCCCGATGCCCTGACGGCATTTGCCGGCCCGCGCGTGATCGAGCAGAACATGCACAAGCGTCTGCCCAAGGGATTTCAGCGTTCCGAGTTTTTGCTGGAGCACGGCTTTTGCGATGCCGTTGTTCCGCGTGGTGAGATTGCGCTCACGGTAGGCGAGCTGCTGGCGCTGCACGAAGGGCACGCGCCCGGCCTGGGGGCACCGCATGAGATCGTGCATACGGGTCGTCGCGACAAAAAGCTGGGACACTTGTTTAAGCGCTCGGCCGCACCAAAAAGCGCGCTCGAAATCGTCAAACAGACTCGCTCGGCGAACCGCGCCACGGCAGGCGAGATGATCTCGTTGGGTCTCGACGGATTCGTAGAGCTGCACGGCGACCGCTACTTTGGCGACGATGCTGCCGTGGTGGCTGGCATTGGCTGGAAAGACGGATGCCCCGTAACGGTCATCGCCATCGAGCGCGGCACCACGACCAAAGAGCGCATGCGTCGCAACTTTGGTATGGCACATCCCGAGGGCTACCGCAAAGCGCGTCGCCTTATGCGCCAGGCCGAAAAGTTTGGTCGACCGGTTCTGTGCCTGGTCGATACTTCGGGCGCGTTTTGCGGCATCGGTGCCGAGGAACGCGGCCAGGGCGAGGCGATTGCCCAGAATCTCATGGAGATGAGCGGCCTTAAGACGCCGATTGTCTCGGTGGTGACAGGCGAGGGCGGCTCTGGTGGCGCGCTGGCGCTATCCGTGGCCGACCGCATCCTGATGTTCTCGAGCTCGGCCTATTCGGTCGTGAGCCCCGAGGCCTGTGCGGCAATCCTGTGGAAGGATACCGACCGCGCGAATGAGGCCGCCGAAGCGCTTAAGCTCACGGCCCCCGATCTGTTGGCGCTCGGCATCATCGACGGCATTGTTGACGATAGGGGCCTGTC
>CABUVF010000041.1 GCA_902494945.1 uncultured Collinsella sp.
CCCTACAAGTACCAGAACACCGACATTCGCGGCTTTGGCTACTACACCAACAACCCGCCCGCCGGCGCGTACCGCGGCTTTGGCGTTTGCCAGTCCGAGTTTGCGCTCGAGAGCCTGATCGACCTGCTGGCAGAGAAGGTCGGCCTGGATCCGTGGGAGATTCGTTACCGAAACGCTATCGAGCCGGGCGAGGTTTTGCCCAACGGCCAGATTGCCGACTGCTCCACGGCGCTTAAAGAGACGCTGCTCGAGGTCAAGGATGCCTACTATGCGCATCCCGGACACGCCGGTCTCGCCTGCGCCATGAAGAACGCCGGCGTGGGCGTGGGCCTGCCCGATGCCGGCCGCTGCAAGATTCGCGTCGAGAACGGCGTGGCCACGGTCTACGCCGCCACGTCCGACATCGGCCAGGGCTGCAACACCGTCTTTTTGCAGGACGTTGCCGAGGCCTGCGGGCTGCCGCTGAGCTGCATTGCCAATGGCGAGTGCTCCACCGAGAACGCTCCCGACTCCGGCACCACGTCTGGCTCGCGTCAGACGGTCGTGACCGGCGAGGCCGTGCGCGGTGCCGCCTTCCTGCTGCGCGATGCCATGGTTGGCATTGAGGCCGGCAAGCCTGCGCCTACCGCCCCGGTGAGCGCGCACGGCGACGGCGTCAAGATCGAGTATGACGACGGTCGTGCCTACCAGCTGCGCACACAGGAACTCGTCGCCGGCCAGGGTATGCATCCTCAGGACCCTTCGGCCACCATCAAGGCGCTCGAGGGATGCGAGTTTGGCTACGTGTATCTGGAGCCGACCGACAAGCTGGGCGCCGATGTTCCCAACCCCAAGAGCCACATCTGCTACGGTTTTGCCACACATGTGGTCATTCTGGATGATGACGGCCGCGTGAGCGAGGTCTATGCCGCACACGATTCCGGCAAGGTGGTCAACCCCATCTCCATCCAGGGTCAGATCGAAGGCGGCGTGCTCATGGGTATGGGCTATGCGCTTACCGAGGATTGGCCGCTCAAGGACTGCGTGCCCCAGGCAAGGTACGGCACACTCGGACTGTTCCGTGCGCCCGAGATTCCGGATATCCACGCCATCTACGTGGAGAAGGACGAGCTACTGCCTGTGGCATATGGCGGCAAGGGCATCGGCGAGATCGCAACGATCCCCACGGCGCCCGCCGTGCAGAACGCCTATCGCGCATTTGACGGCAAGCTGCGTCCGGATCTGCCCATGGTGGATACGCCGTACAGCCGCGCCCGTCACCGCGGGTAGAGTAGAGCGCGGACGGCCATTGCTGACTGCCGTCTGCGCTTGCCATCAACTGTATAAGCTGCGCCTTTGGCCCCGGCTCCATCGCGAGCCGGGGCCTTTTGTTTGGAGCGGAAACTGCGTCCCGGATTTCGGCTCCAGAGTGGAATGCGCTTTCCGGATTGGTCCTCAACTGGAGCTGTATCCCGGAACCAGGCTCCAGAACGGGGTACATTTTCCGGAACGGTCCACGTGCGGTGGTGTACCGCCCCTTTTGCGTGCGCCGCTTGTCGAATTACGTTATAGCTAGCTATATTATAGGAAGGTATAATATAGCTAGCTATAACGTAAAGGAAGGATGGCCCTATGTTTATCGGAAGAACAGCGGAAATATCCGAGCTCAATCGACTGTATGGCACGGGCTCCTTTGAGATGCCTGTGATTTACGGCCGCCGTCGTGTGGGTAAAACGCGTCTTATCACAGAGTTCATCCAAGGCAAGAAGGCTATTTACTTTCAAGCTCGTCGTACCAATGCAGAGGCAAATCTGCACGGCTTTAGCCAGGCGATACTTGCGGGTTCGGTTGGTGCTGCAGGCGTGTCGTTTCGTAGTTTTGACGAGGCGTTCGATGCATTGGCCACCATGGCTCGCACGGAACGTTTGATTGTCGTGATTGACGAGTACCCCTATCTCGCCCAATCGAATCCCGAGATCAGCTCGTTGCTGCAAGACAAGATCGATCACCTGTACAAAGAGACCAAGCTCATGCTGATTCTATGCGGCTCGTCTCTTTCGTTTATGGAGGAACAGGTGTTGGGCTACGAGAGCCCACTATACGGTAGGCGTACGGCCCAGTTTAAGATCATGCCGCTTGATTTTACGACGACCCTCGGCCTGTGGCAGAGCATGAGTCGCGAAGACGCTGCAGTTTGCTATGGTATGACGGGCGGCATTCCTGCTTATATCGAGAAAGTCGATCCTGCCGCACCGCTCAAGGACAACATCAAACGTCTTTTTCTTACTCCTACGGGCTATCTCTTTGAGGAGCCGAGTAACCTGCTAATGCAAGAGTGCCGCAATCCCGAGCAATATGATGCGATCGTGCAAGCAATTGCTCAGGGGCGCTCGAAGATCTCGGAGATTGCGAGCTCTACGGGAATCCCTGCGAGCAACGTAAAGAGCTATGTGGATAAGCTGGCGTCGCTTGGGATTGTCGAGCGCGAGCTGCCCCTAAACGAGACGAGCAATAAGCGGGCCGTGTATCTACTGAGCGACCAGATGTTTAGGTTCTGGTACAAGTTTGTTCCGCAGAACATCGGGCTGATTCAAAACGATATGGCCGAGATGGCGTATAAGCGCATTGAGCCGCACATATCGGATTACATGGGTATGGTCTTTGAGCTTATATGCAGACAATACGTGTACGAACTCGCACGCGCGGGCCAGCTCGATGTGGTTCCGGCGAGCGTCGGGCGCTGGTGGGGGACGGATAATCGCACGCATACGCAGGAAGAAATCGACTTGATTGTTGACGATGGCGAGGGCACTGCGCTGTTTGCGGAGTGCAAATGGCGCAATGAACCGGCGGGCGAAGACGTGCTGCAAAAGCTCGTTCATCGAAGCGAGCTCTTTAGACGGCAACGAAAAAGCTATGCGCTTTTCTCAAAAAGCGGCTTTACGCAGGGATGTCGGGATGCCGCGGAGAGCAGGGGAGATACCAAGCTGATTTCGTTTGCCGAGATGTGCGAGCGGAGATAACTAAGCGTGCTCTGATGTGATGCTCGGAATGGGTCGCGCTTTCCGGATCGGCCCTCAAACGGAAGCTGCGTCCCGGAATCATGCCTCAGAATGGGATGCGTCCCAGATTTCGGCTCCAAACCGGGATGCGCTTTCCCGGCGGCGTCTCTGGCGGAAATTGCACCCCGGAATGAGCGCTCAGAGTGGGACATGCTTTCCTAACGAGGCCGCATGCGGAAACTACGTCCCGGATTCGATGCTCAGGACGGGATGCCGTTTCCGATAGAGGCATGGGGTGGAAAGCCTCCCATTTCTAATGTTCAAGAAATGGGAGGCAGCTCCATCGCGAGCCGGGGCCTTTTGTTTGGAGCGGAGGCAGCATCCCGGAATTCGGGCAATCCGGTGGTCAGGGGCTGAGCGGGCGTCGCGCTAAGGATGTCAAGCGTAAAACCTTCAATGAAAATAGCGTAAAAACTACATCTGTAAGGGCGTAAAAACTACATTGAAAGTAGCGTAAAATCAGCATTGAGAATGGCGTAATTTCGCATATCGCGTGATAGAGAGGGACGGCCGTCTATGGATGCACCAAAGAGATTGACCCAAAAAGGATATAGGCCCCGGCTCATAGAGGAGCGCCTCGACACCCTTATGCGGGCGTTTGGCTGTGTGGAGATCAACGGCCCCAAATGGTGCGGCAAGACCTGGACGGCGCTCTCTCGCTCGGCGAGCGTCTCCAGACTCGATGAGCCTGCGCAGCGCGCGGCGGCAGAGGTCGACCCAAGTCTGGCGCTCATCGGCGATGCGCCACACCTGGTCGATGAATGGCAGGAGGTGCCCGAGGTTTGGGATGCCGCCCGGCGCTTCGTGGACGCGAGCGGCAACGAACGCGGGACACTTTTGCTCACGGGCTCGACCGCGCTCAAAAGCGAGGAGCGCAGCCATGTTCGTCATTCCGGCACGGGTAGGATCGCCCGTCTGTCAATGCGCCCCATGGCCCTGTGTGAGTCGGGCGACGGCGAGCCGCTCGTGTCACTGGCAAGCCTCTTTAAGGGCGAGGGTTTTGCCCCTCAGCGTCGCGAGAGCACGGTGGATGACGTCGCCCGCTGGTGCTGCAGGGGCGGCTGGCCTGCAAATCTTGGGCTTTCGGAAGATCTTGCGCGAGAGACGGCAAGCCAGTACGTGCACTCAGTGCTCGACGTCAACGTGCTGGATGAGGGCATGTCGCCCGAGCTTGCACACGGCCTTTTGCGAGCTCTTGCCATGAACGAGAGCCAGGCTGTCACGTACAAGACGCTCGTAAAGGACGCCTCGTACGGTGAGGCGGGCCCCGACGAGAGGACCATCGCTGCGTACTTGGACCTCTTCAACAGGCTCAAGCTGACCGAGGACCTGTGCGGATGGGAGCCGCCCATGCGCTCGAAGGCCCGCGTTCGCGTGCGCCCCAAGCGCTACTTCTGCGACCCGTCACTTGCGGCGGCGTTGCTGGGGGCTGCCCCTGAGCGGCTGCTTGGCGATATGCAAACGCTGGGGATGCTCTTTGAGAACCTCGTTCTGCGCGACGTGCGCGTGTTCCTTTCCACCTACGGCGGTGTCGACAACAGTGTCCATTATTTTCGAGATGAGAAGGGCCTTGAGGTCGATCTGATCGTTGAGCACGACGGACGCTGGGGAGCCATCGAGGTCAAGCTGAGCGATGCGAAAGCAGACGATGGAGCGAGAAATCTCAAGGCGCTGGAGAGGAAAGTGCTCTCCAATCCTGCCGCCCAGAATGCCGCGCCGGCGTTTTTGGCGGTCGTGGTTGGAAAGGGGAGCATTGCCTACACACGCGACGACGGCGTGGCGGTGATCCCCATGGCGGCACTTGGGGCGTAGTGGTTTTGCGGGCGTGCCGTGCTTCCTTTACCGAAAATCCATTTGGTAAACCCAACGTCCATGGGTAGAAGAAAGTCGACGGCAACCCAAGTGGTGGAATGCTGGGCAGCGCCGTTACTCTGTTTAAGGGGTCAATGCTTTAACGGCGTCGACCCCTCTTTTTATGCTTCGAACACTGCTTGAGTGCCTCGGAAAGTCCGACAAGCGCTGTGAAAAGCGAGACCAAAGCAACCAAGAGCTCTACGAGCTCTGATGGGCCCGGGATGATCTCTGATTCAAGTCACCGGGCCTAAATCTTTCTCATGCATTTGAATAGAGCGGGCGACTCTCTTGGGGTCGTCTGCATGGCGTACGCCTGGCGCATGGCATTGCGCCCCGCTTTCATGTCCGCACGGGCGCCTATCCTTACAGCGATGTAGCCGCCTATGTAGCTATGTAACAAGCGGCATTTGACGGAGAAAGGCCCTAACCGTGTCAGCTGAAAAGACGCCGTGTATCTCGGCTATCGATACGACGAACTTTGCGCGCCAGATTGTGCTTGACTTTGAGTTTGCGCCGGTGCCAAAGCAGCGTCAGCGCCGTGGGCTGCGCAATGAGATTATCGAGGTCGGCGCCGTCAAGCTCGATTACCACGGCAACGTTATGGGCGAGTTCTCGCAGTTTGTGCAGACGGAATTTACCGAAGGCGTTGCGTTTCTCGTCCGCGAGCTTACGGGGATATCGGTCGTGGACACCGCGATGGCCGATCCGCTCTATGTGGTGATCAAAAGGCTCAGCGATTGGATCGGTCGCTACTCCGCCCAGGTGGTTTGCTGGAGCGGGACGGACCGTCGACAGCTTTTGACCGAGTGCCAGGCAAAGCACATCGACCTTTCCGCATTTTCTACGGACTGGGCCGACCTGCAGGCGTTTTACACTTCGATTATGGACGTGGGCAGCCACGGGCGCGTCTCGTTGGGCGACGCGGCAACGTGGTTTGGCATCGAGTTTGACGAGTCGACGGGCCACGCCCACAGCGCCTTAGCCGATGCGCGCGTGACCGCCAAGCTGCTCAAGCAGGTGATGGACGGGGACTATCATGTGAGTTCGCGCGCCCAGGAGATCCGCCAGCGGTGGGGGATGGGCGAGCGCGTCCAGACGCACCTTTCCAGCAAGTGCCCCGAGCTGGGAGACCTGCTGTTGAAGCTGAAGGCGGAGGGGAGGTAGGGGGCGTTTATTTGGTAGCCGAGGTGGCCGAGGCAGTTGGGACAGCCGAGGTCGTGCTACCGAAAATCCATTTGTTGAACCTGCCAGCTCTGGGTATACTGCGTATTGATGGGCCCGGGATGACCGCTGATTCAAGTCACCGGGCCTAAATTTATATCTATAGGAGTAGCTAAATGACTGACGAGCCCGCGGAGCCCAATGTTGTACCGCGCTGCGAATGGGCGGAACGTTGGCTCTCGACTTCTAGGTTTTCCTCGTATCTGGATTTGTGCGGCGGCGATATTGATCGTGCGCTTGAGTTGCACGAGTGGAACCTCATGCTTGGGCAGTCGCTCATGGGCGATATCGCTCATTTCGAACTTGCATTGCGTAACGCCTATGACCGCGTTCTTACCGAGCGATTCCATGGTGATGAGCACTGGCTTTTCGATATTAATTCACCCGTGACGCGCCCCATTATGCGTAAGAGCAAGGCAAAGAAACTCCGCGACGTCAACCTGGTTAACCGTCGTGCCGTAGAGGATGCCTGCGGTCGTGCGCATGACCCCTCTAACCCAAACCAAGTAGTCGCTGGCCTCATGCTGGGCTTCTGGGCACATATGACCGACCGAAGCCGAGAGCGCGACCTGTGGATTCCATACCTGCATGCTGCATGGCCCAAGGGAACCGATCGCGCGAAGCTTAATCTCAAGATTGAGGCGATAAACAAACTTCGCAATCGCGTCGCACACAACGAGAGGCTTTTCAACCCTGGGGAAACTGGTTACTCGCCCAAGGATGTTGATGCCGATATTGTCGAACTATTCCAGGCCCTCTGCCCCGAGGCTTATACGAGTTTCTGCGGTTCTAGAGGTGGGGTGGCCGTTGAGCGATTCTTAGAGGAGCATCCCGCACCGGTGAAAATAGAGTTGTAGCGATTGCCGTGCTTTGGCCAGCGACCTGGGACTATCATTTCGGCATAAATTGCCAAAATCTGTTTTCGAGCCTCTCCAGCAAGTGCCCCGGGCTGAGCGATTTGCTGCTGAAGCTGAAAGCGGAGGGGAGGTAGGGGGCGTTAGCTGTCTGCGTGGCGCATGCCTGTCGCGTATCGCTACTCTTCCTGCTGCTTGGCAGGCAGGATGTAGACGTTCTCGGCGTCCACAGCGATTTGCGTGGGGCGGTTGTAGAGGGCATCGATCTCCATTATGCTCTGCCTGAACGGCGCAACGTCGGGCGTCTTTGCCTGGTGGAGCTTCTCGATGAGTTTCTCGGATTGCTCGTCGTTGAACCTGCCGATGTCCTCTCCTGCACCCTCAAGCGCCTCGTCTATGGGCGTGAACTCGCCGATGGGTGTCGCCGCGATGGCGCGACCGAGCATCTTGCCCGCGGAGGCGATGCCGCCCAGAAGTGCCACGTCGATAGTGTCGGCAGCGCTCGCTTCGAGTGCGTCGTAACACTCGGTGTAGAGCTCGCGGTACGCAAGCGAGTCCGCTTCGATTTTTGCGGCAGTGTCTGCGAGCTTTGCAGGTTTGAAGTTCTGGGTGAGCATGGGCTCGAGGAACAGCGAGAACACGTGGATATAGGTGGCGAGCTGGTAGTCCTTGAGATAGTCAAGAACCTGGTCGAGACGCCTTTTCACGTCGTCTCGCACCTCGATGAACCCTTTCTTTTTCAGGTCCGCTTGTGCCTGCGAACGGAAGTGTTCCATGTCCTGCCCGGAGGCCTGTTTGATGTCGAGCACCTTCATATGGGCATTGGCCATGTAAACGGCTTTGTCGTAGTTGAGGCCGTAACCGTTGAGGATGTCTGCGAGTGTCTTAAGGTTGCCGCGCATGTTGGCCTTGTCGCGCTGGCGCATATAGTCGAACATTTCGTCGACGGACTCTTGGATGGAGTCGAGCTTTTGGTTTATCTGCGCGATTGCGGCTGCCATGAACAGCGACGTCGGGTCGTAGGGCACTTGCGTGACACTTGTGGCGATGTCGCCCTCGACTACGTGGAAGCGTGCCTGCCCGAAACCTTTGGCCGCATCGCGGTAGGATCCCATGAGGCCACTGCCGTCCTTGAACGATTGGAGTATCGACGGGTCAAGCGGATTGCCAAACTTGTCGGTTGGCTGGAGCAGCATGGGCACGCTCACCGTATTGGTGACGGTGCGGAATGTCGAGGGGAGTGAGGCGAGCGCTATGCCGAGCTGGGGGACTCGTTCGAGCGGGAGCTTGATGGCGCCGGAGACGTCCGCCCGCTCCTGAGTGAGCGCGAGGTGGATTTTGGTGGATGCGAGCTGTTTTGCCACGAGTTCCTCTCGGCCGCCGTCCGTCGAGGGCTTGATCTCGTTGTCTGCCATAGCGTGCTCCTTGCTTACATTAATAGTCGCGGGCATTATCTCACCGTTGTGTGACCTGCTGGGACGGGACGGATTAGCGGTAGCACGAGGCCGATTGACGGTCGAGGTACATCGACCTTAAGGACTTTCCTGCGGACGCTCATGTGACAAATCTGCCGTATGTAGATAAGCAATAAGTCGATGGCCCTGGGAATGACCTCTGACTCAAGTCAACGGGGCTCATTTTGCTTTCTTTGGAGCTTTCTTACGGAGCTGACTTTACTTCGTCTCATTTCGTATAAAGCAGCTGCTAGATTGCATGGCGATGATAAAATTAATCAGTTCAACACCAACAGTTGCCGCCTTGCGCAATGAGGAGTTCCGAGACGTATGAACGAGTCTGATACACGGCTTAAACTCATCGATCCTGCGATTATGAAGTCGTGGGATCGCAACACCCAAGTCTTCACTGAGTATTTCTTTACCAGTGGCGAGATCGTTGTGCGCGGAAGCATGGTCACCCGTAAGGACAAGAAGAAGGCTGACTACCTTCTGATGTATGCCCCGGGCATCCCTATCGCAATCGTCGAGGCCAAGGATACGGAGCACACCGTTGATGCCGGTCTCCAACAGGGGATGGGATATGCCCAGCTGCTCGATATTCCGTTTGCGTACAGCTCAAACGGAAAGGGTTTTGTTGAGCACGATTTTCTTATCGGGAAAGAGCGCGCTCTCGCCATGGACGAGTTCCCCACTCCGGCGGAACTCTGGACACGATACTCAAAAGCTAAGGGGCTTGAGCATCCGTATAGCCAGGAGATTGTGACCGCTCCGTATTACCAGGAGCACGGTGGCAATCATCCTCGCTACTATCAGTGCATCGCCATCAATCGTACGCTTGAAGCTATTGCGCGAGGCAAGAATCGCATCTTGCTCGTTATGGCAACAGGAACGGGAAAGACTTTTACGGCTTTTCAAATCGTTCATCGCTTGCGACAGACTACCGAGGTTCGTAAGGTTCTCTATCTGGCGGACCGCAATATTCTCGTCGATCAGACCATAGACGGCGATTTCAAGCCTCTCAAGAGGGTTACAACCAAGGTCGTAGGTCGAAAGCTCGATTCTGCTTACGAGGTCTATTTCTCGCTCTACCAACAGCTTGTTGGAGAAAACGGTGAAGAAATATTCCGCGAGTTCGATTCGGAATTCTTCGATTTGATTATCGTCGACGAGTGCCATCGCGGAAGCGCCGCGGCGGACTCCGCATGGCGTAAGGTACTTGAGTATTTCAATTGTGCAATTCAAATCGGTATGACGGCTACGCCAAAGGAGACTGAAGAGGTTTCAAACATTACCTACTTCGGCGAACCTGTCTACACCTACTCCCTTAAACAGGGAATCGAGGATGGCTTTCTTGCCCCGTATAAAGTTATTCGTCCTAAGCTGAACGTCGACATTTACGGATACCGTACTGAGGAAGGCACCGTAGATGATCGCGGCGAAGCTCTGCCCAAACGTGTTTTCGAGAAGCAAGACTTCGACAGCGAGATTGTCATCAAAGAGCGCTATGAGGAAGTTGCCAAGCGGATAACTCAATTTCTAAAGGAGACGGATCGTTACTCCAAGACCATAGTCTTTTGCGTTGACATCGAGCATGCCGAAAACATGCGACGTGCCCTTGTAAACGAGAACGCCGATATCGTAAGAGATCACCCCACCTACATCATGAAGATTACGGGCGACGACAGGGAAGGTAAGGCCCAGCTAGATAACTTCATCGATCCCGACGAGAAATACCCGACCATCGTTACGACTTCGAAGCTTCTCACCACCGGTGTTAATTGCAAGACATGCAAGGTGGTTGTGCTTGACAACAAGTTTGGCGAACATGGGATGACGGAGTTCAAACAGATTATTGGTCGTGGCACCCGTATTTGCGAGGACTATGGCAAGCTCTACTTCACCATCCTCGATTTTCGCGATGCGTCGCGCTTGTTCGCTGACCCCGAGTTCGATGGTGAGCCTGTTGTTGTGTTTGAGCCTAATCCGGGTGACCCCATTGCAGGCCCGGGTCCTGGCGGCAATGGCGGCAGCCCCGTCCTGCCTCCGCCTCCGATCGTAGACCCACCCGTATTACCGCCGGATGATTCGTCCTCTCATGTGAAATATCACGTTCATGGGGCCGACGTCTATGTGGTGTCGGAAATGGTGCAGTACTACTCCTCCGATGGTCTTCTTGTAACCGAGAGCCTTAAGGACTATACGCGGAAGAATATTCTCGGCGAATACGACACTCTTGACCACTTCCTGGCGGCGTGGAACTCTGAACATAAGAAGCAGGCGATTATCGATGAGCTGCGCGCTCATGGCGTATTTCTAGATGAGCTGCGGCGCGAGACTGGCCAGGAGCAAATGAGCGACTTTGACCTCATCTGCCATATTGCTTACGACCAGAGGCCCCTGACGCGCAGTGAGAGGGCCAATAGTGTCAAGAAAAAGGGTGTGCTCTATGAGTATGCCGGCGTCGCGCGTGAGGTCCTTGAAGCGCTTCTCGACAAATATGCGACGTCAAACCTCGTAGACTTGGATGACACCCACGTCCTTGACCTCGAGGAATTCCGTCGGTTTGGCAGCCCTATGAAGATCGTCGCCGCATTCGGCGGGAAACAGCAGTACATTCAGGCAGCGCAGATGCTCGAGGACGAGCTCTACATCGCATAGAGAAGGGTAACGATAGCAAATGGCACTGGGATCTCTTGTAAAGACCCTGCAGAACATCATGCGTAAAGACGCCGGCATCAATGGCGATGCGCAGCGCATCGAGCAGATGACCTGGCTTTTCTTCCTCAAGATTTACGATGCCAAGGAACAGGAGTGGGAGTTTCACGATGACTCCTATCGGTCCATCGTCCCCGAGCGTCTGCGCTGGCATAGCTGGGCGCATGATGCGAAGGACGGCAAGGCGCTTACCGGTGACGAGCTCCTCGACTTTGTGAACAACGATCTTTTTAAGACCCTTGAGAGCTTGGAGCTTGCGCCCGAAGCGCCTTTACGTCACGCTGTCGTTAAGGCGGCTTTTACTGACGCTAACAACTACATGAAAGATGGCATTCTGCTACGCCAAGTCATTAATGAGATTGACGAGTCGGTTGACTTTACCGAGTACAAAGAGCGCCACGCCTTCGGTGAAATTTACGAGACCATCCTGAAAGACTTACAGTCCGCAGGTAATGCCGGCGAGTTTTACACGCCCCGAGCGGTGACTGACTTTATGGCCCAGGCGCTTGCGCCCAAGCTCGGCGAGACTGTGGCTGACTTCGCGTGTGGTACGGGCGGCTTTTTGACGAGCGCCCTCAAGATTCTCGACTCCCAGGTTCAGACTCCAGCCGATCGTGAACTCTATGCAAGATCGGTCTACGGTATCGAGAAGAAGCAGCTCCCTTACCTGCTATGCGTGACCAACATGCTGTTGCACGATATCGATAATCCTGAAGTCTTTCACGATAACTCTCTCGAGAAGGACGTTCGCGAGTGGAAGCACAAGCCTGACGGCCAGTTTGACGTTGTACTTATGAACCCGCCCTATGGCGGGTCCGAGAGTGCATCGGTACAAAACAACTTCCCTGTTGCACTCCGTAGCTCCGAGACCGCAGATCTATTCCTTGGACTCATTCTTTATCGTCTTAAGCGAGGCGGCCGCGCTGCTGTTATCATTCCGGATGGTTTTCTCTTTGGCCAGGATAGTGCGAAGACGGAGATCAAGCGTCGCCTGCTTGAGGACATGAACCTGCATACTGTCTTGCGCCTTCCACAGAGTGTCTTCGCTCCGTACACGAGCATCACTACTAACGTTCTGTTCTTCGATAATACGGGGGCCTCTGAGGGCGTCTGGTTCTATCGCATGGACATGCCCGAGGGGTATAAACACTTCTCTAAGACCAAGCCCATTAGGATCGAACATTTTGCACCTGTAAAGGAATGGTGGGAGAACCGTCGGGATATCGAGGAAGACGGCAATCCCAAGGCCAAGTTCTATACGGTTGACGAGTTGCGAGACGGCGGTTTTAACTTTGACGTATGCGGCTATCCTCACGAGGAAGAGGAGATCTTACCGCCTGACGAACTGATCAAGAACTACAAAGAAGAGCGCGCTAAGCTCGATGCCGAGATTGACCAGAAGCTTGCCCGTATTTGCGAGATTCTTGGGATTGAGGCGTAGATGAAGGCAAAAGACCTGAAGAACTCAATCCTTCAAATGGCAATTGAGGGCAAGCTTGTGCCGCAGGATTCGAACGACGAGCCTGCCGGCGTCCTTCTCGAACGTATTCGTGAAGAAAAGCATGGGCTAATTGCTGAAGGTAAGGCCACATTCCCGAAGGGCGGAGAGAGCATTATCTATATCGGTTCCGATGGCTCCCCCTATGAGAAGAGGGCGGACGCCAAGGGTCGTGTGACTAGCGATAAGTGCATCGCGAACGAGATGCCGTTCGACAAACTGCCTGAGGGATGGGCATTGACGAGGTTCCAGACAGTTTGCCTTGGATCTTTTACCGGACCGTTTGGAAGCACGCTGCACAGATCTGACTACGTTGATAATGGCATTCCCGTTATCAATCCCGCTAATATCTATGATGGTTTAATCCTGCCAACCAAAATGGTTTCAGAGGATACGCGCAAGCGACTCTCGAGCTATGTTCTCCACTCGGGGGATTTCATCATTGGCCGTCGAGGCGAAATGGGCAGAGCTGCAATTATATCAGCAGCTGAAGAGGGATGGCTTTGTGGAACGGGTTGCTTCTTCGCCCACACGACGAGCGCCATTGAGAAGCCGTTCTGGAAACTGTATTTTGACAGCTTGGCTGTAATAAATCAGCTAGAAGCAAACGCCGTGGGCACGACAATGAAGAATCTCAATCTAACGATACTAGATTCCCTTCTTCTCCCCCTCCCGCCCCTCGCCGAGCAGCGCCGCATCGTCGAGCGGGTGAACGAGCTCATGCCCCTGGTCGAGGAGTACGGCGGGCTCGAGGACGCCCGCGAGGCGCTCGACGCCGC
>CABUVF010000042.1 GCA_902494945.1 uncultured Collinsella sp.
ATTCTGCCGCAGACATTTAAGACGATCATTCCGGCGCTGTTTAGCCAGTGCACGACCGTCATCAAGGACAGCTCGTATCTTTCGGGCATTAACGTGGCCGAGCTCATGTACACGGCAAACGTCGTGATGGCCCACGCGATCGACCTGTCGCAGGTGCTTATGCTCTACGGCCTGGTGTTTGCGATGTACTTCGTGCTCAACTTTGGTATCTCGCTGCTGGTCCGAGCTTACCAACGCCGCATCGTAGCCGCATAGCCTGGCTTTCCCTGGCACCCAACCTTGGCCTTCAAACCGTCGCTCGCGTACCAAAGTACGCGTCGCTCCTCTTTCAGGCCAATCTTGGGCACCAGGAAAACCCAGGTACGGTATCGTGGGAATAAGAGATAAACAGCCCTTTTCTCATTTGTTAGAAAGGAATCGCGATGAGCGATCTGGAGAACAAGAAGAATCCTGTGGTCATTACCATCGCGCGCGACTTTGGCGCCGAGGGCCACGAGATTGGCCGCATGCTTGCCGACGAGTTGGGGATTCCGCTGTACGATAACGAGCTGCTGGTACGTGCGTCGCTGCGCGCGGGCGAGTCGCTCGACAAGATGGCCGCCTACGACGAGCGTCTGGCCGTGGAGAACATGGCGTTCCTGCCCGACCGCTACGACGCGCGTTCGTACTCGGACAAGTTGTTCCAGAAGATGAGCCAGGTGATTTTGGACCTGGGCGAGACCGAGAGCTGCATTATCGAAGGCCGCCTGTCCGATTACCTGCTGCGTAACAACCCCAACCACATTGCCGTGTTGGTGACCGCTCCTTTTGAGGACCGCGTCGAGATTGTGCGCAAGAAGCGTGGCCTTAATAAAAAGAAGGGCGCCAAGCTGGTCAAGCAGCAGCAGAAGGCGCGCGAGGCGTTCTACAAGCGCTACAGCGCCGGAAAGTGGAAGATGACGAGCGGCAAGGACATCGTCGTCAACCGCGCCAAGTTGGGCCGCGAGGGCTGTAAAGACGTCATCGCCGCAGCCTACCGCTATAAAGTGGCGCAGCTCGAAGGCTAGCCGACCAAAACCACCACAAAGGGGACAGGCACCTTTGTGGTGGTTTTTGTTTTAGGCTGAGGGGAAGGCCTTGGCGGCAGTGCCTATCCTCGGCTTTTGCATAGTCTCGATCTGTAACACCAAGCCAGCGAAAATGGCTCTAACTGTTACAGATTGAGATGAACCGTTCGGCCGTCAGCCCAACGTCTTGATCTGTAACACCAGGCGGCATATTTGGTCTCTAACTGTTACAGATTGAGATGCAGCGTGGCCGGCCGGCACAATATCTCAATCTGTAACAGCTGCGATGCTCAACGGGCTCCAGGTGTTACAGATCGAGACAAACTAGCCGGCCAAGTCCCCAACCACCACAAAGGTGCCTGACCTCATCGTGGTGGTCGGGCGGCCGGCATAGAAAAAGTCCCCGCCGGGCGTGTGCTCGACGGGGACTTTGCCGTTTGGTGGCTAGCGCTGCAGGTGATTACTCACCCAGCAGGCTCTTGGTGATCGAAGCGGCGGCCTTCTTGCCGGCGCCCATCGCCAGAATGACCGTAGCGGCACCGGTGACGATGTCGCCGCCAGCCCAGATGCGGGGATCGGTGGTCTGGCCGGTCTCCTCGTCGGCAACGATGTAGCCCCACTTGTTGAGCTCCATCTTGCCGCCGATCTTCTTTGCGAAGGGGTTGGCGTTGGTGCCGATGGCCGAGATCGCGACGTCGCAGGGAATCTCCTCGATGGCACCCTCGATGGGCACCGGGCGACGACGGCCGGACTCGTCAGGCTCGCCGAGCTCCATCTTCTGGACCTTGACGGCGCACACGGAGCCATCCTCGCCAGCGACAAACTCGAGCGGGGAAACGAGCGGCAGAACCTCGACGCCCTCGGCCTTGGCGTGGTGCAGCTCGGCGCGACGGCAGGGCATCTCGTCCTCGGTACGACGGTAGGCGATGATGGCGTGCTCGGCGCCCAGGCGCTTGGCGGTACGGACGGCGTCCATAGCCACGTTGCCGCCACCAAAGACGACGACGTTCTTGCCGTGCTTGGTGGGGGTGTCGTACTCGGGGAACTTGTTGGCCTTCATCAGGTTCACGCGGGTGAGGTACTCGTTGGCGAAGAAGACGTTGGGCAGGTTCTCGCCGGGGACGTTGAGGAACTTGGGCAGGCCAGCGCCGGTCGCCACGTAGATGGCGTCGAAGCCCTGCTCGAACAGCTCCTCGGCCGTGGCCATGTTGCCCACGACGGAGTTGTACTCAAACTTGACGCCCATGTCCTCCAGGCCGTCAATCTCGCGCTTGACGACCGCCTTGGGCAGACGGAACTCGGGGATGCCGTAGACCAGCACGCCGCCGCCGGTAAAGAAGGCCTCAAAGACGGTGACGTCAAAGCCGTTACGGGCGAGCTCGCCGGCGCAGGTGATGCCGGACGGGCCAGAGCCCACGACGGCGACCTTCTTGCCGTTCTTGGGGGCCATCTTGGGCGTGGAGGCGAGCTCGGGGCGGTCACCCAGGAAGCGCTCGAGCTGGCCGATGGCCACGGGCTCGGACTTCTTACCACGGATGCACTTGCCCTCGCACTGGTTCTCCTGCGGGCAGACGCGGCCGCAGATGGCGGGAAGCATGGAGTCCTCGCGGATGGTATCGAGAGCGCCGCCGAAGTCCTTCGCGCGGATCTGCTCGATAAAGCGGGGAATGTTGATGTTGACGGGGCAGCCCTCAACACAGAACGGCTTCTTGCAGTTGAGGCAGCGCTCAGCCTCGGCCAGCGCCATCTCCTCGGTGAAGCCCTTGTCGACGGGGCGGAAGTCGCAGGCGCGCTCGGCAGCCGGCTCCTCGTTATCGGGGGTGCGGGGCGACTTCATATCGGCAACGAAACGACCGTTAACTAGTGGCATGCGCAGCTCTTTTCCTCATAGGCCTTGAGGGACGCGCCCTCTTCGGAACGGTAAGCGGCCTGGCGGGCACGAAGGTCATCCCAGTCGACCAGGGTGGCATCGAAGTCGGGGCCGTCGACGCAAGCGAACTTGGTCACGCCGCCCACCTCGACGCGGCAGCAGCCGCACATACCGGTGCCGTCAACCATGATGGGGTTGAGCGACGCGGTGATGGGGGTGTCGTACTTCTGGGCGGTGAGGGTCGAGAACTTCATCATCGGAACGGGGCCGACGCAGAAGACCTGGCTCACGGCCTTGTCCTGCAGCAGGCGCTCCAGCGGAGCAGTGACAACGCCCTGCTCGCCGTAGGAGCCGTCGTCAGTGGTGATGTGGATGTGGTCCTCGTCGAGGAGCTCGCGGAACTGGTCCTCCATGAGCAGGAGGTCCTTGGTGCGGGCGCCCATGATGGCGTGCACCTCGTGGCCGGTCTCGACCAGGTGCTTGGCGACCGGGAAGGCAATTGCCAGGCCGACGCCGCCGCCAATGACGGCGCAGGGGCCCTCAGCCATCTCGGTGGGAACGCCCAGCGGGCCCACGACGTCGCGCAGCGACTCGCCGGCCTCGTAGGTGGAAAGCATCTCGGTGGTCTTGCCGATCACCATGAAGATGAACTCGACCCAGCCCTCGTCACCGTTCCAGCCGGCCAGGGTAAACGGGACACGTTCGCCCGTCTCGTTGGCGCGAACCATGAGGAACTGTCCAGCGTGCGCATGCTTGGCGATTGCAGGCGCCTCGATGCGGAACTTGAACACCTTCTCCGAGAACTGCGTCTTCTCCAGGATCTTATACATAGAACCCCTCTCTTGTTAGGGCCGCCGAACCGTGCCTCCACGGAAATGGACGGTAGCCCGAATAAAACCGTACGCGCACAGGCGTTGTGCAGACATACGGTGCAAATTATACCCTCATGGACATGTCGCTTACGTGTGTCTTCGGCGGTCGGGAAAAGGGTTTATCCACTTCGGCCTACCAAAGGGGGAGAGGTTTATTTTGGCAGGTTTTATCAGGCAAAACGGCAAAGGGGGCCGGCCTCGCGCATCGGTGAGGCCGGCCCCCTTTGGGGCGTTATGCATGTATGGTGGCAGCGTGTTTATTGCGATGTGCCGACTGCGGCGTTTACGCAGATAAAACCTGCCGAAATAAACATCCCTAAATGGTAGGTTTTAGTGCTTGCCGTTGGCGGAGGCGGAGCCGTTGACGTGGTCGCGGGCATAGATCACGCCGTGCACGATTGCCAGGCCGGCGGCGTCTGCGGCGCGGGCGCAGGTGTCCTGGAAGTCCTCGGCCTCGCGGGCGCGCAGCTGCTTGAGCACGTAGTCGGCGACAGCCATCTTGCCGGGAGGGTTGCCGATACCGGTGCGGATGCGGCTGAAGTCGCGGCTGCCCATCTTGTCGATGATGGAGCGCAGGCCGTTGTGGCCGGCGTGGCCGCCGCCCACCTTAACACGCACATCGCCGGCGGGAATATCGAGCTCGTCGTGGATTACGAGCAGCTCCTCGGCCTTGATTTTGTACTCGCGGCAGAGCTTGGAGATGGGGCCGCCCGAGGTGTTCATGTATGACTGCGGCTTGACCAGCACAATCTGGCGCTTGCCGCCCTCTTCCTCGGCATCGTTGATATTGATGAGCGCGACCTCGGCGCCGGCCTGGTTTTTCCAGTACGTGACGCCGGCCTGACGGGCCAGCTCATCGATCGCCTTAAAGCCGGCGTTGTGGCGGGTCTCGGCATATTCCTCACCCGGGTTGCCGAGTCCGGCAACCATGCGAATCTTAAGCGGCTGTGCAGCTGCCATAGGCTTCCTTTCGTTACATAAGTAGTTCGTTCAACGACAAAGGCTACCACGCCCGCCGAAGGCGAGACTTCGTTTCAGCGAAATCCCACCAGACAAAAGCGCGGCCGCGGCAGAGCGAGCCGCCGGAACAGAAGAAACCCCCGCGCGACCTTTGCGAAGCAAGGGGGAGCGCGGGGGTTTCTTCTGTTCCGGCGGCGATGCGCCGGGTTGCAAGGACGATGCGACTACAGCGCGAAGTCGCCGCCGACGAGCGTGGAGACGGGCTCCTCGTGGTAAACGGCGGAGATGGCCTGAGCGAACTCCTCGGCGACCGAGATAGTCTTGATCTTGCCGCCGACCTCGACGGGGATGGCGTCGGTGACGACGCACTCGACGATGGGGGCATCGTTCAGGCGCTCGATGGCCGGACCGGAGAAGATGCCGTGGGTGGCGCAGACGTAGATGTCGCCGGCGCCCATAGCCTTGAGCTCCTTGACGTTGGCGCACAGGGTGCCAGCGGTGTCGATCATGTCGTCGTTGATGATGCAGGTCTTGCCCTTGATGTCACCGATGATGCCCATGACCTCGGCGGCGTTGTGGCGCGGACGGCCCTTGTGGGCGATGGCCAGGTCGCAGCCGAGCATGTCGGACAGCTTCTTGGCGGCCTTGGCGCGACCCACGTCGGGGGAGACGACAACCAGGTTGTCGGTGTCGAAGTGCATGTCGTTGTAGTACTGGCCAAATAGCGGCAGTGCGGACAGGTGGTTAACCGGGATATCGAAGAAGCCCTGGATCTGGCCCTGGTGCAGGTCGAGGGTGATGATGCGGTTGACGCCGGCACGCTCGAGCAGGTTGGCGACGAGGCGGGCGGTGATGGGCTCGCGCGGGCCGGCCTTGCGGTCCTGGCGGGCATAGCCGTAGTGGGTGATAACGGCGGTGATGGAGCGGGCGGATGCGCGCTTGGCAGCGTCGGTGGCGATGAGCAGCTCCATGAGCATGTCGTTGACGTTGCCGCCGGCCACGGACTGAATCAGGAAGACGTCGGCGCCGCGGACGGTCTCGTCGTAGCGGGCGTAAATCTCACCATTGGCGAACTGCTTTAGCGTAAGGCCCGAAAGCTCGACCCCAAGGTACTCAGCAATCTTCTGAGCGAGGGGACGGTTGGAGGAACCGGAATACACGCGGATGGACTTGCGCATATTCTCCGACTTCTCGGGATCATTAATCGGCATTACCCTTCTCCTTTATACATCGAATGCCATATAGATGCCTTGTTGCATTGTAACCGCGCGGCGGGGTTTATCGGGTCCTGATAACGTCTTTACCGCCAACGGACACGAACCGACCACTCATCCGGTTGCGCAGGTCACGATAGAAAAAGGAGCCGCCCCCATGGAGCAGCTCCTTTTGTGCTTGGTAAAACGTTATACCTCGTCGTCCTCGTGCAGGCGGCGGCGGTAATCGGCGGCCCAGCCCTCAATATTAACCTGACGGGCGCGGCCCAGACCGAGCGCGTCTGCCGGGACCGGCTCGGTGATGACGGAGCCGGCGGCCACGAGCGCGCCGTCGCCGATCTGGGCGGGCGCGACCATCATGGTGTCGGAGCCAATGAAGGCATCCTTGCCGATGACGGTCTTGTGCTTGTGGACGCCGTCGTAGTTGCAGGTGATGGAGCCCGCGCCCACGTTGACGCCGGAGCCCATGGTGGTGTCGCCGATGTAGGACAGGTGCGGCACCTTGGAGCCCTCGCCGATCGTGGACTTCTTGATCTCCACGTGCGTGCCGGCCTTGGAGCCGTCGAGCATGTGGGTGCCCGGGCGCAGGTAGGCGCGCGGGCCGCAGTCGACGCCGTTCTCGATGACGGCCTCGATGGCGATGGTCTCATCGATGGTGCAGCCGCTGCCGACGGTGGTGTCGGTGAGGCGGCTGTTGGGGCCGAGCTGGCACTCCTCGCCCACGGTGACGTGGCCGATCAGGTGCGTCTGCGGCCAGACGACGGTGTCGCGGCCGATGGTGGCATCAGGGCCGATCCAGGCCTGCGTGGGGTCGATGAAGGTAACGCCCTCGGCCATCCAGTGCTCGTTGATGCGGTCGCGCGCGATGGCGGTAAGCTGTGCGAGCTGGATGCGGCTGTTGACGCCCAGGCCGTCGCGGTAGTCGTCGCAGTGGAAGATGGAGACTGCCTGGCCGTGGCCCTTGAGGATCTCGAGCATGTCGGGCAGATAGTACTCGGACTGCGCGTTGTCGTTGCCGATCTCGTTAATGTGGGCGGCAAGCTGCGCGCCGTCGAAGGCGTAGCAGCCGGCGTTGCACTCCAGCAGTGTGGCGGCCTGCTCGGGCGTGCAGTCCTTCTGCTCGATGATGCGCTCGATCTGACCATCGGCGCCCAGCTTGATGCGGCCGTAGCCGAAAGGATCGGGCGGGGTCATGGACATGACGGTGCAGGCGAGCTCGCCGGTGGCGACGGTTTGCGCGAACTTGGCGACGGTGTCGGCGGTGATGAGCGGCAGGTCGCCGTTGAGCACGACGACGGGGCCTTGCGTGATGCCGCAGGCCTCGAGCGCGACCTTTACGGCGTGGCCGGTGCCCAGGCGCTCGGTCTGCTCGACGCACTCGACCTTGGTGGCGCTGTTGGCGTAGGCGCCGTCGATAAGGGCGCGCATCTCGTCGGCGTGGCTGCCGATGACGACCACGACGCGGCTGCAGCCGGCCTTGATGGTAGCGTCGACGATCCACTGGACCATGGGCTTACCCAGGATCTTGTGCGAAACCTTGCAGTGGTTCGACTTCATGCGGGTGCCCTCGCCGGCAGCGAGGATAATTGCGGTTGCGTCCATGTGATCTCCTGTTACGTTATAGAGACGTGTGTTTGGAAACGATACACGGCGCAATATGATACCGCAGGCATATGACGAGCGCGTAACGATTGGTTTGCGGCGGTTGAGGCTTGCGCCGCCGGCGTGGCGTTTGCACTGCGTGCGTGCGGCGTTGGCGGTGCTGCGGAGCTGTTGTTTGAGCGAGGGAACGGGGGTGCCCGTGGATAACATACGAGAGGAGTTTGGCGGCGGGCCCGTCGCGGCATTCTCGATGTCGCATCCGGCTGTGCCGGCACTCTATATAGTGCTGACGCTGGGGCTCACTATGTTCTCGATGCAACCGGTACTGATTGCGCTGTCACTTGCGGGCGGGCTGGCGTATGGATTTGCGACGCGTGGGGCTGCCCGCACGCTGGGCGCGCTCCGCTGGCAGCTGCCGGTGATTTTGATCGTCGCGGTGCTCAATCCGCTGTTTAGCGCCTCGGGCTCGACGGAGCTGTTCCGTATTGGCATGCGCGCGGTGTATCTGGAGAGCATGGTATACGGCCTGTGCATGGGCGGGCTGTTTGTGGCGAGCGTGCTGTGGTTTGAGGCCGCGGCGTCGATGCTCGAATACGACAAGGTGCTCGCGCTGCTGGGCAATGCCGCACCGGTGATTGCGCTCATGATCTCGATGTGCATGCGGCTTATCCCGCAGTTTTTGCGCCGCGGCCGCACGGTACTGGCGGTGCAAGATGCGATTGACGTGCCGGGCCGCGCGCCGGCCGACCCCGTGCGCTCGCGCCTGCGGGCGTCGAGCGTGTTGATGGGCTGGGGCATGGAAGATTCGCTGGAGCGTGCGGACGCGATGCGCTCGCGCGGGTGGGGTGCCGCGACGCGTCGTACGACGTATGCGCGGTATCGACTGGGGCGCAGCGACGTTGCCGCGCTGGCCGGGCTCGCACTGTTTGGTGCTGCCGCGGTGGCAGTGGCGTGGACCGCGACGACGCAGTATTCGTTTTATCCGCAGCTCTCGGTGCCGGCGCCGTGGCCGGGCTATGTCGTGTACGCTGCCTGGATGGTGCTGCCTTGCGCGTTTCATGCGATTGATGAGAAGAGGTTCGGCTGATGGCTCGGTTGGATAGGGGCCCGGTGTCGGGCACGGCGTGCGGCCCGGATATGCCGGCGATTGAGGTGCGGAGCCTGAGCTTTGCCTACCCCGGGGCTGATGCTGCGGTGCTCGAGGGGCTCGACTGGTCTGTTCCCCAAGGTGCATTTGCGCTGCTTGTCGGTGGTACCGGGTCGGGTAAGTCAACGCTGCTCTCGCTGCTCAAGCCCGAGATTTCGCCGACGGGCGAATGCGCTGGCGAGCTGCGCGTGCTGGGCGAGAGCGTTGCCGACATGAACGTTCGGGCGTCCGCGGAGCGCGTGGGCTATGTGTTTCAGGACCCCGAGAACCAGATCGTGTGCGAGGCCGTGTGGCACGAGATGGCGTTTGGCCTGGAAAATCTGGGTATGTCGCGCGACGAGATGCGCCGTCGCGTAGCCGAGACCAGCTATTTCTTTGGGCTGGAGGATTGGCTCCACCGCGATACCGATACGCTTTCGGGCGGACGCAAGCAGCTGCTATCGTTGGCGGCCGTGCTGGCCTTGCGCCCGCGCGTGCTGCTGCTCGACGAGCCCACGTCCCAGCTCGATCCTGTTGCCGAGAAAAATTTTCTGCACGCGCTGTTTCGCGTGAACCGCGAGCTGGGTTGCACGGTTGTTGTGGCAACGCACCAGCCGCGCCCGATGCTCGAATATGCGACGTGCGCGTATCGGATTGAGGGCGGCCGCGTGCGCGAGGTGGCCGACATTGCCTCCTTGGGGCATCGCGAAGAGCTGTTTTCTGGCGAGGTGCCAGGGTGGGGTGGCTCGCGGCGTGCAAAAAACGGAATTTTCAGCATCGCTGGTGACCAGCAGGGCTCTTTGGACCCGCACGCGGACGTTGCGGGTGCAAAAAAGGGACCGAAAACAGACAAATCGGCTAAATTTGAGGCGCAAATCCTGCCGCAGGACGACTCGGGGGCGTCATCGCGCGCCGGTGGATGCAGAATATTCCCAAAAATGTACGCTGGCTCGGCCACCACCTTGACAGGAAGCTGGTTTCGCTACGATCGGGCGTCCGGCTGGGTGCTGCGCGGACTCGATGTGGCGTTTTCGACTGGCGCGGTGCATGCGATTGTGGGCGGAAACGGCTGCGGCAAGTCGACGATGCTCTCGGTGCTGGCCAAAACGGTCAAGTTGCAGCGTGGTCGCATGGTGCGTGGAGCGGCCTCGGCTGCGCTGCTGCCGCAGAACCCCAAGGCCCTGCTGGTTGCCGAGAC
The DNA here is from genome assembly GCA_902494945.1 of uncultured Collinsella sp. Lineage (GTDB taxonomy): Bacteria > Actinomycetota > Coriobacteriia > Coriobacteriales > Coriobacteriaceae > Collinsella. The sequence goes on from CABUVF010000042.1 coordinate 9,889, forward strand.
AGTGCGCGACGAGCTGATGGAATGGGCCTCGACCTGCGGATATGACGAGGACGCGGCCCAGGAGCGCGCGGCGCAGCTGGGATTGGACGGCCTGGATGCGCGCCATCCGTACGATCTTTCGGGCGGTCAGCGTCAGCTGCTCGCGTTGGCAAAGCTGCTGTTGATTGGTCCGGAGCTGTTGCTGCTCGACGAGCCCACGAAGGGGCTGGACCTGACGAGCCGCCGCATTATCGCCCGCGCTCTGTGCGAGCATGCGCAAGCCGGCGGCACCGTCATCATGGCCACGCACGACCTGGACTTCGCCGAGCAGGTTGCCGACGACGTTGCCATGATGTTCGACGGCGAAATTGCCTGCATGGAGCCGCCGGCCGACTTCTTTGCCGACAACGTGTTTTATAGGGCGTGATGGGATGACGGATTATCGCGTCGCGCGCCTGCTCGCAAAACTGGAGATCCCGCTGCTGCTGGCGGTGCCAGCCGTGATGGCTGCGGCGTTGCTGGCGGGCGTTGAGCAGGCGGCACTCGCCATGCTTGTCGTGGTGGCGCTGGTGCTTGCGCTGTTCTTTGCAGGCTACGAGGCGTCGCGACCGGGCCTGCGCCAGATTATGCCAACGCTGGTTCTGGCGGCGTTGGCCGCGGCGGGGCGCATTCTGTTTGGCCCCATTCCCGACTTTAAACCGGTGAGCGCCATCGCCATTATCGCGGGGGCGACGCTTGGTTGCCGCAATGGTTTTATGGTTGGCGCGCTGGCGGCGCTGACCAGCAATTTCTTTTTTGGACAGGGCATGTGGACGCCGTGGCAGATGTATGCCTGGGGGCTCGTGGGATACGTTGGCGGTGCGCTGGCGCATGCGGGTGCGTTCGACCGCGCCGACGGCACCGTGCGTATGCCGGCGCTGCTGACCTACGGCTTTGCTTCGGGTTTGCTGTACGGCGTTGTGATCAACGCCTACGACATTATCGGTTTTGTTCAACCGCTCACGTGGGCGGGTGCCATGGCGCGTCTTGCCACCGCCGTACCGTTCGATATCACGCACGGCCTTGCGACCTGCGTGTTTTTGGTCGCCCTGTACAAGCCTTGGTGTCGCCGCATCAACCGAGTCGTCGTGAAGTACGGACTGTAGGGCTGGTTGCGCCGGGGCGGGAATCAATACTGCCGAAGTGTCATTTTAAAACTATGCCGGTTTACGGGGCCAGATTGGCACAAGCAGACCATGCCGGCTATTTTTGAAATAGAGCAAGCCGTTTACCTGCGGTTTTATTATTTCGGAATTGCGTATGGTTGGGGGTTCGCGATTTAGCCCCGTAAACTGGCATAGTTTTGGAATGGCCGGCTGATATGACGGGCGTCGTGACCCTCAAGAGCCAAATTGATCCGTTTTCTTCCGTCTCCAGACGTCCCCGGGGAATCAGCTGAACTCGCCCGCCACGAAATCAGCCTATCTACTACGTTTGACCCGACACCCCCAAACACAACCGCGTTTTATGAAAAACCGCAGGCTTTCTACCTGCGGTTTTCTTTTTGCGTTGTTCGCTGTGGTTGAGGGTGGTGGCTTAAACGTAGTAGATGGGCGTGTTTCGTGGCGGATGGGTCACGTGGATACCACCACGAGGCCCAAAATGATTCGTTTTCCTCCGTCCCCAGGGGATCAGCTGGGGCTAGAGCTCTAGCGTGAGGGTGACGGGGCAGTGGTCGCTGCCGAAGATGTCGCCGCGGATGCCGGTGTCGCGAACGTTGGCGGCGATTGCGTCGCTTACCAGGAAGTAGTCGATGCGCCAGCCGGCGTTGTTCTTGCGGGCATTAAAGCGATAGCTCCACCAGCTGTAGACGCCCTCGACGTCGGGGTTTGCCGCGCGCCAGGTATCGGTAAAGCCGGCGTTGAGCAGCTCGGTAAACTTGCCGCGCTCCTCGTCCGAAAAGCCGGCGTTGCCGCGGTTGGACTTGGGGTTCTTAAGGTCGATCTCTTCGTGCGCCACGTTAAAGTCGCCGCAGGTTACGACGGGCTTGCCGGCCTCGCGCTCAAGCGCGCTCAAAAAGCCGCGGTAGGCATCGTCCCAGGCCATGCGCACATCGATGCGCGCGAGCTCGTTTTGGGCGTTGGGCGTATAGACGTCGACAAACCAAAACTTGCCGAACTCGAGCGCGCAGACGCGACCCTCGGTCGCGGCCTGCGCCACGAGCTCTGCCGTCTCGCCCTCGCTAGCGTAGGGTAGCAGTGCGTCGGCGCGCAGCACGCGCAGCGGTTCCTGGCGGCTAAAGACCGCAGTGCCCGAATAACCTTTACGCTCGGCGTAGCTCCAGGTTTGGTGATAGCCGGGCAGGTCGATATCGACCTGGCCCTCCTGCAGCTTGGTCTCCTGCAGCGCCAGGATATCGACGTCGAGTTCTTGCGCGATCTGGATAAAGCTCGGGTCCTTTTTGAGCACGGCGCGCAGGCCGTTGACGTTCCACGAGGCGAAAGTGTAAGTCTGAGGCATGGTGTCCTTTCGACGGGGTTTGCAGGCTTAAGATTAGCGCAACAGGGGCGGGGTGGGCTCCGCGCGTGCTGACTCAAAGGCCGCATGCCGGGATGTCGCCCGATGCTGCCCGACCAACAAGGACGGAGGACTCATATGACGCAGGCAATATCGGACCCCAAGCAGGCCTCCGCCGCACTGGCGGAGCTGTTCGGTACCCACAAGCGTGTGGTGTTCTTTGGCGGCGCCGGTGTTTCCACGGCGAGTGGCATCCCCGATTTCCGCAGCGTGGACGGCCTGTATCACCAGCAGTTTGCCTATCCGCCCGAGACCATGCTCTCGCACGGCTTTTACGAGACACATCCGGCGGAGTTCTTCGACTTTTACCGCACCAAGATGATCGCGCTTAACGCCAAGCCCAACCGCTGCCACACCAAGCTGGCCGAACTGGAGCGAGCCGGCAAGCTCGATGCCGTGGTGACGCAAAACATCGACGGCCTGCATCAGATGGCGGGCTCGCAGCGCGTGTTTGAGTTGCACGGATCGGTCCATCGCAACATTTGCCAGTCGTGCGGCGCGGTCTATAGCGCCGAGTGGATTTGCTCGCGCGAGCACGAGGACGCCGCGGGCGTGCCCGTGTGCCCCGCGTGCGGTGGCCGCATCAAGCCCGATGTGGTGCTCTACGAAGAGCCGCTCGACGAGCGTGTGTTGACCGGTGCCGTTGCCGCCATCGCCGCGGCCGATGCCCTCATTGTGGGCGGGACCTCGCTCGTGGTGTATCCGGCGGCAGGCCTTACGCGTTACTTTACTGGCGATACGCTGGCCATTTGCAATTTGGCGCCTACCGATCAGGATGCAAATGCCGACCTGCTGATTTCTTGCGACATCGCGGCCGCGTTTGCGTTCTA
>CABUVF010000043.1 GCA_902494945.1 uncultured Collinsella sp.
AACTGTTCGAAGATAATAATAACCGAACATTCGTTCTCGCGCTAGACATTTTTGTCCGCGCGGCTTGATAAAACTGTTCTCAGCAAAACACGCGAGAGGAGAACATGATGAACGCAACGAATATGGTCCAGGGAAACCTCGCCCTTAAGCTCGAGACGCCTGCAGAACCCACTTTTACGGTTGTTCAGGGTGGCCGCTCCGGCTTTCAGCCTTTGACCGTAAAGCCTGTTCGCAATCAGCAGGCTGTAGTCGCGCCGGCCCGCGTTGCCCTGAAGGTTCCGACGATTGTCGCCGTCGCCGTTGCGCTTACGCTCTTCTTTGTCCTCGCTATGTCGGTCTTTAGCGCTCGTCACGCCGCGTATGCCGAGTCCGTTTCCAACATTACCTACGAGACCATTCGCGTTCAGCCTGGCGATTCTCTTTGGTCGCTTGCCGAAGAATATCCAATCGAAGGCCTTTCCACGCAAGAGACTTCCGACATGATCCGTAACGTCAATCATCTGGAGCATGGTTCGCTCGCCGCCGGTGCGCATCTTAAGGTTCCTGCTCGTTCGTAATCATTATCGCGTTGCGCATGGTACCCTTGTTATCGTTTAAGAGGAGGTACCATGCGCTGTCCCAAATGCGGCAAGGCACATACCCGCGTCGTTGATTCCCGTATGCAGGAGTCAAATAACACCATTAAGCGCCGTCGCGAATGTTGCTCGTGTAACTATCGCTTTACAACGTTCGAGCGATGCGAAGACCCAATCGAGGTCATTAAGTCAGACGGAACCAAGCAGCGGTTCGATCGCAATAAGCTGCTCGTCGGCTTGATGCGCGCCACCATCAAGCGCGATATCGACACTAAGAAGCTCAATGAGATTATCGATGACATAGAGGTCGAGCTGCGCTCTCGCACGCTGACGGCCGTCACGTCCCATGAGTTGGGTGACATGGTACTCAAGCGCTTGGCCAAGATCGACAAGGTGGCCTACATTCGCTTTGCCTCGGTCTACCGCGATTTCAAAGACGTCGATGAGTTTCTGCAAGAGCTCGACAAGCTAAGGTGATTCCATGTCCAACATTACCGTCAACATAAAGCGTCTCGATCCCACCGTCGAGCTTCCCAAATACGCCCATCCCACTGATGCCGGCTTGGATTTGCGCTCCAACGAGGACTGCGTCCTGAAGCCCTTCGAACGCCGTCTGGTCTCTACGGGGCTGGCCATCGCCCTGCCCGATGGCTACGCCGGCTTCGTCCAGCCCCGCAGCGGCTTGGCCATCAAGCAGGGCCTGTCTATAGTCAATACGCCGGGCCTCATCGACGCCCACTACCGAGGAGAACTCAAGGTTATCCTCATCAATCTGAATCCCTCCATTAACATTCAAATCAATAAAGGCGACCGCATAGCCCAACTCGTCATCCAAGAAGTCCCCACGGTCAACCTTATAGAAGTAGAAGAACTAGACGAAACCGACCGAGGCAAAGGAGGCTTCGGCTCCAGCGGCATCGCCTAGGGCGCTCGTATCCCTCCCGCCCGGGGCTTACCTATATCATTCCATGCTCAAACATTCTCGCGTCGCTTCGCTCGCTGCGAAACTGCGCGTGGAACGATATGTGTGAGAGGCAGGCGGGCGGCTACTCGCTTGAAAAAATATTTACATTCTAGTAAGCCAATGCGACAAAGGAACAATCCCTTTGTCGCATTGGCTTACTGTATTTAGATTTTCCGGTTTCGCCTTTGAAGGTTCTAGTGGTGGGGAATCTGGTATAGCTGCTAGTACGTAAACGTAGCTTACCTGCGGGAGGCCCCTATATATCGTCCCACGCGCAGTTTCGCAGCGAAGCGAGAATGTTTGAGCATGGGATGATATATAGGGGCCTCCCGCAGGTAAGCGGACATAAAGACGCTAGCGGATATGCGCGGGTTTTCCGCCCCAGTAGAAGCGGCAGAAGGCTCGTTTGCGCTTTTGGGGTTTGCCTACGAGCTCCATGGTTGCGATGGCTATGTCTTCGGCTGCGTGGGGGCGGCGTAGTACTTCGCCGTTGATGAGTAGGGCTTTGAGTGATTCGGGATGGTCGTGCAGGTGGCGCAGGGTTACGATGAGCTCTCGTGCCGTGGTGACGTGCATGCTGGCGCCCATGCCGGTGAGCATGGTGGTGTTGGCCTTTTCCTGGCCGTATGATTTGCCCAGCAGGATCATCGGCAGATGTGCGCATAGGCACTCGGTGACGGTGAGTCCGCCCGATTTGAGAATTGCCAGGTCGCAGCCGTGCATGAGGGCCGCCATGTCGTCGACAAAGTCCAGCACCGTGACGTTTTCGAGCTTCATGGCGTCGAAGAGCGTCTTGAGGCGGTCGGCGTATTCCTTATCCTTGCCCGGCAAAAAGACAAAGTGCATGTCTTCGAAGCTGCGTAGGAAGGGGAGGGTGCGGTCCATCTCCGCGCGAAAGCGAACGTACGGTTGAGGCAAGCTGGCACCGGCCATTACCAGCACGACGGTCTTGTCGGTGGGGAGGTTGAACTTAGCTAGCTCTTCCTCGCGATCGTAATCCGTGTCGAATCCGGCGCGAATAGGAATGCCGGTAATGCGAATCTTTGTTTCGAGCACCTTGCGCGGACGCAGCGTTTCGGCCATAAATTCGTTGGCAACACAGAATAAATCGGTGTCCTTGTGGGGCCACCAGCCCTCGACTTCGTAGTCGGTCGGTACGCAGATGACCGGATAATCGATACCCGTAATTACGCGAGCGCCCACGGCAACATTGGCTGCCGTGATGTGCGTTGCAACCACGGCTATGGGCCTGCGGCTACGAATATATTCGTTGAAGGCGGGGAACATAATTCGCGACCATGCTGTGCCGCCACCCCAGAGCAGATGTCCCGTAAGCGTATATCGCCAGGTCAGGTCGTAAATGGGGCGCGTGGCTCCCGTAAAAGAAGCCGCGGTTTTATTGCCGTCGAATTTAATACGTCCAAAATCAAGGATATCGAGCACTTCAATCTCAATATCCTCGGGGATGCCATTGGTGCCGCGGATGAGGTCGAATGCCTGCGCAATCGCATTTGCGGCGGCCTTGTGGCCCGAGCCGACCGAGGCGTGCACGATGGTCACGAGAGGTTTTTGCTGAGCCGAGAGCGTGGTTTTCTTCGATTGGGGAGTGCTGAGCGTAAGCAGGGGAGCGTCGTCGCTCGTCTGCGTCTGATCCATCGATAACTCCCCTTCAGCTTTGTAATACGGATTTATCATTGTAGTGCATGAGTGTCACGTTTGCTTAAATTTGGGTATGAGCGCAAAGAACGTCAATGTTTCGACGAGAGGACATTCCATGACTACCGATCAGCCGATCGATGTTGCGATTATCGGCGGCGGTCCCGCGGGCTATGCTGCCGCCATTTATGCTGCGCGTGCCAACCTGACGACGACCGTGATTGAGCAGGGCATGTCGGGAGGGCAGATCGCCACAACCAATGAGATCGAGAACTATCCGGGCATTCCGCTCTTGAGTGGCGCTGAGCTTGGCGAGCGATTCCAACAGCATGCAGAAGGCCTGGGAGCTCAGATTGAATGGAGTATGGTGACAGGCGTCGATTACGATGCCGATGTGGCTCAATTTACCATCCATCATGATATGGGTGACACGGCGGCCAAGAGCGTCATTGCGTGCATGGGTGCCACGCCGCGCCCGGCAGGTTTCGCTGGCGAGGATACGTATCGCGGTCGTGGCGTTTCATATTGCGCAACATGTGACGGCATGTTCTTCCGCGGCAAGCAGGTTTTTGTAATCGGTGGTGGCAATTCGGCATGCGAAGAGGCGCTGTTCCTGTCCGACATTGCCAGCAGTGTGACCATCGTGCTGCGCCGCGACCAGTTCCGTGCGCCCGATGGTGTTGTTCAGAAAGTACTCGCAAAGGACAATATTACAGTTAGGTACCAAACTAGTATTGTAGAGCTATCGGGCGAAGCCATGCCAACGACGATTACCTTTAAGGACAATGCATCCGGTGAGACTCATACCGAGTCATTTGAACCTGGCTCGTTTGGCATCTTTGTCTTTACGGGGATGCTGCCGCATACCGAGCTGGTTGAGCATCTAGTCGATCTGGCTCCTGACGGCGGCATTGTCACCGACGATTCTATGGCCACCCGTACGCCCGGCTTATTCGCAGCCGGCGATATCCGTTCCAAGCGTTTACGCCAGGTTGTGACCGCCGTTTCGGACGGAGCCATAGCAGCAACGAGCGCATACGCGTTTCTCCGTGAATAAGTACGATAATATATCTTATGTAAGGTTGCTATCTTTAAACAAAGTGGTTGGACGATGCATCAATGTGTTGTCCAACCACTTTTACTTGCCGGCTATGTGGTATGCAAAACTAGATAACCTAGAATACAATATAGAAAATGAACGGAGGACCTTTATGAACCACGTTAAACACGTTATTCCGATGTCCGATTCGTCGGTCAGTATTAAGCCTGAGGATATTCAGCCCACGGTGCTGCCCGATGCATTTATTCAGTCCGAAATCGTGCGTAAACTCAATACGTTGAGTCTGCCGCGCTATGACCAGTTGCCCAATGTGACGCTCTATCGCGACCAGGTTATTGAGTATGTTGCGCTGTGGATGGAGCCGCTGTCCATTTGCGTTGAGCACCCTGTCATTACGCCATCGATGATCAATAACTACGTGAAGGTCGGCCTGGTGCCTGCTCCGGTCAAAAAGCAATATGGCCGCGAGCAGATTGCCCGCCTGATCGCTATCTGCCTCTTTAAGCAGGTCTTACCTATTGCTGCGGTGCAGGCACTCTTTAACATTCAGCGTTTGAGCTACGATGCCCCGACGGCCTTCGATTATGTGGTCGATCAGCTCGAGGCATCGATTCGTTCGGCGTTTTCCGTCGAGCAGACGCCGGTTCCCGATACGGCGCATCAGGTAACGCGTGAGTCGCTGCTTGTGCGCAGTGCGGTTTCATCCTTCGTTTCGAAAGCGTACCTGATGAGCTATCTAAAGTTTAATGGGTTTAATAGCTAGCCGACGTATAAAACGGGCGGAACAAAGGGCTATCTGCCACTTTGTCCCGCCCGTATTTTTGCTTGGTTGGACGTTATTGGCCCGAAGCCACGCCCATGCCGTAGCCGATAATGAGCCCATGCATTTCGGCATAGTATGAATCTAGCCCGTTACAGGGCATGATGATAGTCTTGGAGCTTGGCCAGCGCTCCACAATTCGGCTGGCAAGTGCTTGGGCGCCTGCCTCATTCTCGACATGGTCGATAACGACCTCGCCGCCCGTAAAACCTTCAGCTTCTATGGTGTCGATAATCTTGTTGAGCATCTTCTTTTCGCCACGCGTGTGTCCGACGAGTTCGATTTTACCGGCTTCACTCGCCGTGCCCAAAATGCGAATATTGAGCTTGTTGGCAATGACGCCGGCTGCCTTAGGGATACGTCCGGCTTTGGCCAGGTTTTCGTAATTGCACAAGCTGAAGAGGATTTTGCTGTTCTGCTCAAGGCTATCGAAGTATGCGCAAGCGTTCTCGAATGAGACATCCGGATTGCTTGCAAGATAGCGGTCGAACAGCAAGAAAATGAGGTCCATTTTGCCGCCAGCTGCGCGCGAATTGACTAGATGAATCTGCCGGTCGGGCTCCTCGGCAAGAACCATATCGCGAGCCGTGGCTGCTGCGTTGTAGCTGCCCGACACGCCCTCAGAGATTGGCATGCAGATGGTCTTGTCTGCCAATTTGAAGAGCTCGGCCCACTCCCCTACGCTGGGACAAGCGCTCGAAGAAGCGTTCGTCTCCGCCTGAACAGCGCAGTTGAGCTCATGAACATTGAGTGAAAGGTCATCGATGAATTCACGCTCCCCCACTCGAATTTTGAGGGGCGCAAATGCAAAGGTGGTATGGGGCGCGGTCGGTTGCCAATCGCGGAGGTTGCAGCTTGAATCGGAGATAAGTGCCCAGCTCATAGAGGGTCCTTTCTAATTGTTCCTCAACAATTATAGCCTTCTTGCAAACCGAATGTACGGCTATCTAGTTTTGAATACTAGATAGCCGTACAAGATTAGAGACAAAAGAATAGACCTCGCGACTTTAAGCCACGAGGTCCACATTCACACGCTGTGTAAGATGACTTAGTAGCGCACGAAGATATAGTTGTTGTTCATGCCGGCGGCAACGGAGCTGATGATGACGCCCGTTTTGTAGTCGGAAGCATGGATCATCTGACCATTACCGATATAAATGCCGGTATGGTAGGAGTTAACCACAACATCGCCGGGTTGCGGATCGGACACACGGGTCCAACCCATGAAGTCGACCGTGGTGCCCAGACGGCAGTAGCGTCCCGTGAGGCAATAGCTTACAAAACCGGAGCAGTCAAAGCTGTTCGGTCCAATGCCGCCCCAAGAATACGCATAGCCGAGCTTGCTGTAGGCGCGCGAAACAACGGAGCCACCATCAACAGACTGACTCGGTGCCGAAGGCGTGGGAGCCGGAGCGGGCGTGGGGGCAGGCTGCGGTGCGGGAGCCGGCGTGTTGCCGCCCTGGTTGTTGTTATTGTTGGTCTGGCCGCCATTGTTGGTGTTCTCGGTCGTACCGGCGGTGTCGTTGCTCACCGTGGCCTTTTCGGCGGTGCTAGCATTAATGCCAGCCTGCAGCGCAGCGTTGGCCTCGGCCTCGGCAGCGAGCTCGGCCTGCAGCTGCGAATCCAGGGAGTTCACGACACTCTGAGCCTCAGCCTGCTGGGCATTGAGCTCGTCGACCTTCTTTTGCGTCGCGGCGACGTTCTTCTCCTGCTCGGCCTGCTTATCGGTGAGCTGCTGCTTAAGCTCCTTGACCTCTTGAATGGTCTGAGCTTGCTTATCGGAAACTTTGCCGTAGTAGAACAGACGGTTGAGCATATCGCTCAGATCATCGACACCCGTCAAAACCTGAAGCAGGCTCAGACCGCCGGTTTTGTACTCGCCGGCGACATAGGTCGAGAGCTTGGCCTGACCATCGGCGATCTCCTGCTGCTTTTGCGTGATCTCGCCGGCAGTCTGATCGAGCGCCTGCGTCTGCGTGGCAAGCTCATCGTAAATCTGCTGGGTTTGGGTGCCGATCTGCTCGAGTTTCGTACGAGCAGCGGCAAGGTCGGATGCGGTATCGGCGTAGGCAGGAGCCGCGAGGCCCAAGCCCAAAACACAAGCGAGGGTTGCCGTAGCAGCGCAGCGTGCCATATTTTTGTGCGTGTTTGCTGTGCGCATGTAGCTTCCTTTCCAGTAACTAAGGGTAACGGCTAGCCTACCGTCACCAGGCTAAAGAGCTCCACATCGTCATCAGACGGCGTGAGCTTCTCGCGCGGGTTGAGAAACGCAAGCTCAAGTATACAACCGTAACCGATAAGCTTTGCGCCCATATCTCGCACCAGTTTACCTGTTGCCTCGACGGTTCCGCCCGTCGCGACCAAGTCGTCCAGAATCAACACGGTATCTTTAGAGCTGATAGCGTCGGCATGGATCTCAATTGAATCGGTGCCGTACTCGAGCTCGTAGCTCTGGCTTACGGTCTCGCGCGGCAGCTTGCCCGGTTTACGTGCGGGAACAAAGCCGGCGACAAGGGCTACAGCCACCGGTACGCCAACCATAAAGCCGCGAGCCTCGGGACCCACGACCTTGGTGATTCCCATGCCGGCAAAGTGCTCGGCGAGGGTATCGGTCATGGCTTTGAGCGCCTCGGGATTGCCAAAGAGCGGCGTGATGTCTTTAAAGATGACTCCGGGCTCGGGATAGTCGGGGATGTCGACGATTTGAGATTCGAAGTCGTACATTGCATGACCTTTCAATGGGTTGCCGGATAAGCGGCAGCGGTTATTTGCCCTCCGTGGCGGTGCCGGGGTGCGAAGGGGCGACGACCTTGAGCGGCTTTACGAGAGAATCCTCGTGCGAAGCCGGCGTGGCTATCTCTTCGTTTTTGGCTTTGGTGGACTCGGAGCGAGTGATTTCCTCATCGAGTGCATCGATGTCGGCGTCCTCGACCACGGCATTGAGCGACTCAAAAACGCGGTTCTTGAGCAACGCAGTGTGCACACCCTCGGTCAGGTCATGAAGCTTCTTAAACGCACGCTCGAGCTTGGCGTCGCGCTCGTCATCGGAGGTATCCATTCCGAGCATGCTCACGAGCACCTGCTCAAACATCGAGGACTCGCGGTTGGCGGAAGACACGTACTGACGCAGGTTGCGGGGCTCGATATGGAAGCGTGACAGCTCGGAGCAGTAGCGGATGATTGGAAAATCGCGACCATCGACGAGCTCACGATTCTGCGGACTCTTGATGATGCGAATGAGGTCGTTCTCGGCGAGCGAGCGGATAAACGAAATCTCGACGCCCAGCATATCGGGAATGGTCTCAATGGGATGCAGCTTTTGCTTAGTCTCCTTGGGCTCCGTCTTGAGCGGAACATCGGACAGCAAGCCCACCTCGTAAGCGAGCGTTGACAGGTCCGTGGCGTTTTCCAAGCGCTGCTTAATCACGTTGAGAGGCATGTAGCGGGTCTTCTGCAAATGCAGGATGACCTCCAGGCGATCAACGTCCTCCTTAGAGTACTGACGGTATCCCTTAGGCGTACGATGAGGGGTAATGAGCCCCTCATCTTCTAGAAATCTAATTTTTGAGTTCGAAAGATCGGGGTATGCGCCTCGAAGAAGGTTGACGACTTGGCCGATACTCAGATAGTTGCGTTCGGCCATGCCCTACTCACCGGTTTCGATGCGCTCCGGCGTGCTCTCGTGGTAGATGAGCGTAAACGTACCGATCTGGACGGAAGAACCATCGTGCAGCGGGGCCGCGTTGACAATGGCGCCGTCGACCCAGGTGCCATTGAGCGAGCCCAGGTCCTCAATGCGAGCGCCGAGGCCCTCGCGAATAATGCGCGCGTGGCTACGCGAAACGGTCATGTCATTGAGGAAGATGCCGTTCGCAGGATCGCGGCCGATGGTGGTCACGTCGTCCTCGAGCTCAAAGGCGGCACCAGTCTGCGGACCCTTGACGATGGACAGAACGGGGGCGGTGATGCGCACGTTGGCCATGAGGTCGGGAACGGTGACGTCGCTTGAAGGCACGCGGAATACGCAGGTAGCGTCAGCAGTCTTATCATTCTGAGGCATATTATTAACCATGTTGTCCATGACAACCCCTAACTTATCGCGGACGTGCCGCAAATAATGAACCGTACGTAATCATACCCCAACGAATCAGTCTTCGATTTCAGGGTTCAGAAAGTCGATGTCCTCGTCCTCGGGATGCGCGAGAGCCTGTTTAATGGCCACTCCGCCCTTAATGGAATAGATGACAGCCGTGAGCATGGAGAAGATCACGCCGCCGTACACAAAGAAGATGCCGAGGGGCACCGAGCTTCCGTTGAGGCCCGGGAAGGCCGTAAGGGTTGAAGGTAAAAGATGCAGGCCGTCAATAACGGGGAACCCGAGCAGCATGAGCGAGAAGCCGGTCATGAGCAGTGCAGTGGCAATCTTTCCGGGAAAGACGACATCGATGGGGCGACGGTGATAATGACGAACGATAAGCGTGCCGATGCCCAGATAGATGTCGCGGCCAATAATGAGCACGCAGACCCAGATTGGCAGCTCTCCGCGAACCACCAGCCCAAGTACGCCGGTGAACAGCAGCGCTCGGTCGCAGATGGGATCCATGACCTTGCCGAGCCACGAGACCGTCTTGGTCATGCGGGCGATCTGACCGTCCATCCAGTCGGTAGAGGCGGCAACGGCGTAGATAACGATGGCGATGACGCGGTTGTTATCCGTCACAAACAGGTACAGAAATACCAGGGTGAGGATCAGGCGCGTAAAGGTGATGAAATTGGAGATCGTAAAGATCTTATTCGACGGGTAATCGGAAGTGCCGATAAGCTCCTTTTTGATCTTCTTTTTGATGCCCACAGGACTCCCCCGCTGGTTAACGACAAAACTTTCGATACTATACCCGTTCCGGCGATGTCTATCCAGCGTAAGCATAGAGAGTCCAGACATATGGAGGATGCTACTGGGTTGTGCGGGATTCTGCATTTGTGTACATCAGCCTCCAAATATGACATTTTTCGGCATCTTTGATGGCTGATGTACACGTTTTGATTCGGTGATTACATCGATCGGGAAAGTTGTTGCCTTAAGCGAATTAATCATGATGTGCGGGTCGAGAAGGGTTGGCGCTAAAAGAACCCAACGGCCGTTACGGCTTCGTTAGAAACGCGCCCCACCATGGATGGTGAACCCGAAAGGTAAAGCGTGCGGGCACGGTGGCTCGGCCCGCGCGCCCGGAAGAGAAAGGACGAACCCATGGGTTACATGCTCGAGACGCGCGGGCTCACCAAGCGCTTCGGCCGCGGCGACCAGGCGCAGGACGCCGTGGCCGACGTGAGCCTTCATATCCGCGAGGGCGAGGTGTACGGGCTGCTCGGCCCCAACGGCGCCGGCAAGTCGACAACGCTCAAGATGATCTGCGGGATGCTGCGGCCGACGGCCGGGGAGATCCTCTTTGCCGGGCACGCCTGGCGCCGCGAGGACCTCTACGCAATCGGCAGCCTCATCGAGGAGGCGCCGCTCTACCCCAACCTCACCGCGCGCGAGAACCTGCGCGTGCGCACCACGCTGCTGGGCCTTCCCGAGAGCCGCATAGATGAGGTGCTCGCCGCCGTGGACCTCGCGGACACCGGGAAGAAGCGCGCCGGGCGCTTCTCGATGGGCATGCGGCAGCGCCTGGGGCTCGCGCTGGCGCTGATCGCCCGGCCACGCCTGCTCGTGCTCGACGAGCCCACCAACGGCCTCGACCCCATCGGCATCGAGGAGCTGCGCGACCAGATCCGCGGCTTCGCGGCGGCGGGTACGACGGTGATCGTTTCGAGCCACATCCTCTCCGAGGTGCAGCAGATGGCGGACACCATCGGCATCATCTGCGGGGGGCGCCTCGCCTACGAGGATGCGCTTCGGCCCGGGCAGGACCTCGAGGAACTCTTCATGAGCTTCTGTCGGGAAGGGCGACGAGCACGCGGGGAGGTGGCGGCATGACGGGCGAGAAAGGCGGCCTGCTCGCGGGCCTGCGCGCCGAGGCCCTGAAGTCGCGCCACGCGGCACCGGTTCGCCTGGCCGTGCTCATGGCGCTGCCGATGCCGCTGCTCGGCGCGATGCCCTACCGGGGCGTGCAGATCTTTAGTGCGTGGAACTACTGGTACGCGCTCTTCCTGCCCGTGTCTCTATCGCTCGTGGTGGCGTGCGTCGCGCGGGCGGACGCGCGCACGCGGATGCGGGGGCTTCTGGGCCTGGGCTTCCCGCTCGGGCGCGCCTGGTGGGCCAAGGCGCTCTGGTGCCTTGCTCTTTGCACGCTCTCGAACCTCGTGGTCTTCGGCATCTACCTCGCGGGATCGGCGTTCTCCTCGCAGGGTCTCACGGCCGCGGGCACGCTCACGATGCTCCTCTGCGCGCTCGTCAACACGGTGACCGCGGCGTGGATGATCCCCGCAGGGCTCTTCCTCACGGCGCGGCTCGGCATGCTCGCGGGCATCTTCTGCCCGCTCGCCGCGCAGCTCGTGGGTGGGTTCGCCTGGTCGCTGATGCCGCTGCCGCAGCTCTTTCCGCCGTCGGCGAGCATGGTCATCCCCACGAGCTTCATCCCCGTGCTGCCGAGCGGCGAGCCACTCGCGGCGGACATGGCGCTCGGCGGGGCGCTCGCGGCGGACGGCATGCTCACACTGGCGGGCCTTGCGGTCTGCGCGCTCGCGTTCGCCGCGCTCACGGCGGCGGGCGCGGCCTGGCTCGCGCGCTCCGAGGAGAGGTGATGGCCATGACACGACTCTCCGATCCGACGCCGCGCATGACTCTCCCGCGGGCCCTGCTTTCCGAGGCCCTGCGCCTGGCGCGCTCCCCGCTCTCGGCGGTGCACCTCGCCTGCGGCCTGGCAGCCGGTCTTGCCTGCGGCGAGTACTTCTCCGTAACCCGATGGGACCCGGCGCTGGGCGCGGACGCCTACGCCCAGTTCCTCGGCGCCCTCATGCCGCTCATGTCCGCCATCGTCTGCGGGCTCGCCGTGGACGAGGAGCGCGCTGCCGGGCGCCTCGCCAACCTCACGGCGGTCCCCTCGCGCGGGCGCGCCGTCGCGGCGAAGCTGCTCGCCCTTGCGGCGCTCGGCGCGGGCGCGCTGGCCGTGGCGCTCGGCGTGTTCGGGGCCGTGCTCGCCGTCGCCGGGCGCCTGCCGCTCGGGCCCGCTCCGCTTGCGGCCGCCTGGGCGGGCATCGTGCTGGGCAGCCTGCCCCTCTACGCGCTGGGGCTCGGCGTGGCCCTGCGCCTCGGCCGCAACGCCGCCATCGGCGCCGGCGCGGCGGGGATGCTCCTCGCGTTCTTCTCAGTGGGCGGACTTGCGCACGGCCTCATGACCGGCGAGCTCACCGGTGCCCTGGCGACGCCCCTGAGCTGGGTGCCGCTCGCCTGGCCCGCGCGCCTAGGGTCGCTCGGGGTGGAGGCCTTCATCGCTGCCGCACGCGCGGCGGGCCCTCTCCTCACGACTGCGCTCGCTGGCCTCGTGCTCGCCTTGGCAGCCGCCGCCGTCCTTCTGGCCTGGTTCTGCCGCTTCGAGGACGGGAGGGCAGATGCGTAGGAAGCCGCTCGCCGCCGTGCTCGCCCTCCTCTCCGCAGCGCTCGTCCTGGGCGGGAATGCCCTGCTCGACGCCGGCTGGGGGTCGGCGCTGCGCTCGATTGCCGCCCGCGTGCTGCCCAACCCTGAGATCGCCATGTGGGCGCCCGCGCCCGCGGCTGCGCGCGGGGCTCTGGACCGCTGAGCGCGGCGCAAGTACAATGCCGACGGGAGTTTCAGGAGGTCGAACATGGCGAGGATACTGGCAGTGGATGATGAGCGGG